>JARKOQ010000206.1 GCA_029976005.1 Aggregatilineales bacterium | reverse complement strand
CGCTCAGCCGGGCCGCGTTGAAGGCCGGGAGCAGGCTGGCCACCACCGACAGCCCCGCCGACAGGGCCAGCCAGATACCCACCCCCAGGAAACTGAACGAAAAAGCCAGCGGACTCTGCAGGAAGAGCACCCCTACCTGGTAGGAAAGCAGGGCCGCCACCGGCAGGGCCAGGATGGCCCCCGCCAGCCAACTCATCAGGCCGATGCACAGCGCCTCGACCACGAACACCCGACCGATTTCCAGGCTGGACGCGCCAATCGCCCTCATAACCCCGATCTCGCGCGTCCTTTCCAACACGTTTATGCCCATCGTCCCCGTAAGCCCCAGCGCCCCGACCACCGCCAGCAGCACCGCCATCATCAGCAGGAACATCGTGATGATGTCGAATTGGGCGCGGATGCGCTGCTTCGCTTCCCAGGTTACGTCAACTTGTTGGACGCGCAGGCTGTTGTTCTTCAGGTGCTCCTCCAATGCCCGCCCCAGGGCGGTCTGGTCCTCCGGCTTCGCCGACGTCGCCACCACCTGAACGGAACGCGACCGCCCGGATTCCTGGACCGCCCCGGCCAGCCAGTCGTACGGCGCGTACGCCAGCGGCCCGGTCATGGTGCTCTGGGCGATGCCGACCACCGTAAACTTCAGCCGCCGGTTGCCGACCTTGACGACCGCCGGGCCGCCCACCTTCAGGTGCTCGCTGTCTTTGAGCACTTCGGTGTTGACCACCAGGGCGCTCTCGTCCCCGGGCACCAGCCAGCGGCCGGCGACGATCTTCGGCTCGACCATCCTCGTATCCAGCGGCGGCGCAAGGATAAAGACGTTCGAGCTCGCCTCGTCCTCGGCCGCCTTGCTGTCTTCACGGAGGATGCGCCCGGACGAGAAGCCCCACGGCTCGGCAGCCTTCACGCCCGGCACCCGTGCCACCTCCTGCTCGATGCGGGTGGAGCGGTAGTTCTGGGTGAAGGTTATCGAAACGTCGTAACGGAAATACTCGAGCGCCTGGTCAAGGGTGGTATATAGCGACGCGCGCACCGAGAACACGGCCATGAACACCGTGCCGGCAACCGTCAGCGTCAGCAGCGTCAGCGCCAGCCGCCCCTTGCGGCGGAAGGTGTTCCTGAGCGACAGCACCGCCGGCCGCTGCAGCCCTTGCAGCTTCTTTAAGGAAGCGTCCACCCACCGGTCCACCCGGCCCCTGGCCTCGACGCCGCCGATGCCGTAGTCGCTCACCGCCTCGCGGACCGTCACCCCCGTGCCCCGCCACACCGGCCACAGCGCGGCCGCCAGCGGCACGACCAGGGCCACCGCCGCCTCCAGCAGCAGCACCCGCGGCGGCAGCTCCAGCCCGCCGGAGTCAAAGTTGAAGACGCCGGCCATGAACCGCGTCACCGCGTCGGCCGCCAGCGCCCCCAGCGGGGCCGCCACCGCCAGCGCCAGCAGCCCGAACGCCCCCACCAGGGCGAGATACAGCGCCAGTATCTGGTCGCGGCGGGCGCCGATTGCCTTCATGATGCCGATCTGGCGCACCTGCTGGGTCAGGATGGCCGACACCGTATTGATGAGCAAAAAGGTTCCCAGGCAGAGCGACAGCACCCCGAGCACGGCCAGCAGCATGATCATGGCGTTGATCGCCCCCTGCAGTTGGTGCTCGCCCGGTTTGTTCACCTGCAGCCACCAGACGATCGTGTCGCCCTGCTCAAGCTTGGTCCACGCCCGCCGGCCAATCGCCTCGATCGGGGCGGTATCCTTGCCCTTGAGCACCGCGGAGTCGACGACGAAATTCACCTGGTCCAGCCGGCGCGGCTCGTCCAGCTTCTCCAGGGTATCCATATTGATATAGCCGTAGTAGCGGCCGATGAACATGCTGGGAATCTGGCTGGGGTCGTAGACAATCCCGGTCACCTTCAGGGTCCGCTTGCGCCCGGTGGGCGTCTCCACCGTGATGCTGCCCCCCTGCTGCACCCCCAGATCGGCCAACGACGACCGCTCCAGCAGCACGTCGCCGTCCCCCGGCGGCCAGGCGCCCGACTGGGGCCGGATGACGTTCACCTTCTGCTTCATGTAATCGGGGATGGCGGTCAGGAACATCGCCTTCCACTCGCCGTTCGGGCCGCGGACCCGCAGGTCGACGTTGCGCCGCCCGTCCGCCTCCCGCACGCCGCGAAGGCTGCGGACGCTGTCCACCAGCTCCTCGTCGAACGGGTCGGCGTAAACGCTGGCGCTGGCCGGCATCGCCGACCGCCAGCTACGGTCGAGATCGCGCTCGAACATCAGGTACGAGCTGTAGATCATCCCCACCGCGAACACCCCGACCGAAATCGACAGCACCACCAGCAGCGTGCGCAGCTTATTGCCGGCCAGGTCGGCCCACACCTTGCGCCAGCGGGGCGCCAGCAGCACCAGCCTAGCCATCGCAGCCCTCCCCGGCGGCCGC
>JARKOQ010000239.1 GCA_029976005.1 Aggregatilineales bacterium | reverse complement strand
GAGGAAAGACTTCACCGAGGAAGCCCTTTGACCTCCGCGCCATCGCGACGCAAGATTTTCGATTTTTGCCTTTCTCCGCGTTTTTCCTTGGCGTTCCTGGCGTCCTGGCGGTTCGACTTGCTTTTGATGCGATTGCCCTGCGAGGCCAGAGGCCTCCCATTGCTGGCCTTGCCTGTCCTGACTACAATACCACTGTGAACCGGGCAGCACGCGCCTCAGGAGAACGGGACGAACATGACCTACGGGCGGCTCGATGTCTACCGGCCCGATGGCCCGATCGACAGCTACCAGCTCAGCAAGCCCAACATCGCGATTGGGCGCTCGCCGGGCAACGACATCCTGCTGGATGCCAACGCGGTCTCGCGCTACCACGCGACCCTGGTCCTGGAGGAGACGCGCGTCTATTTGCAGGACCTCGGCTCGATCAACGGCACTTACCTGGATGGCATCCAGATCGAATCCAACCAGCGGGCGGAACTGCACGGCGGCGAGGAAATCCAGATCGGCGAGATTCGCCTGATCTACCATCCGAGCGACGAGAATCCGACCGAGCCGGTCAACGTGGAAGTCACCCAGCGGATCGAGATCGAGCGTCCCACCTACCGGGTGGAGCTGCTCGGCCCGGATCAGCCGGTCACGCCGGGGGTGTACGTCCAGGCGGCGCTGCTGATTCACAACATGAGCGCCGAGCAGGATCGCTATTTCGTCGAGCTGGACGGCGTGCCGCGCGAGTGGGTCCGCCTGGAACGGGTGGAAGTCGTGCTCGATCCCGGCGATCAGGCCCATCTGATGATCAGCTTCAAGCCGCTGCGCCGGCCCGACAGCCGCCCCGGCCAGTATCCCTGCATCGTGCGGGTGCGCAGCAAGTCGCGCCCGACGCAGACCGTGGATGCCAGCCTGGTGCTGACCGTGCTGTCCTACAACGGCTTCGGCCTGGACCTGGGCCGCAGCGAGATCGCGTCCGGCGAGGTCGTGCCGGTGCACATCCACAACCAGGGCAACAACCCCCTCCAGCTCAGCTTCAGCGGACAGTCGCGCGGCGGCGGGGTGGATTTCGATTTTCAGCCGGGCACGGCCGTGCTCGGCCCCGGCCAGCGGATGGCGATCCGGACGCGCGTCCGGGCGCGCCAGCAGCCGCTGCTGGGCGCGCCGCGCATCCACGAGTTCGCCATCGTGGCCCGCGCGCATGATGCCTCCGGCTTTCAGGCGGCCATGCCCGGCCGGGTCAGCGTCGAGCCGCTGCTGTCCGGCTGGCGGTTGGGCGCGGCGGTCGGCCTGATCGGCGTCCTCGTGCTGGCGGCGATCGCGGTGCTGGCGGCCCTGCTGGCCCCGCCCCCGCCGCCCAGCGTCGACGGTCTGGCGCTCTCCGCCCCGGAAGTGGTGCAGGGCCAGCCTGTCACCCTCCAGTGGGCCGTGCGCGACACGAGCGCGCTGTACGTCGAGATCGACGGCGTGACCCAGCCCGACGAGATTCCCGCCCGCGAGTCCAGCCTGAGCCTGACGATCGAAGCGCCTGGCCCGCACCAGATCACCCTGGTGGCGGTCAATGGCTCGCAGATCACCCGCTCCAGCGTCGACCTGACCGTCCATCCCGTGTTGAGCATCGCCGACTTCAGCGCGGCCCCCGCCAAGCTGATCCGCTATGTCACCCAGAACGTGCTGGTGAGCTGGAACGTCAGTGGTGGGACGCGCGTCCGGCTGCAAGGGCTGGAGCCGATCACCGGCCAGCCCGATTCGACCGAGTTCAATCCCGCCGATTCGCTGGTTCTTAGCCTGACGGCCTATGACACGGTGACGCTCCGCCTGCTGGCGGAGGGCGGCGGCGGCCAGACCGCCGAGCGGACTCTCACCCTGCCGGTGGAAGACCCGGCCTGCCGGGTGCTGGCCGCCGAGACCGCCCTGCGCAGCGGCCCCAGCGACCTGCACCAGGTCATGGCGATTGCCGGCGCGGATCAGATCGTCATGCCGGACGGGCGGGATGGCAGCGCCACCTGGCTGCGCATCCTGGCTCCCGGCGGCGGCCCGGATAGCCCGCGCTTGTGGCTGCCCGTCCAGGCGGTGGTCTGCCTGAACGTGGAGCCGGGCCAGCTTCCGATCGACGCGGCCCCGCCGACCCCGGTGCCGACCGCGACGCCCCTCCCGACGGAGACGGCGACCGCGACCGCGATCCTGACCGCGACCCGGCCGCCCACGGCCACCTCGACGCCCACCCGGCTGCCGTCGGCGACCCCGCCCGCCACCTGGACGGCCACGCCCGTTCGGACGCCGAGAGGCTGAAAAGGCAGCGGTCAGCCATTAGCTTTCAGCCAGAGGCGACAGACGGCGCTCATTCCTTGACGCGCCGTTTTTTCGCCTTTTTGCTCTTCTCCGCGTTTTTCCCTGGCGTCCCATGACATCCTGGCGATTCGCTCTCGCTTTTTCGGCCTATTTGTGAGCCGTTTCGGGCGCATGGTACAATCGTCTCCGGCGCAGACTGGGGTGCCTGTGCGGGATGGGCTGGGTCTTGCCGGGGGAAAAGCCGCCGGAACGTGGAGAAGCCTGTGAATCGCCGAACGCTCGCGAGTGTCGTGCTGCTGCTGGGACTGCTGGCCCCGTGGACCCTGGGTTTTGCCCCGCCGCGCCAGGAACCCACCAGCCCGCTCACCCTCCAGGTGGATGCCGGGTACGGCCTCCGCTTCCGGGGCGATACCTGGACGCCCCTGCGCCTGACCCTGAGCAATGATGGGCCGGACGTGCGCGGCTCGCTGCGTGTCCGCGCGGAGAACAACGCCGGCCTGAGCGGTACCACCTACAGCACGCCCATCGATCTGCCCCGCCAGTCGCGCAAGCAGGTCTTTTTGTACGCCGCCATCGAATCCTTCGCCCGCCAGATGGTGGTCGAGCTGGTCGACGAAACCGGCGCGGTCCTGACCACCCAGACCGGCCAGCTCCTGCCCGCCGAGGCGGGCGACATCCTGACCGCCGTCGTGACCGACGCGCCGGGCGGCTCGGTTGACCTGAGCGGGATCGCCCTGGGCGAGGGCCAGAGCTACCAGGCCAACTGGTCGGTGGAGAACATCCCGCCGCTGGCCGATGCCCTGCTGGGGCTGGACGTGATCCTCTTCTCCGACGTGGATACCGGGCGCATGTCGGTCGAGCAGCAGGCCGCGCTGGCCGATTGGGTGCTGGCCGGGGGCCACCTGATCGTCTGCGGCGGCCCGAACTATCGCCTGACCACGGCCGCCCTGGCCGGCCTGCTGCCGCTGGACATCAGCGGCACGACCACGGCCGGCGATCTGTCCGCCCTGGCGGCCTACGCCGGGCGCGCCGCCGACTCCCTGGTCGAGCCGGACGTGATCCTGGCGACGGGCACCCTCCGTCCGGGGGCGCAAGTCCTGGTCGCGGTGGAAGCAGCCGACGCGCGGGACGTCCCGCTGCTGGTGCGGCGCGACTACGGCGAAGGCCGGGTCGATTTTCTGGCCGCCGATCCGGGGCTGGCTCCTTTCCGCCGCTGGCGGGGGAACGGGGCCTTGTGGGAGACGGTGGTGATTCTGCCCGAACAGACGCCGAGCTGGTCGTATGGCGTGCAGGACTGGACGACCGCCCGCACCGTGGTGCAGGAATCGCCCGGCTTTGATCTGCCCACGCCGCTGGAGATGTTCGGCCTGCTGCTGGGTTACATCGCCGTGATCGGCCCGCTCAACTATGCCGTGCTGCACGTCCTGCGCCGCCGCGAGCTGGCCTGGATCACCATCCCCGCCCTGGTGGTGCTGTTCAGCGTCCTGGCCTACGTGACCGGCTTCAGCCTGCGCGGCACGCGCGCCACCTTCAACCGGCTGGCCCTGATCCAGGTCTGGCCGGATGGCGATCGCGCCCAGGTGGACGGGCTGGTGGGCCTGCTGTCGCCGCGCCGCGGGGTGTATTCGATCGCCGCGCCGGAAGGCTTCACCCTGCGCCCGCTGCCGGAGGAGACGACGGTCGGCGGCGGCCTGGGGGCCGTCCAACTGGCGACCCAGGTGGAGCAGACCGACCGGTTTGGCGCGGCCGACCTGCGGGTGGACGCCAGTTTCGTGGCCGGGTTCGCCGTCTCCGGCTTCATCGACACCCCACCCCGGCTGGAAAGCGACGTGACCCTGACCCTGGCGGCGGACGGCAGCGCCCGGATCGGCGGGACGGTTTCCAACACGACCGGGATGCGGCTGGAGGATGCCGTCGTGCTGGTGCGGGGCGGCTTCCAGCACGTGGGCAGCCTGGAGCCGGGCCAGCGCGCGGGCTTTGACCTGCCCCTGACCAACCGCCAGAGCATGCCGCTGTCGCTGGTCAGCTCGCGCGAGGGCGATTTCACCTTCGGGCGGCTCGACCTGACCGCCCAGGACGTGCTCGGCGCGGGCTACAACCCCGCCTGGTACTATGCCCAGAACCCCGATTCCCGGACGCGCCTGCTGCGCCAGCGCCAGGACTTTCTGCGCGCGCTGGCCCCGGACCTGGACTTTTCCGGCGGGCGCGGTGACCGGGTCTACCTGGTGGGCTGGAACGGCGACAACATGCCGCTGGACATGGCCCTGGAGGGCGCAGCCTGGATTGCGGATGACACGAGCCTGTATATCTTTGAGCTGCCGGTCAGTATGGCGCGGCCTGAGGGGGAGGTCACGATCGGGCCTGGATTCTCCACCTGGGCGGCCCTGCCGGAGACGACCGTCCCCCTGGCCCGGCCCTACAACCTGAGCCTCAACGGTGGGGAGCGGGCCGGGTTCCGCTTCGTGCCGCTGGCCGGGGCCAGGCTGGCGGAAGTCACCCGGTTGGAGATCACCGTGCGCCAGTCCAGCTACAGCACGGCGTCCGTCTTCGTGTGGGATTGGGCCGGCTCCGAGTGGATTTTGCTGGATATTCGCGGCGGCAGCCGGGCGACGCTCGACGATCCCGGCCGCTTCCTGGGGCCGGGGCAGGCCGTCCAGGTGCTGATCGTGCCGGACAACGTGACCGACCTGATCGACGTGGGCGAGGTGGACGTGACCTGGACGGGCACGTTTTAGAGTGGGGTATGGACTTTGACCTCACGCTCAAGGAAGCGCTGGTTGATTCTGATCCCACCCTGACGCCCTCCTCGCAAGCGGGGGGACTTTTGAACGTTTACAAAATGATCCGGCAACGGGATGGATTCATCACCCGTAGGACGACCGGCCGGTCGTCCCTACGACGGCCAGCAGCGTTCCCGGATCAATTTGCAGATCGCCATGAGTTGCCTCTCGCCTATCCCGGCGCTGTTTCACCGCATCGGGATTGGGGCCGCGCGGGGTTATCGCGCCGGGATAGAGGTGAAAGTCCCTCATATGCCCTGGACGTGTCGAAGGCGCGGTGTGGGGGTTTGAGGTGGGATTGGCTGTGAGAGAGATGCCTGATCTGCGGCGATCGTTCCGGCTTTGTCCGGGCAGTCGCCCATTCTTGACGGCTCTGGAGCTGCAATGAGCACGATTATCGAAACCCGCAATCTGGTCAAACGCTATGGCAAGCTGGAAGCGGTCAGCAACCTGAACCTGATCGTGCCGGAGGGCGCGATCTACGGGTTCGTGGGGCCGAACGGCGCCGGCAAGACTTCGACGATGCGCATCCTGACCACCCTGATGCAGCCGACCAGCGGCCAGGCTTTCGTGGCGGGGTACGAGGTCACCAAGGACCCGCGCAACGTGCGCCGCGCCATCGGGTACATGCCCGACTTCTTCGGCGTGTACGACGACATGCGGGTCTGGGAGTACCTGGATTTCTTCGCCGCCTGCTACGACATCCCGGAGCGCGAGCGCGCGGCCCTGGTGGACGACCTGCTGGAGCTGGTCGAGCTGACCCACCGCAAGAATGACATGGTGGACAAGCTCAGCCGGGGCATGAAGCAGCGCCTGTGCCTGGCCCGCACCCTGGCCCACGATCCCCAGGTGCTGATCCTGGACGAGCCGGCCTCCGGGCTGGACCCCCGCGCCCGGATCGAGATCCGCGAGCTGCTGGTGGAACTGGCCTCGATGGGCAAGACGATCTTTTTCTCCTCGCACATCCTGGCCGACGTGGCCGAAATCTGCACCCACATCGGGATCATCGAGGCCGGGCAGATGGTGGCCCAGGGCAGCATGGAGGAGATGCAGCGCCAGTTGATGCCGCACCGCGAGATCACAATTACCTTCCTGAGCCGCGAGGACCTGGAGAAGGCCCAGAGCATCATCAGCCCGCTCGAAGGCGTGCTGGACCTGATCGAGATCGACAAGAGCGACAAGGGCCGCCCGCGCCTGCGCCTGCACTTCAGCGGCGAGGACGAGGGCGTGGCCCAGATCAGCCGCCGCCTGAGCGAGGCCAATATCGCCATCGTGGGCTTCAGCGAGGAGGAGCGCAACCTGGAGGCGGTCTTCATGCGCGCCACCAAGGGGCTGGTGACCTAGCCGGCGAGGGGGGACCCTCTGGCTCAACGGTCGAACGCGGGCAGGCAAGGGGGAACGCCCGCCGATCGATGCGGTCACGCGGCCCCAACGCAACACCTGGAAAATCGGGTAGGGACGACCGCCCGGTCGCCCAGGGTGGGTCGCAGACCCGCCCAATATGCGTCAAATCAAGCGTTTTGACGGGACACGAAGCGAGGCAGTGGTGGCGCAGCGGCCACGCCGGGGACTCAAGTCCCCGGCTACGGACACGAAGTCCGCTGAAGCGGACTGGGGGATTGGGCATCTTGTGAGTCCACTTTCAGTGGACTTGGTATCCCTAGCCCGCGACTTGAGTCGCGGGCGGTCCAACGGCCGCCAGCTCAAAATCAGATCGGGCATCTTATCTTGACGCATATTCGGCGGTTCGCGAACCGCCCCTACGGATGGCGTATCGATCCCGTTGCCGGATTATTTTCTTAAGGTTCATCCAATCCCCGACCGCGCGACGCCCGATCCATCCATGCAATCATTTTCAATGAATCACTACGGATTTCACGGATTTGAAGGATGAACACGGTTTTCTAACCATAAGAAATCCGTGCCAATCCGTAGAATCCGTATCATCTGTGTTGAGTTGAAACAGGTCAAACGCCCGACCTGGCCCGGCCGCGCCCCGGCGCTCACGGCGCGCTGGCGCGGATCACGATCTCCTCCGGGAAGGAGACCGGCTCGAAGTCCTCCCGCCCGCCCAGGCGCTCGAACAGCAGACCGGCGGCGGTGCAGCCCATGGCATAGCTGTTGGTGCGGAAGGTGGTCAGGGGCGGCTCCACCTGGCGGGCCAGGACGGTATCGTCGCCGCCGGTCAGGGCGATATCGGCCGGGATGCTGCGCCCGGCTTCGTGGATGGCCCGCATCGCGCCGAGGGCCATCAGGTCGTTGCCGCAGACCAGGGCGTCCATGTCCGGGTGGTAGTCAAGCAGTTGCCGGGCGCTTTCGAATCCCCCGGCCCAGGTGTGCGGCGCGACGAGAATCCACGAATCGTCCGAATCGAGTCCGGCGGCCTGGGCAGCCGCCTTGAAGGAGGGAACGTGGAGGGCGGCGCGGTGCTGCAGACCGGCGAACCCGATCCGGCGGCGGCCGCCGCGTACCAGATGCTCGACGGCCAGGCCGGGGCGCTGCTCCTGCCGGGACCATACGCTGATGATCCCGGCGGGCATGTCCGGCAGGGTGCGGTTGATCAGGGCCACGGCCTTCTGGCGCGCGACGATCGCGTGCAGGACGTCCGCCGGCAGCCGGGAACTGCAACTGATCAGCCCGTCGATCAGGCTGGTATCCATCCGATCCAGGATCGCGTGCTCCTGCTCCGGAGTGTCGCGCGTGTTGGAGAGCAGGACGCTGTATTCGTGCTCCCAGGCGACTTCCTCGATGCCGCGTACCACTTCGGCGAAGAACGGGTTGGTGATGTCCGGCACGACGACGCCCAGCAGGAAGGTCTTATGCGAGGCCAGGCTGCGCGCCGCCCGGCTGGGGCGGTAGCCCAGGTCCTGGATCGCCTGGAGCACCTGCTGGCGGGTGGCTTCGCTGACCCGGTCAGTGTTGTTGAGCACGCGCGAGACGGTCATCAGCGAGACGCCGACGCGATCGGCGACATCCTGAAGGGTGATCTGCTGCTGTCGTTTGGCCATCGGTCTCTTCCGGCGGGCGAGTGGTTGACAGGACTCGCCCTGTGATGTAGGCTGAGTATACCGGAGATGTTAGCGCTAACACAAGTGGCAAATTCGCCTGAGCGCGGGACGTCCCGGTGGTCTGAACTCATGAGACGGCGAGGGCGCGCGCACGCGCCGCCTGGTTCCCCTCGCCCACCCGGATCGATCGAGTTCCGCCAAAGGAGGCGTGAGCGATGGCTTTATCCGCCGACCGTTTTTTCAGCCCTGAACCGGCCCAACGCCGGGCGGCGCTGGCCCTGTATGAGACGGTGAAGGACCTGCCGCTGGTCTGCCCGCACGGGCACGTCGACCCGCGGCTGTTCGCCGACCCGGACGCCTCGACCGGGTCGCCCGCCGAGCTGCTGATTATCCCCGATCACTACGTGTTCCGGATGCTGTATTCCAAGGGCGTCAGGCTGGAAGACCTGGGCGTTCCCACACGGGATGGCACCCCGGTCGAAACCGACCAGCGCCGTATCTGGCAGCGCTTCGCCGATCACTTCTACCTCTTCCGGGGCACGCCGACCGGCATCTGGCTGGCCCAGGAACTGGAGGAGGTCTTCGGTGTCACCGAGAAGCTGAGCGGGGCCAACGCTCAGGCGGTCTACGACCACATCGAGGCCTGCCTGGCCAAGCCGGAATTCCGCCCGCGCGCCCTGTTCAAGCGCTTCAACATCGAGGTCCTCTCTACGACCGACGCCGCTTCCGATCCGCTGGACGCGCACCAGGCGATCCGGGCCACCTGGCCGGAAGGTCTGGTGATTCCGGCCTTCCGCCCGGACGCGGCGGTCAACATCGACATGCCGGTCTGGCGGGCGGAGATCGACCGGCTGAGCGCCATCTCCGGGATCGAGGTGCGCGACTATCGCAGCTACATCGCCGCCCTGGAAAACCGGCGGGCCTTCTTCAAGTCAATGGGCGCGGTCTCGACCGATCACGCCGCGCTGACGGCCTACACCGAGGTGTTGTCCGGGGCGGAAGCGGAGGCGATCTTCCAGCGGGCGTTGGCGGGCACGGCTTCGGCGGAGGACGCACGGCGTTTCACCGGCCACATGCTGATCGAGATGGCCCGCATGAGCACCGAGGACGGCCTGACGATGCAGCTTCACGTCGGGTCGTTCCGCAACCACAACCCGGCCCTCTTCGCGCGCTTCGGGATCGACAAGGGGGCGGACATCCCCATCGCGACCGAATTCACACGCAACCTGCGTCCGCTGTTGGAACGGCACGGCAACGACTCGCGGCTGACGCTGGTCCTGTTCAACCTTGACGAGACGACCTATGCCCGCGAGATGGCGCCGCTGGCCGGGCATTACCCGGCCTTGCGGATTGGGCCGCCGTGGTGGTTCCACGACAGCCTCAACGGCATGGCGCGCTACTTCGATCAGGTGATGGAGACGGCCGGGCTGTACAACACGGTCGGGTTCATCGACGATACGCGCGCCTTCCCATCGATTCCTGCCC
>JARKOQ010000229.1 GCA_029976005.1 Aggregatilineales bacterium | reverse complement strand
TCTACCACGCCACGCGCGGCCGCCAGCCGATCCGCTGGCGCGGGCTGAGCTGGCTGCTGACGTTCGCCGGAGTCGTGATCGGGTGGGTGTTCTTCCGCAGCACGTCCCCGGAGATGGCCTTCCACATCATCGGCTCGATGGCGGGTCTGCACGGTCTGGGCCTGGCGGACGTGCAGGCGCTGCTGGGCTTCCGGCTGCTGGCCCTGCTGGGCCTGTGCGCGCTGATCGAATGGCGCGTCCCGGCCCTGGCGACGCTCCAGCTTCCCAAAGGCACCACGCAGGTGCCGCGCCTGTGGGGCTGGGCCCCGCCCGCGCTGCAAGCCGCCGTGCTGATCGTGCTGCTGGTGGCCTCCATCCTCAGCCTGGATCAGGCCCAGCAGTTCTTGTATTTCCGGTTTTAGGGGCCGCGGTGTTCCGCCAGCCGTTCGCGGGCCAGCACATCAAAGGCGGGATGAACCGCCAAGACGCCAAGAACGCCAAGGAAAATACGGAGGAAAAACCTGAGAAGCTCTTTTTCCCTGGCGACCCCGGCGGTCGAGGCTTTGCATGTTTTGCTTTTCTCCACGTTTTTCCTTTGCGCTCTTGGCGTTTTGGCGGTTCGCTGTTTTTGAGGCCGTCGTCCCACACCCGTCAGCCAAGCGTAGGGCTGGCCGCGCGCAAAGCGGGGTATAATGCCCTCCGCTGTCGCGGCGATGGCCTTTGGCTGACCGCTGAGAGCTGACCGCTTGCCTTTGAGAGAGACCGGCCCTATGCGCAAGTACGCCCCCGACCTGGCGATCGTCCTGCTGCTGCTCCTGCTGCCGCTGATCCTGTTCAGCGCCGTCACGCTCGGCGACCGCACCCTGCTGCCCGCCGACAACCTGGTCCAGTGGGAGCCGTTCGCCACGTACCGCGAGGTCGTCCAGGCCCCGGAGGTCCCCCACAACAGCCTGCTCTCCGACCTCGTGCTGGAAAATTACGTCTGGCGCGGCTTCGTGCGGGAGAGCATCACCAACGGGGAATTGCCCCTCTGGAACCCGCACCTGTTCGCGGGGGTGCCCTTCTTCGCGGCCGGGCAGGCCAGCGTGATCTACCCCCTCAGCCTGCTGTATTACGTCCTGCCGCTGGCCAGCGCCTACGGCTGGTACACCGTGATCCAGCTCTGGCTGGCCGGGCTGTGCATGTACCTGTTCGCGCGCGGGATCGGCCAGGGCCGGATCGGGGGCACGGTCGCGGCGGTGAGCTGGGAGCTGGCCGCCTGGTTCGTGATCCAGGCCGTCTTCCCGATGATCCTGGGGGCCTCGGCCTGGCTGCCGCTGCTTCTGCTGATGGTCGAGTTCGTGATCCGGGCGCGGCCGATCCTGGGCCGTCCGGCTACCCTGCCCTGGGTGGCGCTCGGCGCGATCGGGCTGGCCCTGGTGATCCTGGCCGGGCACGTCGAGATCACCTACTACACCCTGCTGATCATGGTCTTCTACGCGGCGGCGCGCCTGGGGATGGTCGCCTGGGCGGGCCGCCGGGAGCGCGCCACCTTCGGTCGGCTGATCCGGCGCGGGGTGTGGCTGCTTGCGATGGTTGGCTGCGGGATCGGGCTGGGCGCGGTCCAATTGCTGCCGCTGTTCGAGCTGGTCAGCCGCAACTTCCGCGAAGGCTCGGCCACGCTCGATCAAATCCGGAGCTGGGCCTATCCGGCCCGGCGGATCATCGCCTTCTTCATGCCGAACTTCTTCGGCAACCCCTCCCACCACGCCTATGTCGACGTCTTCAGCGGCCAGACCGTGCAGGCCACGCTCAACGCCCTGGGCCAGCCGATCACGACCATCGACTGGGGCATCAAGAACTACGTCGAGGGCGGGGCCTACATGGGCCTCCTGCCGATGATCCTGGCCGCGTATGGCCTCGTGGCGGCGTGGGGATCGGGCCTACGGCGCATCGGGACGACCGCGATGCTCGCATCGCCCCGGTCGTCCCTACAGCCTTCCCCCTCTCCACGTGTGGAGAGGGGGCCGGGGGGTGAGGTCGCCCCGTACCGGGGCCTCTTCGCGACTCTGGCCCTGGTCTCGCTGACCTTCATCTTTGGGACGCCCACCTACGCGATCCTGTACTATCTGCTGCCGGGGATCAACCAGCTCCATTCGCCGTTCCGCTGGGTCTTCGCGCTGACCCTGTCCGTGGCCGTCCTGGCCGGATTCGGGGCGGAGGCGTTGCAGACCGTGTGGCGGCGCACGGCCAATCCAGACGCGGCAGGCGATGGGGAAGCGGAAGGCACCTCCCCCTCTCCGCGTGTGGAGAGGGGGAGCGTTGGCGCTAGCCAACGCCGGGGTGAGGTGGCCGCCGTCTGGGCCACCCGCCTCCTGATCGCCCTGGGCGTGCTCGTCCTGCTCGGCCTGGGCCTGAGCCGCGTCTTCTACGCCCAGATCGAGCCGCTGATCGACCGCCTTCTGCACAGCCTGGCCCTGGCGGAAAACGCCTTCGCCGACGCGCGCATGTTCTACAGCTACCAGTTCACGAATGTGCTCACCCTGGGCCTGATCCTGCTCGGCGCGGGGATCGTCTTCTGGCTGGCGCGGCGGAAGTGGCAGGTGCGCGGCGTACCGCTATGGGCCGCTGCCGCCGTGGCGCTGATCGCCGCCGATCTGATGGTCGCCTCGTGGGGCTTCAACCCGGCCGCCGACCCGGCCCTGCTCGACTTCACCCCGCCCGCCCTGGAATGGCTCCAGGGCCAGGACGCGGAAGCCCGCGCCGCCGGGGAAGGGCCGGTGCGGATCACGACCTACGACGCCCCCGGCGAGGCCCTGCTCAACGCCAACATCCCGTGGATGTTTGGGCTGCAGGACGCACGCGGTTACGACAGCATCATCCCCAAACAGTACACGGATTTCATGGCCCTGATCTCGCCCCAGTTCCAGTTGGAATACAACCGGGTGGCCCCGCTGACCACGGACCAGCCCCAGGCCCTCGATTCGCCGCTGCTGGACGTGCTGGGGGTGCGCTACGTCGTCACCACCCAGACGATCGAGCGCGAGGGCTGGACTCTGGCCTATGAGGACGAGGCGCTGCGCGTCTACGCAAACACGGACGTGCTGCCGCGCGCCTACACGCTGCCCCTCTCGACGGAGTTGGTCTATGGCAGCCCGGAGGAATTCGCGGCGCTGGTGCAGGATATCGACCCGCGCACGGTGACGCTGGTCTACCGGCCATTGACGTCGCAGGACATCGCCACCCGGCCCGCCGAGCCGGTCGCCCAGACCATCACCGAGTATCGGGGCCTCCAGGTCACGGTCGACGCGACGATCGCGGAGCCGTCCTGGCTGGTGCTGGCCGATTCGTATTTCACCGGCTGGCGGGCTTACGTCCGCCCGGCGGGGACGGGCGAGGACGCCGAGCACGAAGTCCCGATCGCCCTGGTGGACGGTAACTTCCGGGGCGTGCTGCTCGACCCGGCGGCGCTGGCCGAACGCTACGCCGAACAGGTCGCGGCGGGTGAGGTCACGCTCTCGGACACGTGGTCGGTGCGCTTCCGCTACAGCCCGCCCAGCTTCCAGGTCGGGGCCTTCCTGACCTTCATCGCCGGGGCGGCGCTGGTCTTCGCGTTGGGGGTGTGGTTGTGGCGGGGCATGACCGGCGGCCAGCCGGCCGGCGAGGGCGAGGGCAGCGGGATGCGCCGCCTGGCCAAAAACAGCCTGATGCCGATCCTCATGAACCTGTTCAACAAGGGGATCGACTTCGCCTTCGCCTTCATCATGCTGCGCGTGCTGGGCCCGGAGGGCGCGGGCATCTACTACTACGCCATCGTCGTCTTTGGCTGGTTCGACATCCTGACCAACTTCGGTCTGAACACCTACCTCACCCGCGAGGTGGCCCGCGACCGGACCCTGGCCGGGCGCAGCCTGGTCAATACCAGCCTGCTGCGCCTGGAGCTGGCCGGGGTGGGCGTGCCGCTGCTGGCCATCTTCCTGCTGGTGCGCCAGACGGCGGTGGCCGATCCGCTGGATGTGACGGCTATCGCGGCCATCGTGCTGCTGTACGTCGGGCTGCTGCCCAACAGCCTGAGCACCGGCCTGAGCGCCCTGTTCTACGCCTTCGAGCGGGCCGAAATCCCGGCCGCGATCGCCACGGTGGGCACGCTCTCCAAGGCCACCCTGGGCCTGGGGGCGCTGCTGCTCGGTTGGGGCGTGATCGGGCTGGCCGGGGTGAGCATCATCACCAACCTGATCATCCTGGCGGTCATGCTCTGGGCGGCGCGGCCTTTGTTGCGGGGAGCGCGTCCCGCGGGGGGCGCGGCGCGAGCCCGGCCGGACGGCGGGCACCTGCGCCGGATGCTGGTCGACTCCTGGCCGCTGATGATCAACCACCTCCTGGCGACCGTGTTCTACAAGATCGTCGTGATCCTGATGGAGGCGATCAACGGGGTGCGGGTGGTCGGCTGGTACAGCACCGCCTACAAATGGCTGGACGCCTTGCAGGTCATCCCAGCGTTCCTCTCGGCGGCGCTGCTGCCCGTCCTCAGCCGCCAGGCCCACGACGACCCGGCCCGGATGGTGCGCAGCTACCGGCTGGCGGTCAAGCTGCTGGTGCTGGTCGCCCTGCCGGTGGCCGTCCTGACCACCTTCCTCGCGCCGACCCTGATCTTGCTGTTGGGCGGGTCGGAATACCTGCCGGACGGCGCGATCGCGCTCCAGATCATGATCTGGAGCATCCCGATCGGCTGGATCAACAGCATCACGCAGTACGCCCTGATTGCGCTCGACCAGCAGCGCGTGCTGACCCGCGCCTTCCTGATCGTCGTGATCTTCAACGTGGGGGCCAACCTGATCTGCCTGCCGCGCTTCGGGTATCCGGCGGCGGCGGTGATCACGATCCTGGGTGAAGGGCTGCTGCTGACGATCTTCCTGCGGCTGCTGCACGCCACGCTGCAAGCCCGCCTGGAGTCAGGCAGTTCGGAAAGCCGGGTGGGATTCTGGGGATTGGTCTGGCGGCCGGGACTCGCGGCCGGGCTGATGTTCGGGGCCGTGGCCGGGCTGTGGCAGGCGGCCGGGGGCCTGGCGGTGGGGGTGGGAATCGCGCTTTACCCGCTGGCGCTGTTCTTCCTGCGGCCTTTCGACCCGGCGGAGCGGGCGGAACTCGCGCCGCTGCTGCCGGGGCCGCTGCGCGCCCGGATGCCCCTCCAGCCGGATGCCGGCCGGGGCCAGGACGCGCGCGAACAGGCGCGGTAAATCAGCAGCCCGGTCATGGGCGGGCCGGGCTGCGGGTTACGACTCTTCCTTCATCACGTCGAAGGTCACCTTACGGACGGTGCGCCGGTGCGGCACCTGCTGGAAGCCGAACCGGGCGTCATTGACCAGGCGGTGCGAGAACGGGTTGCCGATCACGCGCATGGCCAGTTCCGTGCTTCCCCGCCGCAGCAGGAAGTGGTAGACCTGGATGTGGCGGGCCTCGCCAAACCAGTGGGTCTCAACCTCAACCACCCGATCCGGCTCCCAATCCTCGTCCAGGTAATGCATCAACTGATCGCCGCTGGCATACATCTGGGCACGGGGCGACCAGTAGCGGAACAACTCCAGGTCGGTCCGGTTGAAGCCAAGTCCCTTAAAGCCGGGATTCTGGGCCATTGTGTATGTCTCCTCCTTGCTTGATTACACTGTCTTTGACGGGCTTGTGACCAATGAGACTCTACAACAGCGACATTAAGGTCGTATGATCGCTTTTTTAAAAGTATATGATAGTTTGATTAGAGTTGGATAGTCCAAAATTATTTCTAACGAAGATCATCCGAACGGGGACTGACGAACCTTCAAAACAGGAACGCTCCGTCACCCGCAGGGACGACCGGCCGGCCGTCCCTGCGGCGGCCAGCAGCGTGACCGGATCAATTTGTAAACCGCCATTAATTCCGACGCGACCCTATCCGACCGCCGGTTAGGCCGTGATCGCCGCACGACGCAATGATCCTCCGCGCGGACGTCTACCCCTGTTTGCGCAGGAACTTCTCCAGGTCGAGCGACGTGAACAGCCGCTGCTGGATGTCCTGAGGCAGCGCCGGGGCGGGCGCGGTCTGGTATAACTCGACCGTCTTGGCCAGGGTGTTGATCACGATCCGGCAATCCTCGCAGCCGGCCATGTGGGCCTCGATCTCGCGGCATAGCGCCTCGTCCAGCACGCCATCCACGTAATCGGACAGACTCGCCAGGAAACGGCGGCAGTCGTGATGATGCTCGGAGGAAGTACCCATACTCAACCCTATCCTTACCCGTCTCCGGGCCTGGCGATCCGGTGTGCTGGCTCCATCATACGCCCGCCGGGGCGCAATCGCCATCTTTTGCCGCTTTAGATGCGCCGCGCGGGTGGCCGTTACATGCCCGGCCCGGCCAGGACGCGCACGCCGGGGAAGTCCACCAGCGCCGGGTCGAGCGCGTCCAGCGCGGCCGCGTCGCCGGTCAGTTCCGCCAGCAGGAAGGCGGTGACGAACTGGTTGGTCAGGTCGTGGGCGCGATCCAGGTCCCACACCGCGTCGGAACACATCGCGTAGTAGCCCAGCGCCGCGGCCAGCGGCGGGCAGGCGTTGGCGAACAGGTAATGGTTGGCGTTCTCCAGCATAACCAGGGTCTTGCGCGCGCTGCCGATGGACTGGTAGTACACGAAGGCGTTGGTTTCGGCCGGAGTCAGCTCGTCGGCCGTCCCGGCCACGATCAGGGTCGGCAGGGTCAGCGCGGCCAGACCCTCCGCGCCGAAGTTGGCGGCGCTGGAGGGGGCCAGCATCACCGCCGCCCGGATGCGCGGATCGGTCGTCGGCGGCCAGAGGCCCTCCGGCACGGATTCCAGCCCGCGCGCGGCGGCGATCTCGGCCTCGAAATCGATCAGGCCGAAGCCGCAGTTGGCCTGCTCCGGCAGGGCAAGCGGCGCAAACGCGGGATCGGCCCCCGGCGTGAAGCTCAGGCCCACCGGGTCGGCGCACCAGGCCCGCAGCGCGGCGAAGTTCAGGCGCGCCCCGGCGGCGGCCGCCGTCGTATACCCACCGAAGGAGTGCCCGATCACGGCGATCCGGCCGGTGTCGATCGCCCCGGCGAACGCCCCGCCCTCGGCGGTCAACTCCCCGGCGAACGCGATCTCGCGCATGACCTCCAGCGGGCGGCGGGCGAAGCTGCGCGCCACCCCGGCCGCCGCGTCCTGCCCGGCCGCGCCCAGGATGATCTCCGCGGTCGTCGTGCCGGGGTGATCGGCGGCGATCACGACGAACCCGCGCGAGGCCAGGTGCTCGGTCAGATACAGGCTCTGGAAGCGCAGCGCCCCCAGCCCGTGCGAAAAGACCACCAGCGGGTACGGCCCCCCGCCCGGATCGATCGCCGCGTCGCGCAGGGCGCGGCCCTGGTAAGCCAGGATGCCGGACGCATAGGTGGCCGCCTCCGGCGCGCCGCCGGCATTGAGGGCCGGGTACCAGAGCGTGACACTCAGGGGGTACTCCCCTTCGATCACCAGCTCGCGCGTCCCGACCGGGTACGGCCCGCGCCGCGCGTAGGGCGGCGCGTCCGGCCGCTGGGCCAGGGCGGGGAGGGCCTGGGCAGCCAGCAGCACAACCAGCAACACAACCCGCAGGTGATGTCGTCGCATGGAAGCCTCCTGAGAAATACCGATCGGGGGTCAGCCCGTGTCGCGCCGAAATTGATGAAGGTTAAGAAATTAATCGGGT
>JARKOQ010000226.1 GCA_029976005.1 Aggregatilineales bacterium | reverse complement strand
CCCTAGATCATGCGCTGTCGTCCGCTAACCGCACCATATCCAAGAATTTCGGCAGCTTTCGGCGCTTTTTCGGGGATCCTCTCACGAAATGCGCACGCCAAAAATCCTCTGCTTCCGTCTTGACAGCCTGGTCCCGTACATTGTATACTAGAGAAAATGCAACCGGTTACAGAATGTGGGTTTCAAAGCCGAGGTTGTGAGGTGGAGACGATGGATTGGATGGCAGCGGATCCGGCCAGCCGGCACAGCCGGCGAATCGATGAGGCGCAACAGGCCCAACGGGCCCTGGCACAGCAGGCCGCCCATGGCGCCTTTCGGCAGCGGTATCACTTTATGGCGCCCGGCGGGTGGATCAACGACCCCAACGGGTGCATTTGGTACGGGGGGCAATACCACCTGTTCTACCAGCACAATCCCTTCGCGGCGGTGTGGGGCAAGATGCACTGGGGGCATGCCGTCAGCCGGGACCTCGTCCACTGGGAGCACCTGCCCGTCGCGCTGGCGCCCAGCGAGCCCTATGACGACCATCCCCGCGGCGGCGTGTTCTCGGGTTCGACATTTGAGGCTGATGGCGCGCTCATGGCGGCCTACACCGCGACCAGCTTCCGGGGCGATCAACACGTGCAGACCCAGTGCCTGGCCCGGAGCCTGGATGGCGGCCTGCGCTTTGAAAAGTATGCGAACAACCCGGTGATCGCGAAGCCTCCGGAAGGCATCTCGGCGGATTTTCGCGACCCGCGGGTGCTGCGTCAGGGCGACAAATGGTATATGGTGCTGGGCGCCTCCATTGGCGCGGGCGCGTGGCACGGCGGCGAGGGCTGCGCGCTTCTTTACGAATCGGACGACCTGGCAGTCTGGCGCTATCACGGCATCATCGCGCGCTCAAGGGGCGAGCTGGGCACGATGTGGGAGTGTGTCGACCTGTATCCGCTGGGAGGTCGCTGGGTGCTGTCCTTTTCTCCAATGTTCCTGGGCGACAGCAAAACCGTGTGTCTGGTCGGCGACATGGACTTCCCAAACGCCAGATTCGTCTGGGACGCGCGCAGCGAGTTGGATTGGGGCGGAGAATACTACGCGCCGCAGTCGATGGCCGACGAACGGGGCCGCACTGTTCTGATGGCCTGGCAGAACGGCTGGGACTGGATGCCCTGGTTTAGGGACTATGGCCCGGTGTCAAGCGAGGGCTGGTGCGGGTCGATGGCGCTGCCGCGGCGCGTACTCATGGACGACAGGGGGCGCATTGTGTCCGAACCGGCGGAAGAACTGGCCATGCTGCGGCGTGACGAGCGTTCGACAGGCTGGCTGGAGGTCGGGGAAAAAGCCATGGAAATCCCCTGTGCCGACCCGGCTGCCTTCGAATTGGATATGACGATCGATTTACGCAATACTCCGGCCCGCGCCGTCCACCTGGACCTGCGCGCCGGCGGAGACAAGAGGAGCCGGTTGACCATCGATCTTGCGCATCGACGGCTGATCTTCGACCGAACCCGCGCGGACGACGGATGGACCGGCGGCGTCCGGTCCTGCGACCTGCCGCTAAAGGAGGATGCGCTGGACCTTCGAGTGTTCTCCGACACAGTGTCCATCGAGGCGTTCGCGGCGGGCGGCCTGAGCTGCATGAGCAACCTGATCTACCCCACCCACCCGGATCAGCGCTGCCGGGTCAGCGTCGAAGGCGGGACTGCCCGGATCGCCATCACCACATGGCGCATGGCGGATGCCTGACGCGAAGGCAGCGGGCAGATTTATCCATCCAAGGGCGAAGTGCGTCCTTGGAAACGTAGGAGACGAGGCGGAGAAGCAGATTAAGGCAATACCGCAGGGAACGGGATAGCCTGGGAGCGTAGGGA
>JARKOQ010000207.1 GCA_029976005.1 Aggregatilineales bacterium | reverse complement strand
TGGCGTTCGCCTCGACCAGACGCAGGTGGGGCATCCCGGCCAGATAGACCCGCGCGGAAGCCAGCATGACCGGGCTGAGATCGAGGCCGGTGTACTGCCGGCCCGGCCAGGTCTCCATCACCGGCTTGAGGCGCTCGCCGTACCCGCAGCCCAGGTCCAGCAGGTGGCTGAAGGGACGACGCAGCCGCCGCTCCGCCTCCAATAACTCGTCCACGATGATCGCGTTCATCCGGGCATTGTCGGCCTGGACGGTCGGCGGGTACCGGAACTGGCTGGCCCGCCACTCCCGGCCTTTTTCGTTCCAGAAGGAGCGCGTCTCCTTCAGGCGCGGGGCGGGGATGCCCAGCCAGCGGTAGCGGGTCTCGTAGAACAGGGCCAGGGCGGTGCGCGCATAGCGCCGCAGACGAGTCATGACATGCTTCTCCAGCCTCGGTCTGGATAGGCCGCGAACAAGGCGTTATGATACCCGATCATGCGCCGAAAGACTGCCCCGGATGGCCCCATGCCTGACCTGACCGCGTTCCAGACCTCGCCCGACTTCACGTTTTTCCACACCCCGGCCTGGATCGCGGCCCTGGGCGCGGCCTTCCCGCGCTGGCGCGACCGGTCGCGGATTCTCACGTTGCCGGACGGGCGGCGTGTCTGGCTGCCGCTGCTGGAAACGGATCGGGTTGGCCCCTGGCGCTGGCTGGAGGGGATGCCCTTCGGCTTCTACGGCGGGCCGGTGGTCGAATCCGGCGCGCTCGGCCGGGACGACCTGGGCTTCGTGCTGCGCCAGTCCGGCGGCCGGGCGGGCTGGCTGGCGCTCAATTTCGATCCGCTTTATCCCCTGGCCCGGCCGGAGGCCATCCCGGCGGGTATGGCTCCCCTGAGCACCCACCTGCTCTCCCTGGAAGGCGGCTACGAGCGCGTGGAGGCCGGCTTTTCCAGCATGGTGCAGCGCCACGTGCGCCGCGCCGGGCGGGAGGGTCTGATCGCCCGGCGGGGGCGCGGCCCGGCGGACTTCGCCGCTTACCACGATCTGGCGACCCTGGCGGCGGGCCGCTGGGGATTGGACGCCGCCCCTCACCCCCGCCCGTTGTTCGACGCGCTGGCCGCCCTGCCGGAGGACACCGTATCCCTGTGGCTGGCCGAGCAGGCGGGCCAGATCACGGGCGGCCTGATCAGCATCCATTACGCGCCGGGGCGGGTGATGTACTGGAGCAGCGCCATGCACCCCGATCATGCCGGCCTCAGCCCGACCCGGCTGCTCCAGCACGCGGCGATCGAGGAAGCCTGCCGGCGGGGGGCGGCCGTCTACAACCTGGGGCCAAGCGTGGGGTTTGACGGCGCGCCGCTGGACGGCGTGCGCCAAGCCAAGGAAGCCCTGGGCGGCCGGCCGTTCGAATATGCCATCCCGATCCTGATGAATCCCTGGGCGATGCGGACCCGCGCCGCGCTGGCGATAGTTCGCCGCCGGCTGGCGCGCTGAGCCGCTATCCCAGCCCGGCGCGCTCCCCGCGCAGGCGTTGGACGAGGTCCATCCCCCAGCGGGTCGGGGCGACCAGGGCGCGCAGGACGGCCGCCGCCAGCGGCCCGCTGTATTTGCGGGCGTAGACGATCAGGTCGTCGAAATAGACCTGCGAGGCCAGGCGCTGCACCTGGCTGGTGCTGGCGTGTTCCTCGTGCTCGATCTCGGCTTCCGCCACGAAGTGAATCTGCCGGCCGGTCGCCAGGATGCGGCGGCAGATGTCGTCCTCGGTGAAATACAGCTTGAACGCCTCGTCGAATCCGGCCAGCTCGTCCAGCAGCGCGCGGGCGGCCATCAGACTCGAATCGGGGATGACCTCCACCGGGCGGGTCGTGGCCCGATCCCAGCCGGTGTACCACATCGCCGCCCGCCGCCGGTCCCGCCAGGGGGCCAGCAGCGTCCCCAGGAAGGTATACCCCAGCAGCAGGTCGAGGGTGCGCGGGGCGCGCGAGCCGTTGGGGATGGTCGCGCCGCCGGGAAAACGCTGGCGGCAGGAGATCGCCCCGACCTCCGGGTGGGCCTGGAGGTAGGCCAGCATCGTCTGGAACGCGCCGGGCCGGATCACCGTGTCCGGGTTGAGGACAATCGCGTACTCGCCGCGGGCGGCCTTGAGGGCCAGGTTATTGCCCCCGGTGAACCAGGTATTCCACCCCGGCTCGATCAGCGTGGCTTCCGGCATGACCGCGCGCACCATGGCCGGGCTGTCATCGCGCGAGCCGTTGTCCACCACGATCACCTCGACGGCCAGATCGCCGCGCGTGGCCCGGATCGACTCCAGGCAGCGGCGCAGCGGCTCGCGGGTATTGTAGCTGACGATCAGGACCGAGAGGTCAGGCATGGTAGCGCCGGATCGTTTCGATGATGTAGATCACCTCGTCGTCGGTCAGAGCCGGGAAGAGGGGCAGGGTCAGCAGGCGCTTCCACTCGCGCTCGGCCACCGGCAGCGGGGTGGCATACGGGCGGTACATGGCGTACAGGTGGTTGGGGATGTAGTGCATCCCGGTGGCGATCTTGTGCTCGCGCAGCCAGCCCGCCAGCCCGTCGCGGTTGTCCAGGTGGATCACGTAGTTGTGCTGGGCGGAGACCACGTCCGGGCGGTGGACGGGAAGCTGAATCCAGTCCAGGTCGCCCAGCCCGGCGTCGTACATGGCCGCGATCGCCCGCCGGCGGGCGTTGGTCTGCGGCAGGCGCTGGAGCTGCACCAGGGCAATGGCCGCCATGATGTCGTTGGTGTGGTATTTGAAGCCCAGCTCGGTCACGTCGTATTGCCAGGCGTAACGGCTCTCGTCGGCGTCGTCGCTGCGCACCCAGGTATCCTTGTTGATGCCCACCCAGCGCAGACGGCGCACGCGCTCCGCCCATTCCGGGTCGCCGAGAGTGATCATGCCGCCGTCGCCGGTCGCCAGGTTCTTGACCGGGTGAAAGCTGAAGCAGGTCATGGGGGCAATGCTGCCCACCGGGCGGCCCTTGTAGATGGAGCCGGCGGCGTGGGCGGCGTCCTCGATCAGCAGCAGGTTGTGGGCCTGGGCGATGGCCTGGAGGCGATCCAGGTCGGCGGGCTGGCCGCCGTAATCCACGGCCATGATCGCCCTGGTGCGCGGCGTGATCTTGCGCTCGATGTCGTCCGGGTCGATGTTGAGCGTATCCGCCTGGATGTCCGCGAAGACCGGGATGGCGCGGTTGTACAGGATGGCGTGGTTGGTGGAGACAAAGGTCATCGGGGTGGTGATCACCTCCGCGCCTTCGACCCCGGCCACGGTCAGGGCCAGGTGCAGGGCAGCCGTGGCGGAATTCAGGGAGACCGCCAGCGGCGCGCCGACGAACTCGGCGAAGCGCTGCTCGAATTCGGCCGTCTTGGGGCCTTGCCCCCACCAGCCGGAGCGCAGCACTTCGGCCACGGCCTCGATCTCTTCCTCCCCGTGAAAGGGGCGGAAGACCGGGATGGGCTGGGCGGGGGAGTACGAGTGATCGGTCAAGGATCGTTCTTTCCTGTCAGGACGGCCGGCGCGCCGGCCGGATGGGCTTACGGACGAGTCGAACGGCTATTGTAAAAAGGAGCAGGCGC
>JARKOQ010000204.1 GCA_029976005.1 Aggregatilineales bacterium | reverse complement strand
ACCACGTCCCACACCTGGCCGCCCAGCACGCGGCGCACCTGATCGGGCTGGTGGATGTCGGCCGTGAGGTGCTGCACGCCGGGGATGGGCAGGCGCTGGCCGCGATTGAGCACGGTCAGGTCGATCCCACGCGCCAGCGCGAGCTGGCTGACCGCCGTACTGATGTTGCCGGTGCCGCCGATGAACAGGACTCGCATGGGGTCTCCCTCCTCCAGATGACGGTACCTTCATGGTAAAGCGAGACGCCGCAAAGCACCAGCCGCGCTTGCCGGGGACGCCTGGCCCTTGCCGCGTCAATCCCCGGCCGGGCGGACGCAGCGGAAGCCGAGGTCCCAACTCCTGACATCAGGCTCCGACTGGGGGCGGATCGCGCCGTTCACAAAGAACCAGCCATCGCTCGTCCAGGAGCCGCCCCGCCGGATACGCAGCGTGCCGGACTGCGGCCCGGTGGGGTTGATCTGTGGCTCCGGGCTGTACGGGCCGAACCAGTCGGCGACCCATTCCTCCACATTGCCGACCATGTCCAGCGCGCCCACCCAGGAGGCTGTCGTGGTATCCAGACCGCCACTTGCGTACGGTCGATCGCGGCCATAGATCAGGTTTTCGGGGACGAACTCGTCCCCCCAGGGATACAGCCAGCTTTCCGGCCCGCGGGCGGCGTACTCCCACTCCGCCTCGGTGGGCAGCCGTCCGCCCCGGCTCGCGCAGAACTGGCTGGCCTCGGCCCAGGTGATTCGCTCGCGGGGCCACTGGGGATCAGACTGGACGCTGGTTTCCTCCGCCTGCCCATCGAAGGCCGCGAACTGGGCATTGGTAACTTCGATGCGATCGATCCAGAAGGAGTCCAGACACACGATGTGTGGCGGCTGGGTGTCGGTCGTGATCCAGCTCCCCATCGTGAAGCAGCCGGCCGGGACCTCCATCATCGCCACGCCGTCGAACATCTCCTGGTGCGGCTCCCAAGCGCTGTTGCGCGCCAGGGTATCCCGCGCGGCCTGCTCGGCGCTGAGCGGGATGGGCGTCGGCTCCAGGGTCGGAGTGGGTGTCGGAGTCAGCGTGACCAGGCCAGGGCTATCACCGGGCAGCGTGCGGAAGAACCATGCTTCGAATTCCGCCCGATCGGGCAGGTCCCCGGTCCGATAGAGCACCATCCGGTCGGACGGGAACGTGACGACGGTGCCACACTCATGCGGCTCCTCGCCGGGCAGTCGGAGCCGGTCCAGGAAGTCATCCGATTCAAGATCGGTGAGGGCGGCTTCGAAATTCACCTGCTGGCGCACTACTTCCCGGTTGGACTGATACTCGCAGCGCTCCACGATGTGCACGTATTCCTCAAGCTCCAGCCGGAAGCGGGCCGAGGCTTCATCTGCGTTGAGCCAGGCGGCGGGGATCACCCGCAGCCAGTCGCTCTGCCAGATTTCCAGGTCGAGGTCGGACTCGGCGTAGATTCCCCAGCGCCCCAGCGGGGTGGGGGTGAAGGTGGGCGTCGCCGTCCAGCTTTGGGCCGTCTCCGTCAGGTCGAGCCGGGGGGTAGGGGTGGGCGTCGCGGTGGCGGTTGGTGTGGGGGTGCTCGTCAGGATCGCCACGGCGACCGGCGGCGCGGGGGTCTCGGTCGGGGTGACTTCCCCACCGCAGCCGCACAGGATCAGGATCAAGGCCAGACAGATCGGGATCAGCCTCAGGAGCTTCATAGGTTGTCTCTGGAACCCTTGCGGTTGAGATCGCCCGGCGGCGGGGCCATCGGGTGGATCAGAAGGATGCGCTGCGTGGCTCCACATTATATCGGCCGGGCGTAACGGCGGGCAAGACGCGCCGCGCGGTCAGATGTTATCCTCCGCTCCCGCGCCAACCGAGAAAGCGCGGCACGCGGCGTTTGTAGTCCAGGTAGGCGGCCCCGAAGCGGGCTTCCAGCCAGGGTTCCTCCACGAACGGGGCCAGGAGGTTCAGGCCAATCCCCAGCAGGCCGATGGCCCACACCATCCACGAATTGGTCAGGATCATGAAGGCCAGGATCGACAGGCTGTCCCCGATGTACTGCGGGTTGCGGCTGTAGCGGTACGGGCCGGCCGTGATCAGCCGGTTGCCCAGCCCGATCACAGCCCGCAGCCCGAAGGTCGAAAACGTCCACGTGCCGAGAAGCGAGGTCAGCACCAGGATGCCCACCGCGACGGGGATGCGGGCCTGGGTGTGCAGGAAGGCGCTGTCGAAATCCAGCCCGCCCAGGAACAGAAAGGCCACCGCCACCAGGCTGGCCGCGATCCAGGCGGCGAAGAACTGCCAGGAGCGCGGGCCGGGCGGCGGCCAGAAGCGGAATCCCGGCTGCCGGAGGGTCAGGACGAACAGCGCGACATACAGGATTTCGAGCACGATCGCGGATACGAACAAGCAGTCTTTCATAGCTCCCTC
>JARKOQ010000203.1 GCA_029976005.1 Aggregatilineales bacterium | reverse complement strand
GGAAGTCCGGCCCGCCATAGGCTTCGCCCGCCACCAGCAGGCGACACATGATCAGGGTACAGTCGTAGTCCTTCTGGAAGCTCTGCAGGATGCGGTGAGGATCACCGCCGAAGATGTCGAACAGAGCGGCCATCGCGCGCTCCAGGGCGGGAGCGACTCCGGGGGATTCCGTGCGGAGCGGGGCCAGGGTCTCGATTACGTGGCAGGTGCCCACCAGGGCTTCGCGCCAGGACTGGCGGTCATTCTTGCCGATGTTGGCGCTGAAGCCATACCGTTTCAGGTCGGGGAGCTGCTCCAGAAGCTCCGCCCGGATGTTCCAGAGTCCCTGCCGTTTCTCATTGGCGCTTGCCAGCTCGTCGAGTAGCCGTTTGTGACGGGGTTCCAGGTGGCCGTGCAGCCGGTAGTACAGGTTCAGCGCCAGGCCGAGCACGCCATGATAGCGCCGGGTCGGGTGGCTCTCGTCGTCCAGGATCGCCCGGATGTCTTCCTTCATGAGCTGGCGCGTGGCGCGGCTCTTGCTCAAGCCTGCTTCCTGGGCCATTACCAGCAGTTTGAGCGCCCAGACGTTGGCGAACCAGCCGGTTACGTCCTTGATCCGGTAGCTGGCCGGTTCCTCCCGCTGGTCGAGCAACTGGCGGAGCATCTGCTGCGGGTAGTCCGGGGGCAGACCGTGCGCCTCCAACTCCTCCGCCGTGACCTGGGCTTGCAGCAGGATTTCGAACCGGTTCATGCCGCTTTTGTCGACAGGCTCGACGCTTTCCGGCAGTTCGCCGAGAACCCAATCGATCGTGCCATCGAGGTAGCGTCCCCGGTCGTAGCCGCAGGCCCGCAGGGCCGCGACGAAGTAGTTGGTCAGGCTGAGCGTGTCCTGGGAATACTCCGTCGTATCCGGCCCCCGATCCCCCTGAATGTAGCCGTCGGGATGCTGCTGGGCCAGGATGGCGCGCAGCATGTAGTTGAACGTCGGGCTGAGTTCTTCCAGCAGGGGGATGTGAACCGAGGTCATACACGCTCCAGGTCTGGCAACGAACTATCCTTCGAGGAGGATTTCTCCAAGGCCCGGTGATATTATCCTCGAACCCTGTTTCATGCTATCCGCCGCAAGTCCGAGCCTGGCTTCTCAAGCGATCGCGGCGAAAAGCCCGCTATAATAACCCCCATTGGCGAGGGTATTGATAGTCGAGGAACTGATGCTGACAATCTCTGGTCTTGGCACTGGAAGCATTTCCCTGGACGCAATGGGCATCGATCTTTCCCGCGGGCTGCAGATTCACGCCGCCCCGATTGTGGCCGGGATGTACTATCCGCCGTTGAATCCGGCCCAACCGGCCCTGCTGAGTGGACTCGACAGCCCTGAGATCGCGCGCCGCCTGAAGCGGGTGCTGGCGAACCAGTACCCTCCTCAGCACGAGGTCGGGCTGTTCCTGCCGGAAGGCGCGGGACAGCCGCAGCCCATCCGCCTACCGCTCGATCGGATCGACTCCGCGCTGGGAGACTTCTCCGGCGGGCTGCTGGTCGTGCCGCCCCTGGACTCCGTGGGCAGCTTCGAGAGCCTGCAAGAGACGATGGCTCACCTGCGCGCGCCGGAGGGCTGTCCCTGGGACCGGGAGCAAACGCACGAGACGCTGCGCCCGTACCTGCTCGAAGAGACCTACGAGGCGCTCGATGCGCTGGACGCAGGCGACCTCCACGGGTTGAAGGAAGAGTTGGGTGACCTGCTCCTCCAGGTCGTCTTTCACGTTCAGGTCGCGATCGATCGGGGCGAGTTCCGGATGGCCGATGTGATTGGGCATATCAACCGCAAGCTGATCCACCGCCATCCCCACGTCTGGGGGGAGGTGAGCGTCAGCGGGGCCGATGATGTCACTCGCAACTGGGAGGCGATCAAGAAGCAGG
This sequence comes from Aggregatilineales bacterium, assembly GCA_029976005.1. Lineage (GTDB taxonomy): Bacteria > Chloroflexota > Anaerolineae > Aggregatilineales > Ch27 > JARKOQ01. Next base: position 14,026 of record JARKOQ010000203.1, on the reverse strand, counting down.
AACGCAACGACAACGGCAAGGCCAGAGCCTCGCTGCTGGATGGAGTATCCAAGGCGCTTCCCGCCCTGGCCCAGTCCTATAACTACCAGGCCCGGGCCGCGCGGGTCGGCTTCGACTGGGAAGCGATCGAGCCGGTGCTGGACAAGGTGCGCGAGGAAATCGGCGAGATCCAGACCGCCGCCGACCCGGAAGCGCGGGCCAGGGAGATTGGCGATCTGTTCTTCGCGCTGGTGAACTGGGCGCGCTGGATGGATGTCGAGCCGGAGACGGTGCTGCGCGAAGCCAACGCCCGTTTCTACCGCCGTTTCCACTACATCGAGCAAGCCGCCGATCAGGCCAGACGGCCCCTCAACAGCATGACCCTGGCGGAAATGGATGCCCTCTGGGAAGAAGCCAAGGCCCAGGGCCTTTAGGCTTGCCCGTTTGAAGGCGCCAGCCCGGCTATCTGGCCGGGCTGGTTTGTTTCAGGGGATGGGAGTCCCATCGTGTGGGTTGCCCAGGCGGAGCCGCCGGCGTACCTGGACCACCTGGACGAAAAAGACGCCTGTCCGGCCCGGCTCCAGGACGCCTGGCGGTTCAACCGGGAGGGATGGTGCAGCCTCCTCCCTGGGCGTTGAGTCGACCCGGCGAAGGGGCAGGCGCACCCCGCGCCGGACTCGCCGGTACAGGTCTTCCGCGACCAGCTCGACCAGCCGCTTGATGAAGATGGTGCTCACCGCTCCCACCGCGATGCCGAGCGCCGCACGCTGCGAGACGGGCAGGGGCCGCCGGAAGGGCAGCAGGCTCCGGGGTTGGATCGGGATCAAGGCCCGGTTGTCCGAAGGGGAATGGGTCTCCATGATCGATGTCCTGCTTCTCCGTCCGATCGTCGCGTTCAGATTCAGTATACCCCTACCGCGATCGGGCGTAAACCACGGACGCCTGGGATGTCAGGGTCGGGTCTGCGCGGCAGGGAGACAAAACAAAAACCCGCCGGGTTAGCGGCGGGCTTTTTGGCGTCGTATTCAGCCTTGAATTTGGCTGATTGTGCGTGTAGAGTCTTCGGGTCTGTAGAGAAAAAAGTGGTCGGGGCGGGCGGATTTGAACCGCCGGCCTCACCGACCCGAACGGTGCGCGCTAGCCAAGCTGCGCTACGCCCCGACACAGCATTGAGTCTACCGTACAAGTTCCACGCTGACAAGGGTGAGTTTGCGTCAGCTAAAGGATTCAGCCTTGAACCCGTCCCAGATTCCAACCACCGGCAACCTGAGCACTCGCCTGCGAGAACAGACCATCGGCACCACCGACCGGCTCGGCCTGGCGCTCCATCGCCGGGGGATTCATCCGGATACGATCACGCTGCTGGGCCTGGCGGTGACGGCGGTCGCGGCTGTTCTGATCGCCCAGGGTGCGTTCCTGCCGGGGGTACTGGTGCTGATCGCCGGGCTGCCCCTCGACGTGCTGGATGGGGCCGTGGCGCGCGCCATGAAGCGTACCGATGCGTTCGGCGGCGTGTTGGATTCGACGATCGATCGCTACGCGGACCTGTTCACCCTGCTGGCGCTGGGATTCTACTGCGCCCAGCAAGGCCTGACGGTCGAGCTTGTGCTGGTGTTCGCGTCGGTGATCGGCAGCACCCAGGTCAGCTACATCCGCGCGCGCGCCGGGAATGCCGGGCTGCCGTGCGCGGGAGGGTTGTTTTCGCGGTTCGAGCGCTCGGTGGTGCTGCTGCTGACTCTGCTGACCGGCTGGCTGACGGTGGGGCTGGCGATCCTGGCCGTGGGTTCCAATCTGACCGCGCTGCACCGCTTGTGGTCGGTGTATCGTTTCGCGCTGGCAAAAAACGAGGGTTGATCGTATGTCCGTAGATGCGTTTGGTATTCATCTTGGCCCTTTGTATATCCGGTTTTACGGCCTCCTGATCGTCGGCGGTCTGCTCCTGGCAGCCAGCATCGCCGCCTGGATGGCCAAGCGTGACAATCAGGACCCTGACCATATCTGGGGCGGGCTGACCTGGGCGCTGATCCCTGGCCTGATTGGGGCGCGGCTGTGGTACGTGTTCTTCCCGTCGCAGGCCATGGTCGAACGCGGCTTCACGACGGAGTGGTTCCTGACCCACCCCTTCGATCTGACCAACGGCCCGCTGGCGGTCTGGACGGGTGGATTGGGCATCTTTGGCGCGGTAATCGGCGGCATCCTGGGTATCCTGATCTACGTGCGCCGCAACCATCTGGATTTCTGGGCCTGGATCGATATTGGCGCGATCGTCCTGCCCCTGGGGCAGGCCATCGGCCGCTGGGGAAATTTCATCAATCACGAGCTGTACGGCCCGCCCACCACGCTGCCGTGGGGTATCACCATCCCGGCGGCCTCGCGCACGGCGGAATACACCAACCTGATGATCTATCCGGTGGATACCCTGTTCCACCCTATTTTCCTGTACGAGTCGGTGTGGAACGCGCTGACGATGGTCATCCTGCTCTACCTGTGGCTGACCGCGCGCCAGCGCTTCAAGCGAGGCGATTTCCTGCTGCTGTACGTGGTTTCCTATTCGATCATCCGTTTCCTGCTGGAATTCCTGCGGATCGACGTCACCCTGGTGGGCAGCGTCAACGTCTCGCAGGTGACAACCGCCGTGGCAGGGCTGGCGGCGCTGGGTGTGCTGATCTGGCGGCACCGGCCCGGCGCGTCCGGGGAAGGCTACTACGCATCCCGGCCGGGGCAGGCGGAGACTGCACAGGAGCCGGCTCAGGCCGACTGACGCGGCCGACCTCCGCGCGGGGAATAGTCCGGATCGCCCATGCCGGTTGCACAAAGTCTGCGTTAAAATAGAGAAGATGTGCGACGGCCGGTTACTGGAAGCTCACGGACTATGATCGAGGCAGAGGGCTTAACCAAGGATTTTGGGGATTTCCGCGCGGTTGATTCGGTTACACTTCACGTAAAACAAGGGACGGTGCTGGCTTTGCTCGGCCCGAACGGGGCCGGCAAAACCACCACCGTCCGCATGATGACCTCCATCCTCACCCCCAGCGCGGGCTGGGCGCGAATCGCCGGGTATGATGTCACCACCCACCCGGAGCAGGTGCGCGCCCACGTCGGCGTGCTGACCGAGCAGCATGGCCTCTACGAGCGCATGAAGGCGCTCGACTACCTCGACTTCTTCGGTCGCCTGTATCACCTGGACACGGCGACCCGCCACACACGGGCTTTGGCGCTGATGGAGCGCTTTGGCCTGTCGGACGCGCTCGGCCGGCGGCTGGGTGAATTCTCCAAGGGTATGAAACAAAAGCTGGCCCTGGTGCGGGCCATGCTCCACGATCCGCCGGTGCTCCTGCTTGATGAGCCGACCAGCGCCATGGACCCCCAGAGCGCCAAGCTGGTGCGGGACGCCATCCTGGAGCTGCGCCGCGACGCGCGCACCTTTATCCTGACCACGCACAACCTGGCCGAAGCCCAACTCCTGGCCGACCGGATCGGCATCATCCGCCAGGGGCGGATCATCGCGATGGGCACCTTCGAGGAGCTGTCGCGCCGGATCGTGGGCGTGCCGATGATGGAGCTGCGCCTGCGCCTGCCGCTGAACGGCCTCAAGGACGAGATCGGTGATCTGGTCGAGGTGATCGAGACCGGCGAGCGCTGGCTGCGCTATCAGGTGACCGATCCGGAAGCCACCAACCCGGCCCTGCTGCGCCGGCTGACCGGCCTCGGTGTGGACGTGGTGACGCTCAGTCCCTTACAGGAATCGCTGGAAACGGTCTATTTGCGGATAGTGGAAGAAGACGAGAAGACGCATGGCAACGGCAGCCTCTCCCCAAATTGACGCGAGTTTCGCCTCCGACACGGAAAGCCGCTGGCAGGCGGCCCGCCGGACGCTGAACAATGCCCTGGTCATCACCCGGCGCGAGGTCAACGACAGCTTCCGCGACTGGCGGATCATGACCCCGATCCTGGTGCTGACCCTGGGCTTCCCGGCGCTGTCCCAGTTCGGCGCGAACCTGATGCTGAATTTTGTCAGCCAGTACGGCGCGGAACTGATCGGTGAGCGCACGATCCCGTTCCTGCTGATGATCGTGGGTTTCTTTCCGATCTCGCTCTCCCTGGTCATCGCCCTGGAGATGTTCGTCGGGGAAAAGGAGCGGCGCAGCCTGGAGCCGCTGCTCGCCACCCCGCTGACCAACCTGGAGCTGTACATCGGCAAGACCCTGGCGGCCATGATTCCCCCCGTGCTGGCGAGCTACGTGGGCATGGCGGTGTACATGTCCGGGCTGCTCTTTGGCGAGCTGGCCTGGCGGCCGCAGCCGATGCTGATCGTCCAGATCGTGCTGCTGACGACCGCCCAGGCCCTGCTGATGATCACCGGCGCGGTCGTCGTCTCCAGCCAGACCAATTCGACCCGCGCGGCCAACCTGCTGGCCAGCTTCATCATCGTGCCCATGTCGCTGCTGGTGATCCTGGAAAGCATCGTCATGTTTAGCGCGCCGGACGCAGAATCGCCCAATGGCATCTTTTCCCTGTGGGTGATCCTGGTCGGCCTGCTGATCGGGACGGCGCTTTTCATGCGGATCGGCACGCGGCTGTTCAATCGCGAAGTCCTGCTGTCCAGCTCCCTGGACGTGATCAACCTGCGCTGGATCGGGCGCACCTTCTGGAATCACCTGCGCGGTCGCGATCGGCCCGGTTTGTTGGGTTGGTACCGGCAGGAGGTCTTTCCGGTGCTGCGCGACCTGCGCCATCCGGCCCTGATCGTGCTGCTGGCGGCGGTCGCCGCCATGCTGGGCGGCTGGATGATCGGCCAGGTCAGCGACCTGCGCCTGCCGGCTGACGTGGCCGGGGACAGCGCGACGATGGCCGCCAACTTCCGGGAGTGGTATGAGCTGGGATCGAACCCGACCTCGGTGCTGTTCGCCGTCTGGCAGAACGGGCGCGTGCTGCTCGCGGCGACTCTGCTGGGCATGGTCAGTTTCGGGGTGATGTCCGTGGTGCTGGCGATTTTGCCGTTTGGTATCCTGGGCTGGGTCTTCTCCCAGTTCGGGCTGCTGGGGCTGGATCCCGGCGTGTTCTTCGCGGCGCTGATCCCCCACAGTCTGGTGGAAATTCCGGCGATCTTCCTGGCGACGGCGGCAGCCCTGCGGCTGGGGGCGATCATCACCCGGCGGATGCGCCCCGGCCAGACGGTGGGCGAAGTCTGGCTGGCCGCTGCCGCGGACGCGGTCAAGGTCGGGATCGGGCTGGTGCTTCCCATGCTGGTGCTGGCCGCCCTGATCGAGGTGGTCATCACGCCGCTGGTCGTCCAGGCCGCGCTGGGGGGATAGCCCTCGTTTCTCAAGTCCTCCATTCATTGTCGACACCCCGACTGGCAAACTGCCGGCTGGGGTGTTTGCTGCTTGATGGGATAGGTATACAATGACAAGTGCTCTACTGGAGTATAGATAACCTAGAGGAGAAGAACGCATGAAGAGATTTTTGGCTGTCTTGTTGGTTGCCGTGATCGTGTTGAGCCTGATCCCCGGAGTCTCGGCTCAGGGTGATCTGGGCAGCGAAGGCAACCCGATTCAGGTGTACTTCGTGCCGTCGGTGGAAGCGCAGGTCATCGTCGAGGGCGGCGAGATCATGGCCCAGGCCCTCGAGGCGGCGACCGGTCTGAAGTTCGAAGTCTCCGTGCCGACGTCGTATGCCGCCACCGTCGAGGCGATGTGCGCCGCGCCGGGCAGCTCCATGGGCTTCATCCCGGCGGCGGGTTACGTGCTGGCCAACAACCGCTGCGGTGTGGAAGTTGGCGCGGCGGCCGTGCGCTATGGCTGGCCCTACTACTGGGCCCAGTACATCGTTCGTCGCGACAGCGACATCTACGTGATGGGCGACCTGGAAGGCCGCACCTGGGGCTATGGCGACCCTGGCTCGACCTCCGGCTATATCGTGCCCTCGGTGGAACTCCAGGCTGCGGGCATCACCCCCGGCGCGACGGTCGAGACCGGCGGTCACAACCAGACCGTGCTGGCCGTCTACAACGGCGAAGTCGACTTCGGCACGACCTTCTACAGCCCGCCGGTCATGCCCCAGGGTCATGCCGCGTGGCGTGACGGCGACCTGCCTGAGCCTTACGATCTCTCGGTGGATGAGTCGTACATCGGTGACGATGGCAAGCTGTATGTGGGCGACATCCGCCCGATGGATGCCCGCACCGGCGTGCGCGAGACCGCGCCGGACGTGATCGACCAGGTGCGCATCCTGGGCATCAGCGCCCCGATCCCGAACGACACGCTGAGCTTCGGCGCGGAGTTCCCGGTCGAGCTGCGCCAGCAGATCATCGACGCTCTGATCGCTTTCTCGGCGACCGAGGAGTGGAGCCAGTCGATCGGCAGCGAGGACTTCTATAGCTGGAGTACGCTGGTACCGATTGGCGACGACGCCTTCGACTCGGTTCGTCTCCAGTTCGAGATTCTTGGCCTGACGGAACAGGACGTCTTCGGCGAGGGCTAGGTCTTCAATCTGGCCGCTTCGGAGCTATACTTACGGGCAGAGTCGATCCACTCTGCCCGTCTTTTTGTCCAGCGGAGAACGCGATGCTCAAAATCGAACATCTTACCAAGGTCTATGACACCGGCGTCCAGGCGCTTGATGACGTCAGTTTTGAAATTCCCGACGGTCAGTTTGTCGTCATTATCGGGTTGAGCGGCTCCGGCAAATCGACCCTGCTGCGCTGCATTAACCGCCTGATCGATCCCACCGAAGGGCGCATCATCTGGAACGGACTTGATATCACGGCGGCGACGGAAGAAGACTTGCGCCAGATTCGCCGCCGGATTGGCATGATCTTCCAGCAGTTCAACCTGATCAAGCGCTCCAGTGTCATCACCAACGTGCTGGCCGGGCGGCTGGGCTATACCAACCCGGCCTGGAGCCTGGTCAATCACTTTTCCAAAGTGGATTACCAGGAAGCGCTGGCCAAGCTCGACCGGGTGGGCATCCGCGACAAGGCGTATGTGCGCGCCGACGAGCTGAGCGGCGGCCAGCAGCAGCGGGTGGGCATCGCCCGCGCCCTGATGCAGGACCCGGAACTGATGCTGGCCGACGAGCCGGTTGCCAGCCTCGACCCGGCCACCTCCCATTCGGTGATGAAATACCTGGAGCTGCTCAATCGCGAAGATGGCATCACGATCCTGTGCAGCCTCCACTTTCTGAGCCTGGCGCGGACATACGCGGACCGGATCATCGCACTCAAGGATGGCCGTCTGGAGTTCGATGGTCTGCCGGACGAGATCGACGACGCGCGTTTCCGCGCGATCTATGGCGAAGACGCGGTGCGGGTGGAGATTGCCTAAGGGGGAGCCGTGAACGACAAACCAGCTTCATCACGCAGCGTGCTGCGCCGGATCGTCATCCTGGTTGGGGTGCTGGTGGGGATCGTGGTCTACGCCATCGGCTGGCAGGTGACCGACATCAGCCTGGAAGAGACCCAGGATCCCACCCGCCAGGAAGTCATGCAGCGCGCCCTGCGCGAGCTGTTCGCGCCCGACATCTTCGCGCAGGAGCGCGAGTCGATCGTCACCAGCGCCAACATCATGCTGGGCTGCCAGGAGGGGCAGACGGTCGAGCAGCCCGAACGCACCGAGCATTACGTGATCATCACGCCGGACTGCGGCCAGCGCGGTGACGTGATCAGCGTGGAGGGCTTCGGCTTCGAGCCAGACTCGGACGTCTTCCTGCGCTGGGTGCCGCCGACCGGCCAGAAGCGTCCCCTGGTGCGCGCGGACATCGACGGCGAGGGCCACTTTCTGACCCAGATCGAAGTCCCTGGCATTCGTGGCGATGCCGGACAGACGCACCAGATCGAAGCGGAAGGAAGCTGGCCGGTAGGGCTGCCCCGGCTCAGCCAGACTACGCTGCTGGTGCTTGAGAAGATTGTTGAGACGATCTTCCTGGCCCTGATGGCGACCACGATCGCGGTCCCGATTGCCGTCCTCCTGAGCTTTTTCTCGGCCCGCAACCTGATGCGCCAGATTCGGACGCCGCTGGGCACCGCCCTGATCGGCTTCGTGCTGGTGCCGGTGGGCGGCTGGCTGGGGTCGCTGCTGCTCATGCCGGTCGTCCAACTGGGGCTGACCTGGGGCAAGGGCCTGGCCCTGGGGCTGATCGGCGCGGTGGCGGGGATCGCCGCCTACGGCCTGGTGGCGCGTTACGCCAACGCTCTCGACCTGCCGACCGGCCATTTCCAGTTCCATCTGCGCCGCGTCGGGATGAACCTGCTGCTCCTGGTGGTGTTCGTGTTCGTGTTTGGCGCGGTCGCCGGAATCTGCGTCTGGCTGGGCGAGCAGCTTCAGGAAGGCATCCTGGGCTATCTGGGGAATTTCCTGGGCACCCTGGGCCTCCTGTTGGAGCTCGTGGCAGGGGCTGTCGCGTGGTTGGCCGGGGCGCTCCTGGCGGCCACGATCGGCATGGAGTTCAGCCGCGACTGGCTGCGCCACCTGGCCGAACCGGCGAGCAGCGTCCTGGGGGCCGTCCTGGGGGCGCTGGGCGGAGCGCTGCTCCTGGCGTTGATGGCGGCGATCGCCAATCAGGCGGCGCTGCTGGGCATCCTGCCGCCGTTCATCGCGGCCACGCTGGCCATGCAACTGGTGGGGATGATCTACAAGCGCTGGGTGAGTCGTGGGCGGCCGCAGGCAGGCCGCGCCCATGCCACCGCCCGCCTGATTCTGTCCTGGGTGGCGGCGGTGATCGTCTTCGCGCTGACTTATGCCTTCCTGGACACGGGGCGCTCGCTGATCGATGGGCGGCTGCCCGCCGCCACGGTCTGGGACCTGGGCCTCGTCAGCATCCAGACCTTCACGGCGAAAGCCATGCTGATCGGCGCGGTGCTGGGCGGGCTGGGCGGTTTTCTGGCCGGGACGCAATCCAGCTTCCCGCTGGGCATGGCGCTGTACAACACATCGCGCACCATCCTCAACGCCCTGCGCGCCGTCGAGCCGCTGATCATGGGTATCGTGTTCGTGATCTGGGTGGGCATCGGCCCCTTCGCGGGTGTGCTGGCCCTGACCCTGCACTCGATCGCGGCCCTGGGCAAACTGTATTCCGAACAGACCGAGAACATCGATCCCGGCCCGCTGGAGGCGATCCAGGCCACCGGCGCGACCTGGCTGCAAACGGTGGTCTACGCGGTTATTCCCCAGATCGTGCCGCCGTACATCGCCTTCACGATGTACCGCTGGGACATCAACGTGCGCATGTCGACGATCATCGGCTTCGTGGGCGGCGGCGGTATCGGCTTCCTGCTCCAGCAGCAGATTAACCTGCTGCGTTACAAGGACGCGGGCGTGGCCGTGCTGGCGATTGCCATCGTGGTATCCATCCTGGACTATGCCAGTGCCAGCATCCGCGAGCGGATCGTCTAGGCTGGCAGGCGCTTTGTCAGGTGCGTTCTGAGAGGCACGGCGCGCCGTGCCTCTTCTTTTGGGAAAGGAATCGGACATGAAGACGATTGGGCTGCTGGCTGGGATGACCTGGTTGTCCTCGCTGGAATACTACCGCCTGTTGAACGAGGGCGTGAAAGCCCGGTTGGGCGGCTTGCATTCCGCCAAAATCGTGATGGTCTCGGTCGATTTCGCCGAAGTCGAGGTCATGCAGATCGAGGGACGCTGGGACGACGCGACCCGTTTCATGATCGATGCCGCGCGCCAGATCGAGCGGGGCGGGGCGGACGGCCTGGTGATCGCCACCAACACCATGCACCTGATGGCCGACGACGTGCAGGCCGCGATCGGCATCCCACTGCTGCACATCGTGGACGCGGCGGCCGGAGCGATCAAGACGCAGGGGATCGAGGCGGTGGGGCTGCTGGGCACGCGCTTCACGATGGAGCAGGCCTTCTACCGGGATCGGTTGGTCCAGCGACATGGCCTCACGGTGTTGACCCCGGACGCCGCCGGGCGGGAGACCGTCCACCGCATCATCTACGACGAGCTGGGCAAGGGCATCGTGCGCGAGGAATCGCGCCAGGCCTACCGCCGGATCATTGCCGACCTGGTCGGGGCCGGGGCGGGCGGGATCATCCTGGGCTGCACGGAGATCGGCCTGCTCGTCCGGCCGGAGGACAGCCCGGTGCCGGTCTTCGACACGACGCCGCTCCACGCCCAGGCGGCGGTGGATTGGGCGCTGGCCTGAACCGGCGCGCCGGATGTGAGGTTGACTGCGTGAGATCAAACAGACGAGGATGGCAATGATCAAAAAACTGACTGTACTGCTCGCGGCCGGGCTGCTGTTCGGCCTGAGCCGCCCTGTCCTGGCTCAGACGGAGGATCGCTGCCTCCAGAAGGGCGGCCTGTGGGACGCCGCGGCTTCGCGCTGTGACTTTCAGGCCGGAATCCAGATCGACATCCACTATCCGCTGGAGCTGGCCGACGAGGGGCTGATGGAATCGACCATCGACGCCTATCTGCGCGAGCTTCAGACGGGTTATCTGGACAGCTTCGCCGAGTACGGCCTGGGCTATTCAATGGGCCAGCCGTGGGGCCTGCACGTGGACTACGAGACGTTCACTTTCTCGCCGGACGTGCTGACCCTGAAGTTTACGATCGCGGACTATACTGGCGGGGCGCACGGCAATTCCACCTTCAAGACGTTCATTTTCGACCTGGCCGGGGAGCGCATGCTGACCCTGGCCGACCTGTTCCAGCCGGGCATCGACCCGCTGGCGACGATCGCGCCGCTGGTCTACGACCTGGCGCTGGCCCAGATGGGGGAGATGTCCACGCCGGAGTGGATCGCGACCGGCACGGAGCCGCTGCCGGAGAACTACCAGAGTTACGCGCTGACGCCGGACGCGCTGGTGTTCTTCTTCCCACCGTACCAACTGGCCGCCTATGCAGCCGGACCGCAGACGATCAGCTTGCCGCTGAGCGATCTGGCGGACGTGCTGGCTCCGGCCTACGCTCCGGCGGGGTAGGCTGGAATGTCGGATCGGCTGTTGGATGGTGTTTCAATTCAACACAGATTGAACGGATGAAACGGATTTCCACAGTGCTTGAGTAAGGAAAATCCGTGCATATCCGTCCAATCCGTGTCATCGGTGTTGCGTTGAAACGGGTCGAACCAAGGAGATCGCGAAAAACATAACGCGGCGGGGTGATCCTCGCCGCGTTTTTCGTCAGCAAATGCGGGGCAGCAGCTCTCCGGCGGGCAGGTCGACCACCCGCGAGCCGCCGATGCCCGTCCGGGCCACGACCAGGCCGGGATGCGTCTCCACCACCGTGCCGATCCGGGCAGCGTTGGTCCCGTAAGGATTGGCGTGCATGGCGTCCAGTACGGCTTCGGCGTGGGCCTCCGGTACGAAGGCGACCAGCTTGCCCTCGTTGGCGACGTACAGCGGATCGAGGCCGAGCATCTCGCAGGCGGCCTGCACGGCCGGCTGCACGGGGACTTTGCGCTCGTCGAACTCGACGCCGACCCTGGAGGCGACCGCCAGCTCGTTGAGCACGGCCGCCAGCCCGCCGCGCGTGGCGTCGCGCAGGCAGTGAATCTCGGTCGTCACGGCCAGCATCGCGTCTACCATCCCGTTGAGGGGCGCGCTGTCGCTGACGATCGGCGATTCGAAGGCCAGCCCTTCGCGTACCGACATGATCGCCATGCCGTGGTCGCCCAGCGTCCCGCTGACCAGCACCGCGTCGCCCGGCCGGGCGCGGTCGGGGCCGATCTGGACGCCGGGCGGGATCAGGCCGATCCCGGACGTGTTGATATACAGTCCATCGCCGTGGCCCCGGTTGACCACCTTCGTATCCCCGGCCACGAGCTGGACGCCCGCCGTCCGGCAGGCCCGCCCGAACGACTCGACGAGCTGGCCGAGCAGGTCCATCGGCAGGCCTTCCTCCAGGATGAACCCGGCGCTCAGGAACAGCGGCTTCGCGCCGCTCATGGCGATGTCGTTGACCGTACCGTACACGGCCAACTCGCCGATGTCCCCGCCGGGGAAGACCAGGGGGCTGATCACGAACGAGTCGGTGCTGAAAGCCAGCCGGGAACCGTCCGCCAGGGGCAGCACGGTCGAGTCGGCCATCTGGCCGAGCAGATCGTTGCCTAGCGCCGGCGCGAACAGGTGGCCGATCAGGTCGCTCATCATCTTGCCGCCGCTGCCGTGGCCCATCACGATCGTCGGGTAGTTGCGCAGCGGGAGGGGACACATCCATCCGCTGAAATTGGGTTGGTCAGGAGTACTCATCGTTCTCGGTTTTCTGTGAGGTCCACACGTGGGGACGTTCAATTGAACATCCCTGCACGCCACGGATCACGACGACTTTTTCTCCGCCTCGGCGATGGCATCGCGGTAGCGCCCGTAGCGGTAGTAGGCCGCGCACGCGCCTTCCGAGGACACCATCGTCGCCCCCAGCGGAGTCTGGGGCGTGCATTCCTTGCCGAAGGCCGGGCACTCGAACGGCTTCTTGCGGCCCTGGAGGATCAGGCCGCTGATGCACAGGCTCGATTCGGCGGTCTGGATCGCGCCCACGTCCGGGAAGCGCTGCTCGGCGTCGAGGGCGGCGTATTCGGCACGCAGGCGGTAGCCGCTCATCGGGATCGTCCCGATGCCGCGCCACTTGCGGTCGCACAGTTCGAACGCCCGCTGGATGATGGCCTGGGCGGGCTGGTTGCCCTCGTAAGTGACCGAGCGCTCGTAGGCGTTTTCGACCTCGTGGCGGCCCTGTTCGAGCTGCCGGACGGCCATCAGGATGCCGCGCAGCAGGTCGACCGGCTCGAAGCCGGTCACGACGATCGGGATGCGGTACTGCTCGGCCAGCGGGCCGTATTCCCAGTAGCCCATCACGGCGCAGACGTGCCCGGCCGCCAGAAAGGCATCCACCTGGACGCCCGATTCCTGCATCAGCCCGGCGATCACGGGCGGCACGGTCACGTGGGAGACGAGTACGGCGAAGTTGTCGATGCCCTGGGCCTTGGCCTGGACGACGGCCATGGCATTGGCCGGGGCGGTCGTCTCGAAGCCGATGGCGAAGAAGACCACGGTCTTGGCCGGGTTATCGCGGGCGATCTTGAGCGCGTCCAGCGGCGAGTAGACGATCCGCACGTCGCCCCCGGCGGCTTTGACGCTGAACAGGTCGCGCCCGGAGCCGGGCACACGCAGCATGTCGCCGTAGGAGGTGAAGATCACGTCCGGGCGGGAAGCCAGGGCGATGGCCTTGTCGATCAGCTCCAGGGGGGTGACGCACACCGGGCAGCCGGGGCCATGCACCAGCTCGATCTGGGGCGGCAGCAGGTCGTGCAGACCGGTTTTCATGATCGAATGGGTCTGTCCGCCGCAGACCTCCATCAGCCGCCAGGGGCGGGTGACGGTCGCCGTCAGTTCGTCGAGCAGCCTGCGGGTCAGGGCCTCGTCGCGGTACTCGTCCAGGTGCTTCATGCGTCCGGCTCGTCCTTGGCCAGTTCGGGCAGTTCCTCGCCGAGCATGTCCAGTTCGGCCAGCAGCGCCAGGGTCTCGTGAGCCTCTTTCTCGTCGATTTTGCTGATGGCAAAACCGACATGGATGATGGTGTAGTCGTTCAGCGCGATGTCCGGGGTGTACTCCAGGCATGCTTCGCGCAGCACGCCGCCGCCGAAATCCACCTTGCCCATGCGCAGGCCGTTGGCCTGGTAGATTTCAACCACTTTGCCGGGGATTCCAAGACACATGCCAGCCTCCTACAGATGCCGCCAGACGCGAAGAATCCGCAATCTGCATCTGGATGAATGTGCTTAAAATGTATAAACTAAATCCACTTATAAACCAGTGACAAACGGCACTAAATTGACATTGACGATACCGACTTTCGGCAGTTGCCGCCAGCCGGCGCGGGCCGGTATGCTTGGTGGCACAACATCGCAGCAGCACAGAGAAGGATTGGACATGGCGGACGCCGGGATGCTGCTCCAGCGGCGGCACATTCACGTGGATGGCGTGGTGCAGGGCGTGGGCTTCCGGCCGTTCATCTACGGACTGGCGATGCGCTACGGGCTGACCGGCTGGGTGCTCAACTCCTCCTCCGGGGTAGACATCGAGGCCCAGGCT
>JARKOQ010000202.1 GCA_029976005.1 Aggregatilineales bacterium | reverse complement strand
TGCTCGGCCCGGAGGATGGCTCCTCCGGCGCGTGGGAGTTCGACCTGGGCGGCCCGGCGGGGGACGTGACGCTGGTCATCAGCCCGCTGGCCCCGGTCACGACCGAGCCGGGAACCTACGATTACCGGATCAACCGGGTGGAATAGCGCACCGTAATCAGCGGCCCGGAGTCAGCCGTTCCGGCCGACTCCGGGCCGATTGCTGAGTACCCATAATCAACGCGGCTTCATGCTATGAGGGGAATGGGATGACCGTACACGTCGAGTTCTACACCAAGGAAGATCTGCCCAAGTCCATCGGCGAAACGCTGACCGCGTGGGGCCAGGTCTGTTTCCCTGACGATCACGATATCACCTGGACGTATACGCCCCACTGGCACGTCCTGACCTGTGCCGAACAGAAGCCGGTCAGCTACCTGGGCATCTTCGAGCGGACGGGCATGGTCGGCGGCAAGCCGGTGCGGCTAGGCGGGATCGGCAGCGTTATGACTCCGCCGGAGCACCGCGGGTTGGGCCATTCCTCGACCGCGCTGGAAGCCGCCGCCGCCTTCATGCGCGACCGGCTCGGCTCGACCTTCGGCCTGCTGGTGACCGGCCCCAAGCTGATCGGGTTCTACGGGCGGTTGGGCTGGCAGCGCGTTCCCGGCCCGATCCGTTTCTGGCAGCCGGATGGCGCCGACCGCAGCGAACGGATCGACGTGATCATGATCCTGCCCCTGGCCGGGGAACCCTGGCCGGACGGTCTGATCGATCTGTGTGGCCTGCCATGGTAACCGATCCGCTGGACTTCCACCTGGCCGTCGAGCGGGCCGAGCAGCTTCCCCGGCCGCTGACCGAGTCGATCTTCCGCCGCTTCTACGCCGAATTCGGGCTGGAAGAGGGTAAGACCGCCCGCGCCGACTGGCGCATCCTGGCCTGGTCCGGCGAGGCGCTGGTCGGGCACGTCGGGATCGTGGAGCGAACGATCACGGTCGGCGGAAACCCCTACGAGGTGGGCGGGATCGCGGCCCTGGTCGTCCAGGCAGAATGGCGCGGACGGGGCCTGGGCCGTGCCCTGATGCTGTGCGTGGAGGACGTCCTGCACGACGAGACCGCCGCCGCCTACGGCCACCTGATCTGCGAGCCGGATCGGGTCGGATTCTACGCCGGGCTGGGCTGGCAGGAGATCGGCGCGCCGATGGTCTTCACCGCCTGGGACGGCCAACAGATCACTATCGGCCACCGGATCATGATCCTGCCTATTCGCGGCGAACCCTGGCCGGACGGCCCGATCGACGCCAACGGCCTGATGTGGTAGGAAGACCCATGCCCGCAATCGAGATCAAACACTGGCTGAACACGGACCTTCCCGCCGACCTGGGCGCGCTCGTGCCGGTGTGGCGCGGGCTGTGTTTTCCCGGCCCGCAGAGCGCGGTCGTGTGGACCGCGACGGACTGGCACCAGTGGGTCTTCGCGGCGGGGCAACCGGTCAGCACGCTGCGCCTGCTCACCCGGACGGTGACCTTCGGCGGGCAGCCGGTCAGGGTCGGCGGAATCGCCGGGGTGATGACTCCTCCCGCCCACCAGGGGCGCGGCTACGCCAGCGCCTCGCTGCGCGCCGCGACCGACTTCGTCCGCGACCGGCTGGGGCTACCCTTCGCCATGCTGG
The DNA here is from genome assembly GCA_029976005.1 of Aggregatilineales bacterium. GTDB lineage: Bacteria > Chloroflexota > Anaerolineae > Aggregatilineales > Ch27 > JARKOQ01. The sequence goes on along the minus strand of JARKOQ010000202.1, from coordinate 232 downwards.
GCTGCTACCCCCATATGGCCCCCTTCTACGCCCGCCTGGGCTGGACTCCCCTGCCCGGCGACGCGATCTTCGAGCAGCCCGGCGGCCTGACCGGCCAGCGCTTCACCTGGAATGACGTGATCCTGATCCTGCCCCTGGCCGATCAACCCTGGCCGGAGGGCGACCTGCTCGACTTCAACGGGCTGCCGTGGTGAAGGAGCTGTCAGCTATCAGCTTTCAGCGGTCAGCCAAA
>JARKOQ010000187.1 GCA_029976005.1 Aggregatilineales bacterium | reverse complement strand
CAAGCGAACCGGGTTCGGCGAGGAAAATCCAGGCCGGTTGTATGGTGTTGTCGGGCAACCGGGCAAGAAAAAGCTGGGAAAGCGGTTATCACGGGAAAGATTGCCTTCTAGATGGCTAAAAAAAAGGCCAAAGTCCAGGGGACGTTCAACTGAACGTCCCGCTGAACGTCCCGCCGGCTGGTTGCGCCGAGTCCGGGAGGCCCAGAGGCCAGACAAAGAGCGCGCCGAAGCGGCAAGCATCCAGGCGAAAAACGGGGGGCGCGGTGGGTGTAGGGACGTTCAACTGAACGTCCCGCTGAACTGAACGTCCCGCTGAACGTCCCACCGGCTGGCTGCGCCGAGTCCGGGAAGCCCAGAGGCCAGAGGCCGGACAGAGAGAGCGGCGTTTCAAGCCCCCGAAGGGGAAGACCGCGAAAGGCCCTCAGCCCAGGGCGCGCATCCCGACCGGAACAGCCTCCCCAGCTTGTAAGCCCCTTGAGTGGGCTTCTTCCCCCAGCAGCAGGCTTTGAGCCTGCCGCGTGTCGAACACCGGCCCCCGCCAGGCTTATCGCTCGCTGTGCCACCCCGATCCCCGGTCCAACGCGCCGGATTCCCGATTCGCGCCTAGAACATTTGTGCGGTAGAATCGGGGTTTGTGACCCTTCCGGCGCGCGGCTATAATGAGCCGGAGAATGGCCGCCATCGAAGCAAAGGATTGCCGCTTGGACGTGATCCGTACGGTTGGAGTGCTGGGCCATCCGCTGCGTCCCACCACCGCGCCGCTGGCCGAGGAAATCGCCGCCAGCCTGCGCGCGCAGGGCCTCGCGGCCTGGGTTTCGGCCGGCGATTCGACCGCCAGCGCCCTCCAACCCGGCACCGATCTGGTCGTGGCGATTGGCGGGGACGGGGCCATGCTGCGCGCGGCGCGGGTCTGCGCGCCGGAAGGCATCCCGGTGCTGGGGATCAACGTCGGACGGCTGGGTTTCCTGACCGAGATCAGCGGCCCCAACAAATGGCCGGACGCGCTCCAGGCCTTGCTGGACGGCCGTTACTGGATCGAAGAGCGCATGATGGTGCGCTACCAGGCCTGGCGCGAGGATGTCCTGCTGGCCGAGGGTGAGGCGCTCAACGACGTCGTCATGGCCCACGGCACGGTCGCCAGCACCGCCTGGCTGGAAACGTACATCGATCGCGGCTGGACGACCACCTACGCCGCCGACGCCCTGATCGTCGCCACCCCGACCGGCTCCACCGCCTACGCCCTGGCGGTCGGCGGGCCGATCCTGCCGCCAGAGCTGCGCAACATCCTGGTGATCCCGGTCGCGCCGCACCTGAGCATGGATCGTCCGATCGTCGTCTCGGAAGGCGCGCTGATCGACATTTTCGTCTCCCCGGAGAACCGGGGCGGCGTGACCCTGGCGGCGGACGGTGTGCTGGCGGCCAACCTGAGCGTGGGCGACCGGCTCAACGTCCAGGCCAGCCCGCATGGCTCGCGCTTCCTGCGGCTGCGCAGCCGGTCGTATTTTTACCGCTCGCTGCTCGACCGCCTGGAGCCGCGCCACCCATCCCGCCAGCGGCCCGGTCGCGGCTGGCCGCCCGGTCAGGAGAACAACGGCGAAGCAAACCACGAAGGCGCACAACCCGAAAGCACGGTGACCGAATGAGCGACCCCAACATCGAAGCAGACCAACCTGCCGCCGCGGGGCAGACCGTGGCGGCGGAGATGCCCCCGGAGGACGGCCTGCTGTACTGTACCGTCCATCCCACGATATCCACCAGCCTGCGCTGCAACAAATGCGGTCGCCCGATGTGCACCCGCTGCGCGGTGCGCACGCCGGTCGGCTACCGCTGCAAGGAATGTGTGCGCGGCCAGCAGGACGTCTACTTCAAGGCCATGCCGCGCGATTACATCGTGGCCGGGGCGGTCAGCTTCGGGTTGAGCCTGCTGGCGAGCTTCATCGTGCCCAGGCTGGGGATTTTCTTCGCGCTGATCCTCGGCCCGGTGGCGGGCAGTCTGATCGCCGAGGCCGTGCACCGCGCGACCGGCAAGCGGCGCGGCCGCTATACGGGCTACGTCGTGCTGGGCGGGCTGATCGCCGGGATGCTGCCGGTGGTCGTGCCGGTCGTGCAGGCCCTGCTGCTCGGCGCGCCGCTGGAATATGTCGGCGCGGCCCTGCTGACCCCGGCCCTGTTCATCGGACTCGCGGCCAGCGTGGCCTACGGCTGGTTCCGCTACGGGCGGTGAGGCAGGCCCTGGGTGTCGGATTTCCGGCGTCAGACGCCGGTAGGGACGTTCAAATGAACGTCCTACCCAATTGAACGTCCCTACCGGTGGCAAATCGATTTCGGCGCCGGATTATTTCCATGAGATTCACGAGTCGCGGGCGGATGGCAGCCGCACGACTGGGACCTCCACCCACCCCGCTCTTTTTGATGTCATTCGCGTTCTGTGGATCACTGAGAGTTGAAGGCTGATCGAACCGGTATGCTGGAAGAACTACGCATCCAAAACTTCGCCATCATCGAGTCGCTGACTCTCAACTTCGCCGCCGATTTCAACGTGATCACCGGCGAGACCGGCGCGGGCAAGTCGATCATCCTGGACGCCATGATGCTCCTGCTGGGCGGCCGGGCCGATCCGGGGGCCGTCCGGGCCGGGGCGGAGCGCGCCCTGGTCGAGGGGACGTTCGTCGTCCCTCCGGCGGTGCAGGATCGCCTGCTGCCGATCCTCTCGGACAACGAGCTGCTGGCGGAAGACCCCGGCCTGATCTTCCTCTCCCGCGAGGTGCGCAGCAACGGGCGCAGCACGGCCCGCGTCAACGGCGTGACCGTCCGCCTTGAGGTGCTGGCCGAGGTCGGCGACCTGCTGGTGGACATCCACGGCCAGTCCGAGCACCTCTCCCTGCTCCGCCCGCGCGAGCACATCTACCTGCTCGATCGCTACGCCAACCTGGAGGAGCCACGCGAGGCGCTGTCCGGGCTGGTGGGACGGCTGCGCGGCCTGCGCGACGAGATCAAGAGTCTGCTGCGCGACGAGGCCGAACTGGCCCGCCGGGCGGACATGCTGGCCTTCCAGATCGAGGAAATCCGGGCGGTCAACCCCAACCCCGAAGAGGAAGAAACCCTGCGCGAGGAGCGCGTCCGGCTGGTCAACAGCGAAAAGCTGGCCGAGCTTTCCGGCAAGGCTTACGACCTGCTGCTGGGCGGCGAGCCGGATACCGCCGCCGCGACCGACCTGCTCCAGCAGGCCGCGGCCGCCCTGGGCCGGCTGGCGGCCATCGACCCGACCCTCGCCGAGCAGGCCGAGCTGGCGGCGGGCCTCAGCGCCCAGGTGGAAGACCTCGGCGTGACGATGCGCCATTACCGCGACCGGGTGGAGTTCAGCCCGACGCGCATCGACGAGCTGGAGGAGCGTCTGGAGGCGATTAACCGCCTCAAGCGCAAGTACGGCGGCACGATCCCGGCCGCGCTGGATTTCCTGGCGCGGGCCGAAGCCGAACTGAACAACCTCCAGCACAGCGAGGAACGCCTGGCCCAGCTCCGCGACGAGGAAACCAACCTGCTGCGCAGCATCGGCGAGCTGGCCGGGCGGCTGTCCGAGGCGCGGCGCAAGGCCGCCGAGAAGCTGGCCAAGGCCATCGAGCGCGAATTGGGCGACCTGCGCATGGCCGGCGGGCGCTTCGAGGTCGGCATCGCCCACGAGGAAGACCCCCAGAACGGGGCCTACGTCGGCAAGCAGCGCCTGGCCTTCGATTCGACCGGGATCGATCGGGTGGAATTTTTGCTCTCGGCCAACCCCGGCGAACCGCTGCGCCCGCTGGCCAAGGTGGCCTCCGGCGGCGAGACGGCGCGCATCATGCTGGCCCTCAAGGGCGTGCTGGGCCGGGTCGACCACACCCCGACTCTGATCTTCGACGAGATCGACCAGGGCATTGGCGGCCGGATCGGCGCGGTGGTGGGCGAAAAGCTGTGGGGCCTGGCCGACTCGCACCAGGTGCTGGTGGTCACCCACCTGGCCCAACTGGCCGGGTTCGCGGATACGCACTTCCGGGTCAGCAAGGCCGAGGTCAACGGCCGCACGGTAACGCGCACCGAAGTCCTGGACGACAAGGCCCGCGTCGAAGAGCTGGCCGAGATGCTCGGCGCGCAGACCGATTCGGCCCGCCAGAGCGCGCACGACATCCTGATGCTGGCCCGCCGCATCAAGGACGGCGACGGCGTCACACGGTAGGACAACTTATTGGGAGGTGGCCGATGTTGGTTCTTAAAATTGTGGTCGAAAAGCACGAAGAGGGCTACGTCGCCTACCCCCTGGGCGGCCTGAAAGGGGTCGTGGTCGGCCAGGGCGAGACGTATGAGGACGCCCTGTCCGACGTCAAATCGGCAATCCAGTTTCACATCGAGACGTTCGGGACCGAGGTGTTGGAAGGCAGAACGCAGATTTGCAGATAGGCAGGTGAGTCATCGGTGAAGCCACACGGTTATCCGCACATGCTCAGGGCCATATGCCCCGGCGGGGATTTACAGTTTCCGAAGTTGAGACGGCGATCCAGACAGGCACGTGGGAAAAGACCGGACAAGAGCGTCTTGAGTGTCGGGTAGACTTCCCCTTTGATAGAGAGTGGAACGGCAAACACTATACGACGAAGCAAGTCAGACCGATTTTTGTTGACGAGGAACGCGAAATTGTCGTCATTACGGTCTACGTCTATTACTTCTGAGGGTGAACGATGCGAATTACCTACGACATGGAAGTGGATGCGCTGATGATCATCTTCCGCGAAACGACGGTCACGACCGAGCATCTCGCGGAAGGCATTGCCGCCCATTACGACAGCGACGGGCAGCTTGCCGCCATCGAAATCCTGGATGCGTCGCGGCGTCTGGGCGGGCCGGAGGTGCTGCGCCAGGTGATCCTGGAAGGGATCGGCCCACTGATGCAAGCGCCGCTTGGCTGACTATGCCAGGTCGGTACGCACGTGAATAGATGGGGATAGCAACAGGCTATGGTTGACACCATCCTCAACATCAACCTGATTGCCTCCAATCCGGAGGTGCGCGGCGGCCGCCCGGTGGTGGCCGGGACGGGAATCTGTGTCTCGGACATCGCGGCGATGACGATCTTCCAGCGCCTCGCCCCGGACACGATCGCG
>JARKOQ010000201.1 GCA_029976005.1 Aggregatilineales bacterium | reverse complement strand
GTCGCGATCCAGCCCGCGCAGGGCCTTGCCGATGACTGCCTCGCTGGTGTGATACGATTGGGCGGTGTCGATCAACGTGATACCGTGGGCCACGCAGTCGCGCACGATCCGGATCGCGGTCGCCTCGTCCATCCGGCCGCGACCACCGCCCAGCGGCCACGCCCCCAGCCCGATCACCGGCACGGCCGAGCCATCCTTGCCAAGCGGGCGAGTCTCCATGATCGACGCTCCTTTCACGCGGGGTGGTGTGAGGGAAGTCTAGCCGGAATCCGGTGCGGCGGGCAAAAACGGAATACGATGAACCGCCAAAACGCCAAGAACGCAAAGGAAAGGCAGGAGGGGATCGGTTCTGACATAGGGATCGGATCGGATGGGTAGCGTCGGAATTGCTATTCCGACGCTACGTCCCCCAGGAGACGGCCGCTTTTTTCGCCTTGCCTCCATCCTTTCTCCGCGTTTTCCGCGTCCTCTGCGGTGAGGGTCTTTCCCATCCGCAGACTCGCCAACCCGGCCGGACGCGCTAGACTCGGCCGCGTGCGAAGGCTTTGCCCTGCCTGATGAGGCTGTCCGATGCCTGCTGATAACCGTCTGCGCCTGGCCCTGGTGATCGTGCTGCTGGGCGTCTATTTGCTGGCCTACGTGCCCGTGCCCGATTCGATCGACGGCACGGCCATGCTGGCCGTCAGCGCCAATTTGCTGCGCCACGGCCGGGTCGACATTCCCCAGACCGGGGCGCTGAGCGAGGTGGTGGGCAGCTTCGGGCCGGATGGCGGCTTCTACGCCAAGAAGGGTCTGACGCCTTCGCTGGCCCTGCTGCCGCTGGTCGCCCTGGCGGACGCCCTGCCCGGACTGCCCGTCCGCGCGGCGGCGATGCTGCTCAACCCCCTGGTCACGGCGCTGACCGGCGCGGTGGTTTACAGCCTGGCCCGGCGCACTGGCGCGCGTCCAACGGCTGCCTTCCTGACCGGGCTGCTCTTCGGGCTGGCGACCCTGGCCCTGCCCTACACCAAGACTCTGTTCGGGGAACCGCTGGCCGGGCTGCTGCTGGCCGGGGCGGTGTGGGCTGCGCATGTCTACCGCGCCGACGCCCGCCCGCGCGGCCTGATTCTCGCCGGGGCGGCGCTGGGCCTGGCCCTGGGCATCAACCTGACCTACGCCGTGATGCTCCCGATTGTGGGCCTCTATCTGTTCGGGGCCGATCCGCGCCGCTGGCGACTCCGGCCGATCGCTGCCTTCGCCGCGCCGGTGCTGGGCGCGCTCGTTCTGCTGGGCCTCTACAACTGGGCGCGCTTCGGCGGGCCGCTGGCGACCGGTTACGCGACCGGGCAGGACGAGGGCTTCACCAGTGGATTGATCGCCGGGGTGCTCGGCCTGCTGGTCGGGCCGTACCGGGGGCTGGTCTGGTACAGCCCGGTCCTGCTGCTGGCGATTCCGGGCTGGCTGCGCCTGCGTCGCCGCGACGGGCGGCTGGCCGGGCTGATCCTGGCCCTGAGCGCCGCCCAGGTCGTGAGTTACGCGACCTGGTGGAGCTGGCACGGCGGGGTCACGTGGGGGCCGCGTTTTATGCTGCCGGTCGTGCCGCTGCTGGCCGTGGCCCTCGCCCCGCTGGTCGGGGCCGCACTGGACCGCCACCGGCTGATCGGCGCGGCGCTGATTGGCTTCACGCTTTTGTCCGTGGGCGTGCAACTCCTGGGCGTGCTGTTCAGCTACCTGCCTTACACCGGCTACCTGATGACCCACTATCCCGCCGCGTCGGGCGAGGGCCTGATCACCGGCCTGGCCGATACGGTTTACTTCGATCCCGGCCTCAGCCCGATCGTGGGCCACGTCGCTCTGTTGGCGGCCCGCTGGCCGTTCGATCCGGCCTGGCTGGCGGATGGGGTGGACGGGCTTCACCTGCTG
>JARKOQ010000173.1 GCA_029976005.1 Aggregatilineales bacterium | reverse complement strand
CGACCGGATCGGCGGGGCGGATCACCACAGGCGACATGGGACAATTCCTTGGAAAAAGCGGTCAGCTTTCAGCGGACAGCCATCAGCCCAAAACCAGGACAGATCCGGCGGCGTGGGGCCATCGGGGATTGGATGAAGGTTAACAAATTGATCCGGTAACGCTGCGGACGGTTGTAGGGACGACCGGCGGTCGTCCGGGGCGGTTCGCGAACCGCCCCTACGGATGGCGTATCGATCCCGTTGCCGGATTATTTGGTGAAGGTTCATCCAATCCCCGACTCAGGCCCGGAAATCCTCCGCACTGGACGGCCATGTATCGTCTTTCTTCCTGGCCCCGGCGCGACAGCACCGCGCAACCTCCGGCCTCACGGCCTCACGGGGCCAGCAGGCTGATCCCCTCCACCAGCAGCGGGACGTTGACCACCTCGTCCCAGCGGCCCTCGTCCTCCCCCAGGCTGGCGACACACACCACCTTGAGGTTGCTGATCAGGGCATCCTGGGCCAGCGTGACCAGCGCCGACTCGACCTCGGCCAGGGCGTAGTAGACCTGCTCCGGGCGCTCCTCCAGGGGACGGTCGACGTGCAGGCCGTGGCGATCCCCCAGGCCGGGCAGCGGCAGAGGCGGCAGCCGCCGGTACGTGATCGGCGTGACATGGGCGGCCAGCTCCAGCACGGCCAGCCCCAGCTCGCCGACTTCCTGGGCGTGAAGCTGCTCGACGTACCCGATCAGGCTCACCTCGCCGCGCCAGCCCAGCGACACCCCCGGATCGGCCTCGACCGGCCAGGGCAGCTCGGCCAGGATCGGGTCGAGCGCCTCGCCCCACCCGACGCTGACCACCTGGCGCGGGCCTTGCTGGTGGCCGGTCAGGGCCAGAGTCAGGATCGCGTCCGGGGTCAGGGTGAAGCGGAATTCGCCGTGCGGGCCGCTGGCCTCCGCCTGGCCCAGGGGTTCCTCGGGGCCGGTGTCGCGATCCCACAGCACCAGGTGCAGCCGGTCGATGGCCCAGGCGGGCAGGCGATACTCCGGCGCGGTCAGGCGGCCGGTGAGACTCGAAGGAAATTCGGGCATGGGCAAATCCTTATCGATGGATAACGGTCAGTCTACTATGCCCCGCGCGCGGCATGGAGGCAAGCGACAGGCGGCAGTCGCATCAAAAAGCAAATCGAACCGCCAAAACGCCAGGAGCGCCAGGGAAAAACATGGAGAAACGGATTTTCTCGCCGCGTCCTCCGCGGTGAGATGCTTTTTCGGTTTGCCGCGACGGCCCGGCATCGCAGGCCGGAGCACCCCACGCCGCCGCCTTCGCCCTTGCTTTTACTAGAAACCAAAAACTAACAACCGATCACCGTCTTTCTCCTTGCCAACCTGTGCTACACTGAGGGAAGTATTCGGCCATTCTCCTGGAGCCGGGCGGATGAGCGACCTCGTGTTCGAAGAACAGTTTCATCGCTGGTTGGCGGCCTACGGCCGTTTCCTGACTCTGCTCAAGACCATCCCGCCCGACCGGCGGGACGCGCCGGGCGCGTGCGGGACGTGGAGCATCAAACAAACCGTCGATCACCTCTCCGGCTGGCATTACGAGGCGATCCGCCGCTTCGCCGAGATCGCGTCCGGCGATCCGTTCGACCGCCAGTACGACGTCGACGAGTACAACGCCTTGCAGGTCGAGGCGCGCAGTCACCTGTCCTGGGAGCTGACCGTGGAAGACCTGCGCGATTCGGTCGACATCCTGCGCATGCAGGCCCTGGATTTGCCCCCCGACCGGGCCAGCGCGGAGCCGCGCTATGCCGACTGGATACGCTCGCTGACCGAGGACGTCCAGGCCCATCAGGCCGAGATCGAAGCCTGGCTGGCCTCCGCCCGCGTCTGATCGTCGTTTTCCCTCCGCCCATAGAAAAATCGATCCCGCCCCGGCGCGGGATGTTCGCGTGTCGCGGCGCGTCCTTCGCGGTACACTCTGTGCCCGTGTCCGGCCGTGCCGGCAGTGTCAGAGCGACAGGCATCCAGGCATCACGCCATCTTGACCTCTGCTGACCGCCGAACGCCGATTGCCGATCGTTATCTTCTGGGAGGGCCTATTCATGCGGGCGAATCGTGTCGTACGCCGAATGTGGATCGGATGGGGACTGGTTGGGCTGGCCGCCGTGCTGCTGGGCGGCTGCGGGGGTGGACTTCCCGCCGGGACGCTGCCCACCCTGCCGCCCACCGAAACCGCCGCGCCGCACGCCACGCCGACCTTCGTCGCCCTGCCGACCCCGCCTCCCTTGCCGGAAGTCGCCTGGGACGATACCGCCCTGTTCCAGGCGGCCATGCGGCCCGCATTCACCGGGGATGTCGCCGCCTTCGCCAACCGCAACCGCTACTACATCGAGGCCACCCTCACCCTGGGCGACGTGGTGACCATCAGCGGCGCGGAGCGGGTGCGCTACACCAACCGCAGCCAGGACACCCTGGACGAAGTGGTCTTCCGCCTGTATCCCAACCTGGACGCCTTCTCCGGCCAGATGAACATCCTCGGCGCGACGGCGAACGGGCAATCCATCATCCCCGTCCTGGAGGAGCGCCGCTCCGTCCTGCGCGTGGCGCTGCCCGACCGGCTGGCCCCCGGCGAGACGGTCGAGATCAATCTGGCCTTCAACAGCGCGATCGAGATGGGCTTCACGGCCAGCTACGGCGAGTACAGCTACCAGCAGGGCGTCTACACCGCGCCGGAATGGTACCCGGTGCTGAGCGTCTACGAGGAAGGCACGGGCTGGTGGATCGACCGCGCCCGCAACATCCAGGGCGAGCAGACCTACACCGAGACCGGCCTGTACGAGGTCAAGCTCACCGCCGACGCGGACATGACCATCGTGCTCAGCGGCACGGAGATCGAGACGATCGACAACGGCGACGGCAGCCTGACCCACCACGTGGTCAGCGGCCCGATGCGCGACAGCATCCTGATCGGCAGCTACAGCCTGCTCAAAACCAGCGGCGAATTCGATGGGATCGCGGTCAACGTCTACTACTGGAACGACGCCGACAACCTCCAGCGCAACGAGCGCGCCGCCGAGGCCGGGCTGCGGATGGCGATCGACTCGCTGCGCATCTTCGGGGAGCGCTTCGGCCCCTATCCCTTCAACGAATTCGACGTGGTGCAGACCAACACCGGCGCGGGCGGGATCGAGTATCCCGGCGTGATCGTCGTGGCCGACGCCTACTGGAACACCGGCTCGGACTTCTTCGAGACGGTGGTGGCCCACGAGGTCGGGCACCAGTGGTTTTACAGCCTGGTCGGCAACAACCAGGTCGCCGACCCCTTCATCGACGAGAGCCTGACCAGCTTCACGGAATACGTGTACTACTGGAACACGGCCACGACCGAGCGCGAGATTCAGGAAGCGGAGGATTACATCCGCCGCGAGCAATCGCAGTACAACAACTACCTGGGCCAGGGCAACCCCGATCTGCCGCTGAACCTGTCCACCGATGGCTACGTGGGCTACCAGTACACCCTGATCATCTACACCAAGGGGCCGCTGTTCTTCAACGAACTGACCAACAGCATCGGGCGCGACGAGATGTACCGCGTCCTGCAGGAATACTTCCGCCGCTTCCGCTACGAGGTGGCCCAGATCGGCGACATCCTCCAGGTGTTCGAGGACGTGACCGGCCGCCAGTGGGATGCGATGTTTTACGAATGGGTCGGGGACTTCCCCGGCCTGGATCCCGCCGCAATCGCAACCGTTAATGCATCGCAAAGTGGCGGATAAGCAGTCGCGATCGCCACGGTGAACGCCGCGCGCAGCGGCTAGGGATAGGAAAGGGGAAGTGCCATGCGACGTCTCACGATCGGGGTGGGAGTCATTGCGCTCGTAACCCTGGCATGGATCGGCGGGCCGGTGGCGGCGCAGGGCGGCCCGGACATCTTCGAAGCGTTCGGCCCGGCCATGCGGCCTGAGTTCGTCTCCGATCTGGACCCTCTCTACCGCCCCATGTATGAGATGACCGTGACGCTGGCCGCGGACGACGAGGCTGCCCGCTTCAGCGGGACACTGGCCGTCCAGGTGAGCAATACCAGCCAGGACGCCTGGGAAAGCGTCGTCTTCCGGCTGTATCCCAACCTGGAGAGCTACGGCGGCCAGATGACGGTCGACCGGGTGGCGGTCGAAGGCGCGCCGGTCACGCCGGAACTCGATTCGACCGGGACGGTGCTCGAAGTGCCCCTGCCGGAGGCCGCCGCGCCGGGAGAGACGTTCCACCTCACCCTGGCCTTCGAAACCACCCTCACGGCGGGAGTCGAGGCGCTCTACAACCAGTTCAGCTACCTGAACGGGGTGCTGGCCGCGCCGGACTTCTACCCGATTCTGAGCGTCTACGAGGCCGACGAGGGCGGCTGGTGGCGCGAGACAGTCCATTCGAGCGGGGACGCGCTCTACAGCGAGACGTCGCATTACACCGTCCACCTGACCGCGCCGGAGGACTTCATCCTGGCGACCAGCGGCGTGACCCTGGCGCGCACCCCCGGCGAGGATGGCACGGTCGCCTACGAAATCATCGCGCCCCTGATGCGCGAGTTCGCCCTGATGGGCAGCGCCGATTACCACGTGGAAAGCACCACGGTCGACGGCGTGACGGTGAATGCCTACAGCTACGAGGCAGACCGGCCGCACCGGCTGGCCGGGCTGAACCTCGCCGTCGATTCCCTGACGGTCTTCAACGAAGCCTTCGGGCAGTACCCCTTCGCCGAGCTGGACGTGGTGGAGACGCCGACCGCCGCGGGCGGGATCGAATATCCGGGGCTGGTCGTGATCGCCGAGCGGCTGTGGAGCCAGGCCAACCAGCGCTTCATGTGGGTGGTCATTCACGAGGTCGCCCACCAGTGGTGGTTCAGCCTGGTCGGCAACGACCAGACCCGCGATCCCTGGATGGACGAGGCCCTGGCCCAGTACGGTGTGGTCCAGTTCTTTGGCAAGATGGTCGGCCCGAACGGACGGCAGGGGGTGGTGAACTACTTCGATCAGACCTTCAGCCCCCTGCGCGGCACGGTCATGGACCAGCCGATCGGCCTGCCGGTGGCCCAGTATGGCAATGCGGACGTTTACGTCGCCATCGTCTATAATAAAGCGCCGCTGTTCTTCGTGATGCTGGAACAGTTGGTTGGGCAGGACGCCCTGCTGGAGGCCCTGCGCGATTACTTCGCGGCCTACCGTTACGAAGTGGCCGAGCCGGCCGACCTGCTGGACAGCTTCGAGCGATCGTTCGATCGCGAGCTGGACGACATCTTCCGGAGCTGGGTTGGGGATTTCCCAGGGCTGGACTGAGACGCGGCGGCGAACGGGAAAAGCACATCGGGGGGTGGCTCGGACGAGCCGTCCCCCGTTTTGCTGGAAGGGCGCGGCATGGGGCACGGATTGGCACGGATGGAACACGGATTTGCACGGATCAAAAGGATAATTGATGAAAGTTAAGAATTGATCCGGCAATGCCGGACAGATCGAGTATTTGGCCAATTCGAGCCGTTGTAGGGGCGGTTCGCGAACCGCCCCGGACGACCGACCGGTCGTCCCTACCAGTGACGGATCGATCCAGTTGCCGGATTATTTTCTTGAGACTCTCATTTGTCCGTGTTTATCCGTGCCGTCCGTGACCGCGTTTTTTTGTTCCCACTCTGAACGATTGCTGCTTTGCCGTCCGGGGGAACTTCCGGTAAGGTAGGGGGCGATCAGGAGAAACACGCAGGATGCACAGAACTGACTTACGAATCCGATTGGCAGGGCTGGCCGGGGCCGTTGGGCTGGGCCTGCTGCTGGCCGGGTGCGGCGGGCCGACTCCGCTGCCCCCCACGGTGACGATGCTTCCGACGGACACGCCCACCATCACCGCGATCTACGTTGTCGTGACGGCCACGCCCACCCCGACCGTGGTCACGCCGACGATCCCGGTAATCCCGCCCACGCTCACGCCCACCTCCCCTCCGCCGACGATCACCCCTACCCCGGCCCCGCTCGCGGCCCAGGTCTGCGCGGCGTGCGGCGGGCTGCGCCTGCGTGATACGCCGGGCACGGCCGGGCAGATCGTGACCATGCTCAACGCGGCCGCCGCCGTGACCGTCACCGGCCGCACGGCCGACAATGCCTGGCTGCAAATCAGCACCGCCGACGGGCAAACCGGCTGGGTGGCGGCCGATTACCTGGACGTGCAGGGCGATCCGTCCGGGCTGGCCGTGGCCGGGGAAGCGGTCAATTCGGCGGCAACATCCGCCCCGGCGGCGGTCGCGGTCGCGGCGGCCGCGGGGATGCCGGTCGACCTGCTCAATGTCAACGTGGTAACGGGCATCACGGCCCGCAGCCGCCAGATTTTCCTGGCGGGCCAGCAGCGCGGCAACATCTTCAACGCCTTCACGCGGATCGGGGACAGCATCACGGTCAGCGGCGCGTTCCTGACGGAGCTGGCCCATCCCGGCCGCTACGACCTGGGCCAGTACGATTACTTCCAGGCCGTGATCCGCTGGTTCTCCGGCCCGGACGGGCGCGGCAACAACCCCTTCGACCCGCCGGTGCTGGGGGCGCAGGCCGGCTGGAGCACGATCGACGCGCTTAACCCCGCCCTGGCGAACCAATCCGTGTGCAACCCCGGCGAGACCCCGATCGAGTGCGATTACCGGCTGGTGCGGCCCTCGGTGGCCCTGATCATGCTGGGCACCAACGACGCGGGCGGAGTCCCGACCGAGACCTTCGCCGCCAACCTGCGCCGGATCGTGGAGATCAGCATCGCCTACGGGGTGATCCCCGTCCTGAGCACTCTGCCGCCCAAACCCTACGACGCCTACCACGCCGCGCGCATCCCGGAACTGAACCAGGTGATCGTGACCACGGCGCGGGCCTACGACATCCCCCTGTGGAATTACTGGCTGGCCGTGCAGAACCTGCCCAACCAGGGCATCAGCGCCGACCGGGTGCATCCCTCTGTCCCGCCGGACGGGCGCAACGCCGTCTTCGACGAGGAGCACCTGCAATATGGCTATCCGATGCGCAACCTGACCGCGCTGCAGGTGCTGGATCAACTCTGGCGGCAGGTGCTCTACGACGGCGACCGGATGACTCCCGCGCCGCCCGCACAGGCCACGCCGGTCCTGCCGGTGGGCGGTTCGGTGGGAGAAACCACGACGAGCGATGGCGGGGGCACGACTCCCAGCGGCATCTGCCCCGGCTCGGCCGGGCCGGCCCTGATGGTCGGCGGGATGGGACGGGTCACGCCCGGCCTGCCCAACAAGATGCGCAGCCAGCCCGCCACCAGCGCGCCGGAGATCGGCAGCATCCCCGGCGAGGCGCTGTTCAGCGTGGTCGGCGGCCCGACCTGTGCCGGCGGTTACACCTGGTGGCAGGTCAATTACCAGGGGCTGGTCGGCTGGACGGCCGGGGGCAGCAGCAGCGAGGCCTGGGTCGAGCCGGCGGGGTGACGCGCCGCTTTGCCGCGCCGAGGCCGGGAGACCAGAGGCCAGAGACCGGATAAAAGCGGCGAAGCATCCCAGCGGGGAAGCGAAAAACACGGGTGCGGCGGCCGTTGGATGGCATGGGCCGTGCGCCCCTCATGGACGATGGGGGGTGGCGTCAGGATTGATGCTGATTAACAAAATAATCAGGGTATGCAGTGAGCAGGCCCTCACCCTGGCTCACTCCGTTCGCCATCCCTCTCCCGCAGTGCGAGACAGATAGCCCCGCAGGGGCGGCCCGTTTCCCGAAGGGATACGTCAGGGCAAGGGTAATCCAGTCCAAGCAATACCCTGATTATTTGCATCAATTCCGACGCCACCTATCTGATCGTCGATCGGGCCGCGTCTGCCGTGATCGCCATGCGCCACGGGCCGCGCCCCGCCGGGCCGGACTCGCCCCACCCATGCCTGTCCATGGACCCATTTTCCCGTCGGTATTCAGATATAAAATATCGTGATATGATGGGCGGAGCAGCGGCGTGTCTTGCACTTGGGCCGCTGGTTTCCTTCCGAAAGAGTGTTATTGGGTAAAAAGGGAGTCCATGCGATGATGTTAAGATGGTTCCGCAGTGGGATTGGGCGGCGCGGCCGGGCGCTGGGCCTCGTCCTGGCCGTGCTGGCATGCCTGCCGGGGCTGGCCCTGGCCCAGGGCAGCCTCACTTATGGCAGCACGGTCAGCGGCGAGATCACCCCCGACGCGCCATTCGTGATCTACTCCTTCCAGGCCAACGCGGGCGACCAGGTCACGGTCTATGTGCTCGGCCTCACGCCGGACATGCGGCCCGGCGTCAGCCTGCTGGCCCCCGACCAGCGCCAGCTCGTCGCCAGCGCGGGCGATCCCTTTGGCGCGGAGGGTGGCCCGGTGGCGCGGCTCGGCCAGCGCATCGCCACGACCGGCGCGCACAGCCTGCTGGTCTCCAACACGGCCGGCACGCCCGGCAGCTTCGTGCTGACCCTCCACGGGCGGCCGTCGGTCTCCAGCGCGGCCCTGGCGCTGGATGCGCCGGTCACGGTCAACATCCCCCCCGGCGCGGCCCCGATCATCCACAGCTTCGCGGCCCCGGCCAGCGGCCAGTTGACCCTCAGCCTGAGCACGATCTCGCCGGATTTCGCCTTCCTGGCGCGGGTGTATGACCCGTCCGGCGGCCTGGTCGCCGGGCTGGCCGGGAAAGCGCTCGGCGCGGCGACCCTGAGCATCGGCCCCGGCAGCGGCTTTTACGAGGTCTCCCTGGCCGGGCTGGACCCGGAGACGCAGGGCAGCGTCCAGATCGTGCTTTCGAGCAGCGGCGCGCTACCGGGCGTGCTGCCCGGCGCCGACCAGGGCATCCTGCCCACCCCGACCCCGGCCGTCGCCCAACCCGCCGCGACGCCAACCGTCTGCCAGGCGACCAGCACCGTCAACGTCAACGTGCGCGGCGGCCCTGGGACGAACTACCCGATCATCGGCTCGCTGCTGACCGGCTCCGCGCTCAACGTGGTCGGGCGCAACAATGTCAGCTCGTGGTTCGTGGTGGACCTCAACGGGCGGCAGGGCTGGGTCGCCAGCAGCGTCGTGCTGCTCTCCGGCCCATGCGGCAGCCTGGCCTTCGTGGCCGATCCGCCCACGCCGATCGTCCCGCCGACCGAGCCGCCCACTGCCACCCCAACCCCCACCAGCGCGGTCAGCGCGACGCCCACCGCGACGGCCACGGTCACCCCGACCGCCACGCCGACCGGCCCACCGGCCACGCTCAACTTCTCGCTGCCGCCCGTCTTTGGCTCAACGGCGCTCACCTCCGGCTTCGTGCCGGACCCGTTCACCGCCGGCGTGACCGGGGGCGGCCCGGTCAACGTCGCCTACCTGGGCGGCGGGTGCACGGGCTTCACCAGCAGCGCGCCCACCTTCAGCGTCAACTACACATCAGGCGCGTTCCCGACCCTGCGCTTCTACTTCATCGGCGGGGCCGACAGCACGATGGTGATCAACTCGCCCGGCGGCAGCTACTTCTGCGTGGATGACTCGTTCGGCACGCTGCACCCGACGATCGACTTCAACAGCCCCCCGTCCGGCCGCTACGACGTCTGGATCGGCAGCTTCGCCTCAGGCGGGTCCGTTGGCGGCACGTTGTTCGTGACCGAGAACACGGGCAATCACCCGTAGGCACGGCGCAACAAAAACGTAGGGACGACCCCGATGCAAAGCATCGTCCCGGTCGTCCCTATGCGCACCCTGGCATTTGCATCAGATGGGTCATCGACCCTTCCTCACCTGGGGTGTTGGCCGTTCGACACGCGGGGCGGGTCGCGAACCGCCCCTACAGACGCCTGAAGATCCGCCGCTTCGGCGCTCTTTCCGGTCTCTGGCCTCCCGGCCTCTTGGCCTCCAGCCACACGGTCTCGGCGCGGCTTTTCGCTTCGCCGCCCGCCGCTTTTTCTTGCCTATGGCCTCTTGGCCTTCCGGCATCGGCGCAGCTTTTCGCTTGGACGCTTGCCGCTTCGACGCTTTTTCTGGCCTCCTGGTCTCTGGCCTCCGGCCTCGGCCCTACCGTCCCAGCGCGGCGGCGTTCTCCGCCTGGGCCACCCGGCGGCCTTCCTCCACGTTGACCCGCGTCAGCAGCCAGCCGCCGAGGATGAACAGGATAATCAGGCTGACCACCGCCGGGCGGCTGCTGCCAAAGACCGCCACCGCCGCCGCGAACAGCAGCGGCCCCAGGATGGACGAGAACTTCTCCATGATCCCGAACAGGCCGAAGAACTCGCCGCTCTTGGCCGCGGGCGACATCCCGGCGTACAGGCTGCGGCTGAGGGCCTGGCTGCCGCCCTGGACGATCGCCACCATCCAGGCCAGGAACCAGAACTCGACCGTCGAGTTGATGAAGTAGCCCCAGATCGCGATCACGGAGTAGATGACCAGGGCCAGCAGCACGCTGCGCTTGGTCGTCAGGCCGTCCGCCATCCCGCTGAACAGGCGCGTCCCGAAGAGTTGGGCGAAGAGCAGTCCCGCGCCCTGGATGACGATGATCAGGGCCAGCACCAGCAGCAGGTTGCTCTGGCGCAGGGGCGGCCGGACTTCCAGCGCGGTCAGGGAGAGCACCGTCCCGGCGCTGTCCGGGTTCTGCTCGCCGGTATTGACGATGCTCAGGGTATGCGGCCCGGCCGTGGGGGCCAGCAGGTCGGTCACCGCGCCGTAGCGCACGGTGGGCGAATAGGCGTCGATCCGCACCGGCTCCTCGCCGTCCAGCAGCGGCTCGCCATCCAGCAGGACGGCCCAGATGCCCCGGTCGGGGCCGCTGCTGTAGGTCAGCTCGACCTTCTGGCCGATGAAGGTCAGGGTGGTGCTGGCCCCCGGCGCGGCGGCGACGGCGTACAGGCTGTCCGCTTCGAGGCCGCTTTCGGCGGCGGACACGACCGCGCGCTCCCACTCACCTGCGAAAGCGATCCGGGGATCGCCGCTGTCCTCCAGGCTGTAGCGACCCTCGCCCAGGGCCTCGCCGGTCGTGACGAAGGGGGCCGGGGCCGCGCCGCTCAGTTCGACCGGCAGCGCCCCACTGAGCAGCAGGCCCAGCACCGGCAGGGCCACGAGGTTGAACACGATGAAGGCCAGGTAGAACGGCCGGTTCTTGTACTGGGCCGAGGGCAGGCGGCCGAAGATCAGGCTGAACGGGATGCCCACGAACTGCACCAGCAGCAGAGCCAGCACCAGTTCCAGCGTGCCAAAGCCCAGCTCCGCGCCGTAGATCACGGCCACGCCGATGATCGTGCCGATGCCGTCGTTGTAGATGAAAAACGCCATCAGGAACTTGAACAGCTCGCGGTACTGGCTGATGTCCTTGAGCGTACGGGCCAGCCGCCCGAAGCTGACGCTGACCACGTTCTGGCCGGGCTGGAGCTTCTCCGCCGCGGCGGGCGGCTCCGGCACGGTGCGCAGCAGTGGGATGGTGAAGACCGCCCACCAGATCGCGACGCTCAGGAAGGAGAGCCGGATGCCCGCGTAGTCGAACAGGCTGTCCGGGATAAACTGGATCATGATCACGTTGATTGCCAGCAGCAGCCCGCCGCCCAGGTAGCCCATCGCATACCCGCGCGAGGACACCATGTCCTGGTCTTCCTCGCGGGCCACGTGGGGCAGCATGGCGTCGTAGAACACATACGCGGCCGAGAACCCGATCCGGCCCAGCACGAACAGGATCGAGGCCAGCATCCAGTCGCCGGTGCCGACCAGCACCAGCAGCCCGGTCGCCACCACGCCCACCCCGGTGAAAACCGACAGCAGGGGTTTCTTGTTACGCTGGATATCGGAAACCGTGCCCAGGATGGGCGAGATGATCGCCACCAGGAACAGCGAAATGCTCAGGCCCACGCTCCAGTAGGCGGTGGCGGTCGCCTCGCTGGGCAGGGTGGCCCCGGCCACGTTGCTGTAGTAGGCCGGCAGCACGGCCGCCAGAATGGTCGTGGCGAAGGCGGAATTGCCCCAGTCATACAGCGTCCAGGCCCGAATGCGGCGCTGGTAGGTGGCTTCGTCCACGTTGCGGAACGAGCCGTTGGCTTCGGCGGTCGTCATAATCGGTTGTCTCCCTCTGGCAGGCGGGCAGGACGTGGATTGGTGCGTCTCGCGCGGCGCGTGTCGCACCGCGCGGTGATTATGGCAGGATTCTAGTCCTCCGGGGGTAGGAAGCAAACGAAATTCGCTGCACAACTCGCACAAGTCGGGGCGGATTGGATGAATGTCAGGAAAACAACCGGGCATGGAATCGCGCCATCGCCGGTTGGGGCGTTCAATTGAACGTCCCGACAACGATCCCGACCGACCGGGGCCTGATTTGGGGCAGCGTGGCGGCGGACGCACTCCGCCGCCACGCCATGCCGTCAGTCCCCCAGCTCGAACCGGGCGAAGCGGACGACCCTCACCGGCGTGCCAAGCGCCGCGCCTGCCTGCCGGAGCAGGTCCGCGACGCGCAGGCTCTCGTCCTTGAGGTAGGGCTGATTCAACAGGCACGTCGTCTCGTAGAACTTGTTGAGCCGCCCCTCCAGGATGCGGGCCTGGAGCGCCTCCGGCTTGTGCTCGGCGGCCAGTTGGGCCTCGAACTGGGCGCGCTGCTCGGCCAGCTCCGCCGCCGGGATGGCCTCCGGGGAGACATAGCGCGGGCCGGCGGACGCGATGTGCAGCGCCAGGTCGTGGGCGAGCGCCCGGACGGCCACCGTCGGCACGACGGCCGGGGCCTCCAGCCCAAGCTCGACCAGCACCCCCAGGCGGCCCTCCTGGGGGCCATAGCCTTCCAGCGCGCCCACGTGGATGTAGGCTTCGACCACGCCCGCCGGCCCGGTCTGGAAGCGCGCCACGCGGCGGATCGCGATGTTCTCGCCCATCTTGCCCGCCAGTTCCCTGACGGCCAGGGCGATGCTGGATGGCGCCCGGCCAGGCATGTCAACGAAGTCCGCCGCCAGCACGCGGTCGAGGTCGGTCAGGGCCGCATCCGCCACAATCCGGCCGGCGAGGCGGTGGGCGAAGTGCTTGAACTCCTGGGTGAGCGCGACGAAATCCGTCTCGCAGTTCAGCTCGACGGCGCACGCGGCACCGTCCGAACGAGCAACGACGACCAGCCCTTCGCGCGTCTCGCGCTCGGTTTTCTGCTCGGCCTTGTCCAGGTTGGCGGCGCGGAGCTGTTCCAGGGCCTTGTCGAAATCCCCCCGCTGGTCTTCCAGGGCCTGGCGGCAGTCCAGGTAGCTGGCGAAGGTGGCTTCGCGAAGCTGCTTGATCAGGGTCGTGGTCGTCATGTGTTTCCTCCTTCGGAACACAAAAAAGCGCGAACCCCATGGTTCGCGCTCTAAAACACCTGTCGGCAAAGCGGCCTGTTACACCGGGAGTTTTCGACAGAACCAGGGAGTCGGCACGGAAGAAGGATCGATTATCCAATCGTTCCACAGGACGAGGAATCCCAAAACGCCCTGAGAGTCCTCAGGGGCGGCGGCGCACGCGACGCGCCGGATGGGATAAACCTGCTGGAACGCGGACATCCTTCAACCCCGGTTCACGGCTTCAAAATCCAACCGTCCGTAAGATACCATACCTCGCGCGGCCTGACAATCCCCG
>JARKOQ010000172.1 GCA_029976005.1 Aggregatilineales bacterium | reverse complement strand
GCACGAGATCATTCTGCGTCCCGGCGATCAGTACACGCTCAAGCCGGAGACCTGGCACTGGTTCCAGGGCGGCCCGCAGGGCGCTATCGTCTCGGAGTTCAGCACCCGCAGCACCGACGAAAACGACATCTTCGCCGATCCAGAGATCAAGCGCGCCCCGGAAATCAGCGACTAGAACACGTTTGCTACAACATTGAGGGGGCTTCTCGCCCCCTCAATGCGTTGTTTCACCCGGCGTTCCCCCAACCTTCGGCCAGCCGCGTGATCTCCGGGGCCAGCAGGTCGGCCAGCATTTGCGCCCCCTCCGGCGTGTAATGCACCGGACTGTCGGTGAACTCCTCCGCCGGCAGGGCATCCCACAGGTCGACGAACGGCCACCCTTGCGCCGCCGCTTCCGCGTTCAGCAGATCGCGGTAGGCATCATATGCCCAGCGCGGATAGAAAAAGTTGTAGCGCAGATCGCTGTTCCGGCCGGTGCTGACAAACATCGGCTCGTTGACCAGCAGGAGGGGAGTCTCCCCCGCCAGGGCGAACCCGGCTTCGAGCACGTCGAAGGCCAGCTCGTCCACCGTCAGCTCGACCGGCCCGGCGTAGTCCTGCCAGCTCACGTCTGCGTCGAAATCCGACCGGCGCAGTTCGTATGACTCCGGATAAAACTGATCGATCCCGGTCACGGCCCACGGCACGGCATAAAGTTGCAAGCGCAACAGGTCGAACAGCGCCCGGCGCTGGCCGACGATCGTCCTTCCCCAGAAATCGGGCTCCACGAACCGGCTGTCCTGAACGTCCAGGCCAAGACTGAAGCGTTCGATCAGGCCGCGCACAGCATCCGGGTTGTCCTGAAGCAGCGGCGGGTAAAGCTGCTTCTCACGCGGGAACGACTCCAGTGTGACCAGCCACACGATCAGATCGGGCTGGTAGCGCAGTCCGTAGTCCAGCAGCACCAGGTCCTTGGTCAGAGCCATGATCGGGTAGCCCAGGTTGAAGAAGCGGACAGATCGCCCATCTGGGCTGGTCAATCCGGCCGCGTTGAGCCTCCCCGCCAGCGTGTTTTCCGGCTCCAGCAAAAAGCCCCAGGTCGCCGAATCGCCGAGCAGCAGCACCCGGAACTCGTCCGCCCCCGGGGCCGCCGCGACCTCGTGCGAGGCGAACATCGCCTCCAGGTTGTCCAGGCTGAGGTTGTAGGATTGGGCCGGATTCTCGCCGTAGGGCAGGCGTTCCCGGCCGGGAAACAGGCCGTTGTACAACGAGACGCGCCCCAGCAGCGGCAGCGGATCGGCCAGCGCGAACAGCACGTTCAGGATCACGAACAGCACCCCGGCCTTGACGATCACCCGGCCCACGAACGGCCAGCGATAGGGCTGGGCAGGTTTCGACAGCCAGCGCCATGCTTCCATGCTCACCATCCGATCCCGAACAGCTTCAGGAACACCCGCGCGGCCTGATCGACCTGCGGCAGGGCGAACCAGACCCAGCCCAGCATCACGAATTGCAGGGTCAGCGCCCAGCCCGCGACCGTCCAGGCCGCCTTCAGCCGGGGCCGATCCTTCAGGCTCAGGTACCAGCGCCGGGTACGATCGCTCCACCACTTGTGGGCGAACAGGCCCAGCCCATGCCATGCCCCCCACGCCACGAATGCCCAGGTCACGCCGTGCCACAGGCCGATGATCAGCATCGTGACCATCTGCGCCGCGAACACGACGAACTGCGGCGACGGCCTGGGTTCGCGGTTCAGGAGGGCGCGGGAGAAGGGCGAAAAGACGTAGAAGCGCACCCAGTTGCTCAGGCTGATGTGCCAGCTTTGCCAGAAGGCCGTGATGTTCTGGCGGGTGTAGGGCCGGTCGAAGTTCTCCGGCAGGCGCAGCCCGAACAGCAGGCCGAGGCCAATCGCAATGTCCGTGTACCCGCTGAAATCCAGAAAGAGGCGCAGGCCATAGCCGTACAGCAGCAGCCAGCCGCCCCCGGCGGACGTGAACTGCTCCGCGTTGGCCGGGCCGAGCGCCAGCAGCACCAGATTATCCGCGATCACGAACTTCTTGAGGATTCCGATCAGGATGCGCCCCGCCGCCTCGACGATCCGGGCCGCGTCCGGGCCGGTCAGGGTTGGGACAGCCCGCAAGTCCTTCACGAAACGCTCGGCCCGGTCGATCGGGCCGGCCGTCAGCGCCGGGAAGAACGTCACATAGGTCAGCGCCTCGCGCAGGCTCAGCACCGGCAGCCTGCCGGTCTGCCGGTCGCGCAGCAGGTGGATCAACCGGAACGCCACGTACGAGAAGCCCAGCCAGGAGAGGTCGCCCGGCCGGGCCAGATCGACCTGCTGGCCGCTCAAGGCCCGCAGGCCACCCGCCGCCGCGATCGCCAGCGGCTCCGTCTTGAGCACGGCGAACAGGCCGACAATCAGCGCGATCGCCACAGTCAGGAAGCGCCCCCGGCCCCGCAGGCGATAGCCCACCAGGCCGATCACCGCGCCCGCGATCGCCAGCGCCAGCGCGACGGCGGGCACTTCCGGTGCGCGAGAGGGCGTCGGGCGCAATTCCGGGGTCAGGTAGCGCGTCGCGGCCAGGCCGAGGATCAGTACGGCCAGCACCCCCAGCGCGGCCCGATCCTCGCGCGTGGGAGTCGAATGAGGCGGAAGCGTGAACCACCAGATCGCCGCCGCCAGCACGACGGTTGCCGTGGGCAGGGCAAAGTCGAGGTAGCGGATCGTCAGCGCCGGGCTGAGCCAGTAGACCGCGACGATGCTGACCGCCATCAACGCCCAGCCGCGCCAGCGGGCGGGCAGCAGCCAGATGTAGAGCGCCGCGACGATCAACGCCGCGACGAGATGAGTCAGAGTCATGGCACCGTCCCGGCTGTTAGAAGCCCTGGTAAATCCACTGCGGCGCGCTGTCGGTCGTCACGATCACCAGCAGCAGCACGATCAGGCACAGGCCCAGCGCGAAGAGGTTCTCACGGGAAAGCAGTCGTCGTCGCATCTCATCCAACCTGGGAGTGGTTGAAGCCGGTCCGGTAACAGGCTATAGTTTATGCGCCTCTGCCGGTCTTGCCAATGGAGGGCACATGCGCCGCCGTTTCATAGTAGTCACCCTGCTGCTCGCCCTGGGGAGCGCCGCCTGCACCACCCCTGCCGGATCGACGCCCACCGCGACGCCGAGCGCGACATCGACAGTTGCTCCGACCGCGACCTCCCCGGCCACCCCAGAAGCGGCCGCGTTCGACCCGGCCAGCGTGGCCGGGATCGACGTCGCCGCCTTCCCGGTGCTGCCGACAGTCTCGGAGCAGGCCAGGGCCATCTTCGCGGCCAGCCGGGCGGCGGATCACAACCCCCGCATCTTCTCCAAAATCGGGGACTGCATGACGGCCGCCCCGGCCTTCCTGACCCCCTTCGGCGGCGGAGACTACACCCTGGGCGAGTACGGCAGCCTCCAGAGCGTGGTCGATTTCTTCGGCGGCGTTCCGGCCCGCGGCGAGGGTTTCGCGCTGGATTCGTTCGCCAATCCGGGTCTGGCGGCCGCCAGCGGCTACAACGTCGCCAGCGTCCACGATCCGACCTGGGCCGATCCCAACTGGTGCCGGGCGGGGGAAAGCCCCCTGGACTGCGAGTATCGCGTCTCGCGGCCCGGCCTGGCGATCATCATGTTCGGGACGAACGACGCCTACTATCTGGAAGCAGCTCAGTTCGATCACTACCTGCGCCAGGTGGTCGAGCAAAGCATCGCCAGCGACGTGCTGCCCGTCCTGAGCACCTTCCCCGGCCGCCCGGAATACCCGGAGAAATCCCTCCTGTTCAACCAGATCATCATCCAGATCGCCCTGGATCATGACCTTCCCCTGATCAACCTGTGGCTTGCCCTGCAGGACCTGCCCGACGGCGGGATCAACCTCGACGAGACGATCCACCTGACCGTGCCCGAAGATGGCCGCACGGGCGTGTTCGACGAAGCCCATCTGCAAGCCGGATACACCGTCCGCAATCTGATCACGCTCCAGGCCCTCCAGGCGCTCCAGCAGCAGTTGGGCCTGAATGCCGGTTGAGACAGTCAAAGTAGACGATCCGCTGCTTATTGGAGGAAACCCCCATGCGTTTGACCCGTACCTCGATCATCATCAGCCTGGGCGTGCTGCTCGTCGCGGTCGCCCTCCTGCCCGCCCACCCCGGCCAGGCCCAGGACTCCGGCGCTATCTGCCCGGCCCTGCTGGCGGAAGCGGTAGCCTCGGTGAATGCCGCCTGCCCCGATCTGGCCGAAGATGAAGTCTGCCTCGGCGCGGGCGAAGGCGATCCGCTGGCCACGCCGGGCGAGCGCGCCAGTCTGAGCGACCTGACTCAACTCGCGACGGGCGCGCTCGATCCGGCTGCCAGCAGCCTGGGCATCGCGATCTTCCGGAGCCGCTTCGACCTGCCGGTTGATTCCGAAGCGACCGTCACCGGCGTGCTGTTCGGGGATGCCGTCCTGACCAACCGGGTCGATCCGGGCGCGGAACCGGCCCCGACCATCACCCTCCAGAACATCGCGGGCTATCCGATCAACCTGCGCTCCGGGGCGGGCACGGGCTTCGCCGTCAGCGGCTCGCTGGACGACCGGCTCACGATCGTCGCCGACGGGCGGAATGCCGCCGGAGACTGGTACCGGGTGCTCGCCGAGACAGGGCCGGCCTGGGTCTTCCGCGATCTGATCACCATCGCCGAGGGTGACCCGGCCTCGCTGGTCGTCCGCGAGGATACGGATGTCCTGCTGGATTATGGCGCGCCGTTCCAGAACATGGAACTGCTGGCCCTCACCCAGGAAAGCGCGTGCGGCGCAGGCTCGGCAGGTCTGCTCCTGCACCTCGCCGGAGAAGACACGGTCCACCTGGGCATCGACGGGGTCGATCTGGCCTTCAGCGAAGCAGCCCTGTTCGTCCAGGGCGACGAGAGCGCCTTGCAGATCGTCGTTCTGGCGGGCGAGGCTTCGGCCATATACAACGGCCATCGCGTCGCCGCTGCCGCGGGCCAGCGCATCGTGGCCGAGCATACCGCCGAATCGGGGCCGGTCGTCTATCAGGCCTATGGCTACGCCGCCCTGGAAGGCGCGCCGCTCGACCTCCTGCCGCTGAGCCTGACCTGCACGGCGGGCGTGCTGCCCACCGACGGCGAGATCGACCTGCTGAGCGGCCCTGGCGAGGACTATCAGACCGTGACCGCTGCCGACCCGGAGCTGCATTACGCGGTTACCGGGCAGGCGACCGACGAGAGCGACGCGCGCTGGTGGCGGCTGGACATGGTAGGTTTCGGCCAGGCCTGGGCGCCCCAGGCCGGCCTCCACACGCGCGGTCTGTGCGGCAGCATCGAGGAAGTCAGCGCCCCGCCGATGGTGTCCGCGCCCGCCGGGGGCGGGCAGTCCAGCGGCCTGGTGCCCGCCGGGCAGTCCGTCTGGCAGACCGAACCAGGCCTGGACAATCCGAGCGGCACCTGCACCCAGCCGCCGGTGGCGATGTGCGCCCATCTGGCCGCGATCGTGCCCAACGCCAACGGCACGCTTTCCTGGCGCGGGCAGGAGCCGGCGCCCTACACCATGCAGCCGGCAGGCGCGGATACCTACGCCTATAACGGCCGCAACGCGCTCAACAACGGCAACCTTCAGATGACCCTGACCTTCACCAGCTCGACCTCGTGGACGATGGTCGCCACCACGATCTACGACAACGATCCGGGCTGCCAGCACACCTTCTACTACACCGCCTCGCGCAACTGGTAAGCAATGCAGCAGCGGGCGGCCGTGATCCGGCCGCCCGCTGAACTTTCTCCTTCACAAACGAAACGTTACGCCTCTTCCGGCTGCCCGAGGACTTCTTCCAGGAACTTTGCCCGGTTGGCCCGCCGGGCGATCTTGCCGCTGCTGGTCTTGATCAGCCACATATGATCGACCAGGTGCACGTAGCGGCAGACCACGTCCACGTTCTGGGTGACGGACGCCCGGATTTCCCGACTGATCTCGGCCCGCGCCTCGGCATCCTCGACATCCACCTCGGCGATCACGGCCATGTCTTCCGTCCCCAGGCGCTCGTTGTACACACCGAAGGCGACGACCCGGCCCGCATGAACGCCCTTGATCGCGTTGACGAGCGACTCGATATCCTGCGGGTAGATGTTCTTGCCGCCGATGATGATCAGGTCTTTCTTGCGCCCGGTGATGAACAACTCGCCATCCGCCAGATAGCCCATGTCGCCCGTGAAGTACCACCCGTCCGCCATGACCTCGGCGGTCGCATCCGGACGGTGATAGTAGCCACTCAACATGGAGGTGCTCTTCAGCGCGATCTCGCCCACGTGCCGCTCCGGCAGGTCCTGGCGCTGGTCGTCCACGATGCGTAGGGCGCAGCCCTCGATCGGCCAGCCGCAGGACACAATCGTCATTGACGGCACATCCGAGTCGGTGGGGACGGCCTGGCGGCGCTCCATCAGCGCAGCGCGCTCCACCACGTCGAGGCGGACCGGCTGACCAATCCTGCTCTGCGTGACCGCGAACGTATTCTCAGCCATCGCGTAGCAGGTCATCAGGGATTCCTGCGTGATTCCGCGCCCTGCGAATCGTTCCAGGAAAGCCCGGTGGCTTTCCGCGTGAACCGGCTCGGAGCAGTTGATCACCGCCCGCCAGGAGGATAGATCGACCGCCTCCAGGTCGGCATCGCGCACACGCGTCGCCAGGAAGTTGTAGGCGAAGTTGGGCAGCCAGCACAGGGTGCCCCCATAACGCGCAATGGCATGCAGCAAAATCGCGGGATCGCGCACCCAGTGGAAAGGCGACATCATCACCAGGGGGATGCCTTCCATAATCGGCATCACGAACCCGGCGATCAGGCCCATGTCGTGGTAGAGCGGCAGCCAACTCACCACCACGTCATCCGGCGTCAGGTGGATCGCGGCGCTGTAACTGCGCACCTGGTTGAGCACCGAGCGATGGGAGAGCATGATCCCTTTTTGCAGGCCGGTGCTGCCGGAGGAATGCTGGAGAAAAGCGGTGTCATCCGGTCGGGCCGGATTGCGGGCCAGATAGACCTGGATATCCCCGCCCGGCTGAAGCTGCTCGGTCGTCAGGATGGTGGGCGGAGTCGTACACGCCCCCAACACCTCGCGCAGCGCCGGCTCTAGCTCGGCATAGGTGATTACCACCTTGACGCCGGAGTGCTCGACGAGTTTCTGCACGCTGTCGAAGTAGCGCTCCGGATCGAGTTTTTCGGTCAGGAACGGGAAGATGGACGGCACCGCCCCCAGCAGCATCGATCCCCAAAAGCCGAACAGCACGGCTTCCCCATGCTGGAGCACGAGGACCACCAGGTCCCCCGGCTGGACGCCGGCTTGTTCCAGGGCATAGGCATACCGCGCCGATTCGGCCAGCAGATCCGCGTACGTGAGGGTGTGATCGCCGTCATGGCTGACCAGCGTCACCGCCGGGGCGTCAGGCCGCTCGCGGGAAAGCCAGCGCGCCCGATCGAGCAGTGTTTCCGCCGATGGATGGGCCGAAACGGGCTGAACCTGGCTCATCACTGCTTCGCCTCCACGAACGCCACGATCTGTCCGAGCGTATCCATGTTTTCGGCGGTCAGGTCGACATCGTCCAGGTGGATGCCGAACGTCTTCTCGATAAACAGGGCCAGCTCAACCAGCGAGAACGAGTCAATCAGACCACCGGTGATCAACGGCTCGTCGTCTTTCAACGGATACTTCGCGTCACGGATCATCTCGGCGGTGATAAAAGCGCGAATTTGATCTTTCATAGTCACCATTTCCTCCAAAAACTATCCCAACAACCGACGCGGCAAAACGCACTTACTATACCACAGGCGGCCCGCGCCGCCGCATGCCAACGAAAAGGGCCGGCGGATCAGGCCGGCCCGAACCATCCCTGCGGCGAAACCCTTAGCGCAGCAAATTCTGCTGCAAGACCTGCAAGGTCTGCAACGCAATCAGGTTGTACTGAACCATGCCCCACGAATTCTGGTCGCCCGTGAAGTTCATCCAGCGATCGCCACTGAACGACAGGTGGAAGTTATCGTCCTGCAAACCGCCGTTGGGTAGCGGACGCAGCGCCTTCCACAGGTTGACAACCGGCAGGTCTTCTTCCTCGGCGATGTCTAGAACGACCGCGTTCATCGCCAGCGACTTCTCCCAGTTGTAGTTCGGGTTGCTGGGGAACGTGAACAGCACGGGCACCACCCCCCGGCGAATGGTCTCCTGCACGACGCGCCGCAGGTAGTAGCCGTAGTCATTCACGCCGTAAATCTGGGCGTCGACCGAACCGAACATGATCAGGGCCACGCTGGGGCGCAGGATACGCAGATCGCACAGCAGGGGCGCCTCGTTCGCCAGGCAGTGGGCCGGATCGGCCCAGACCGTGTCCAGCACGGCCGCCGCGCTGAACGCGCTCGCCGCCGCCATGCTCTCGTTGACGAACGAATTCGTCACCCCATCGCGCGGCGAAACCGAGAAGAAATCGATCGTGCTCTGCAAGCCGCCGTAATCGCCCAGGGTGTATTCCCCCGCGCCAATCGGCACCAGGAAGGCCAGGTGCTCGGTATGGCAGTCGCCCACCTTGGAGAAAACGTTGGGCCGCATGCCCATGCTCCGCCCGGTGCGATAGATCGCCCTGGCGCGATTGGTGATCGTCGGCAGGATCGGGGTCGCATCCAGCCGGGCCAGGATTTCATCGAAAATGGCCGCGCCGCTGATCACTTCCTCGCTGACCGGCAGGCTGCTCAGATCGACGTCCGGGTTGACCACACTGGTAATTGCCCAGCCACGCTGGCCGTCATTGGTGTTGACCAGCAGGTACAGCCCATCGCCGTTGCGTGCCTCGATATTCACCGCCGTGCGGCGCGGCAGGCTGGCCAGCACCGGGTAGTTGGAGTTGGGTCCCTGGAACAACTGCAGCGCGTTCCTCGACTGAGCCGCCGGAACCTGGCTGTCCACGACGACCGGCGCGCTCCCGCTGCCGATGATCTCCTCGACCTCGGCCACCAGGGCCACGTCGTTGCTGCCCCAGATCAGGTAACGAGAGGCCACCCAGCCCCGCGCCGCGCCGTCCTCGCTATGCACCAGCACCCAGTCCCCGTACCGGTTGCGCCCTTCCACCACCACGTTCACCCCGCGCGGAACGGTCGTGAGGGTCATGAACTCAGCACCAGGCCCGGAGCGCACGTTGAGATTCGAGATGACCTCCAGCGTGATGCCGCCCTGAGCCAGCAAAGGAAGAGCAGCCGCCCCAATCATGGAGATCAGTACGGCCACGCCAAGTACCTGGAAAAACCTGCTGCGCCTCATGCTCATTGCTCCATTCATCCAATCGAACCGTGACGCCGGCCGCCCCATCCTGGGATCAACCGGATTTGCCGCGCCCCCCAGCAGCGAGTATAGTACCATGCTCGGGGCTCCGCCATACCGAGGCTGGCTCGAAAAGGTCACGACTCAAGAGAACGAATCACGGATGCGTGCTCGCGTTTTGCTGTTGCTCGGATTGCTCTCCCTCCTTGTCGCGGGCTGTAGCCGGGGAACGGCCACCCTCCCCGCCAGGGCGGTGCTGCCCACCCTGACGGCTACCCGGCCTCCGACCAGCGTCCCGACGGCCGAGATCGTCACCGTCACGCCGCGCCGGGCCACCTCCGCGACCCCGCCGCCCACCTTCGCGCCGTCCCCCTCCCCCAGCCCGCGCCCCACCCTGCCCGCCAACGGCCAGGTCGCAGCCGGTCAGGACTCGCTCCGTCTGTTCGATCAGCCCGGCCCGGCAACCTGGATTCTGGGCAATTTGCCGGCCAGCGCCGCCGTGACCATCATCGGCCGCACCGAAGACGGCTCCTGGTTGCAGGTCGTCAGCGCCGACGGCGCATCCGGCTGGGTGCCCGGCGAGGCGATCGACACCTCGATCGCGCTGGACAGCTTGGCCATCACGGGCGAGGTTGTCCTGCCGCCCACGCCGTTGCCTCAGACCGCCCAGGCGGTCGCCGAGAGCAGCGCGCCGCCGCCCTCCAGCTACGTCTCCGGCATCACCAACACCGCCCGCCAGGTTTTCCAACTCGGCCAGATGCGCGGCAACCGGGCCGGGGTGTTTTCCAAAGTGGGCGACAGCATCACCGTGGCGACCTACGTCCTCTACCCCTTCGGCTGGGACGCCTACGATCTGCGCCAGTACAGCGCCTACGAAGCGGTCATCGATTTCTTCTCCGCCGAGGATGCGCGCGGAGGACGCAACTCCTTCGCCAACATTTCGCTGGCAGCCGACAACGGCTGGTCGACCACCAGCGTCCTGAGTCCCGCCAGCGCGGACAGATCGGCCTGCAATCCCGGCGAATCGCCGCTCACCTGTGAATACCGGCTGGTGCGGCCCTCGGTCGCCCTGATCATGCTGGGCACCAACGACGTCGGCCTGATGACCCCGCAGGAATACGCTGTCAACCTGTCCCGAATCGTGCGGATTTCGCTCGACATGGGCGTGATCCCCTGTCTCACCACCATCCCCAACCGCACCGGTTACGAGCTGGTGGTGGATCAGTTCAACCAGATCATCCGGGACACGGCCCGCCAGTTCGACGTCCCGCTCGTGGACTATTTCGCGGCCATGCAAGCGCTGCCCAACCAGGGCCTGTCCTCGGACGGCGTGCATCCCTCCTGGCCGCCCGGCGATGATTTCAACGCAAGCGCCCAC
This sequence comes from Aggregatilineales bacterium, assembly GCA_029976005.1. Classification (GTDB taxonomy): domain Bacteria; phylum Chloroflexota; class Anaerolineae; order Aggregatilineales; family Ch27; genus JARKOQ01. Next base: position 68,999 of record JARKOQ010000172.1, on the reverse strand, counting down.
TTCACGCCCGCCAACCTGAACTACGGCTACACCATCCGCAATCTGACCGCGCTGCAAGCCCTGGATGCCATCTGGCGGCAGGTGATGAACTGACTCTCGCCGCGTGAAACAGAGACCGCCCTCGGTCGATTCGAGGGCGGCTTCGATTCCCGGCATAGAACCCGGTTCTAGTGCCCCTGGGCGCGTGGCAGGCGCTCCGCGCCGGGCAGCTTGCCGGCCAGTTGGGCCGGGTTGTGGATCAGGATGGGCAGGTGCTGGGCGCAGATATGCAGATCGCCGCCCAGATAGGTCAGGGTCAGCAGCGGCACCTGATCGCTCGTCTGGTCGCAAACCAGGCAGTGCGGGGTTGAAGACGATGTTTCAGGCATGGAATCCCTTCTTTCAAACGGACACAAAAGCGGCCATCCGGGCCGTTTCGATCGATAATGAAAGCGGACTATAGCACAGGCCCGCTTCGGAAGGCATGATCTGGATCAAGATCACGATTGACACTTTCGGTTGGCGCGGGCATAATTCCGCGCCGGACTGCTTACGTCACCTGGCGCAGATCGGAACTGATCCCGCGATTTTCCGCTGGTTACTCCTGACACGTCTTTGCATCGACTGTCACCGGAACCCCTCGCACCGCTCGAAATTGATGCTGGTATTCAACTATTGGCAGGTAAAGACGTGACTGAACGACGGACAGACATACGAAACATCGCCATTATCGCGCACGTCGACCACGGTAAGACGACCCTGGTCGACGGCATGCTCAAACAGGCCAAGGTCTTCCGGGAAGGTGTCCAGACCGGGGAGCGCATCCTGGACTCAAACGCGCTGGAACGCGAGCGCGGCATCACCATCCTGGCCAAGAACACCGCGATCACCTGGAACGGGGTCAAGATCAACATCGTCGATACCCCCGGCCACGCCGACTTTGGCGGCGAGGTCGAGCGCGTCCTCAACATGGTCGATGGCGCGCTCCTGTTGATCGACGCCGTGGAAGGTCCGATGCCCCAGACCCGCTTTGTGCTGCGCAAGGCGCTTGAGCTGGGGCTGCGCATCATCGTCGTCATCAACAAGATCGACCGCCCCTTTGCTCGTGTCGAGGAAGCGCTCAACGAAACCTTCGACCTTTTCGTGGAGCTGGGCGCCAGCGACGAGCAGGCCGATTTCCCCGTGATCTACGCGATCGGGATGGAAGGCCGGGCCGGCGACTCCGCGGAAACCGTCGGTGGTGACCTGACTCCCCTCTTCGAAGTCATCCTGAAGGAAATCCCCGCGCCGGAGATCGATCCGGATCAACAGGCCCGCATGCTGGTGACCACCCTGGAATACGACAACTACAAAGGCCAGATCGGAGTCGGGCGGCTGCGCTCCGGCGAGCTTCGCCGGGGCATGCCCATCGTCCGGATCAAGCCGACCGGCGAGCGCATCCCCGGCCGGATCGAATACCTTTTCACCTATCACAACCTGTCCCGCCAGGAAGTTGAAAGCATCAAGGCCGGCGACATCGTGGCTATCGCCGGGCCGGACGAGCTCCAGATCAGCGACACGATTGCCCATCCCGACGTGCTCGAGGCCCTGCCACCGATCCGCGTCGAGGAGCCAACCGTCCGCATGACCTTCGGCGTCAATACCTCCCCGTTCGCCGGGCGAGAGGGTAAGACTGGCTGGGGCACTTCCCGCCGCCTGCGGGAACGCCTCTATGCCGAGACCCGCAGCAACGTGGCCCTGCGCGTGGCCGACGGCGAAACGCCGGAGCGCTTCATCGTCAGCGGGCGCGGTGAGTTGCACCTGGGTATTCTGATTGAGACGATGCGCCGCGAGGGCTACGAATTCGACGTCAGCAAGCCGGAAGTGATCTACCACCAGAATCCGGAAACCGGCGCGCTACTGGAGCCGTTCGAGGAAGTCCACATCGAAGTGGCCGACGATACCGCCGGGACCATCTTCGAGATGATCGGCGCACGCAAGGGCCGCCTGCTCAACATGCACAGCGAGAACGGGACGACCTATCTGCACTACATCGCCCCGACCCGCTTCCTGATCGGGTTCCAGTCCCAGTTCATGCGCGCCACCGGCGGCATGGGCCAGTTTCACGCCCTGTTCGACAGCTACGGCCCCGTCGTCGACGGCGAGCCGCCGCGCCGCCAGTACGGCAGCCTGGTCGCGATGGAGACCGGAGTCTCGGTCAATTACGCCATGACCCACCTCCAGCCGCGCGGCACGTTCTTCATCGTCCCCGGCACGGAAGTCTACAAGGGCCAGGTGGTCGGCGAGCACATCCGCTCGGAAGACCTGGACATCAACGTCAACAAGACCAAGGGCCTGAGCGCCGTTCACACCAAGTATTACGGCGAAGAGCTGCGCCTGAAGGCCCCTCGCGAGCTGAGTCTCGACGACTTCATCGAGTTCATGGCCGAGGATGAACTGCTGGAAGTCACGCCCCAGAGCCTGCGCCTCCGCAAGCGCGTCCTCGACCCAGAGGAACGGATGAAGCAGCGCAAGCGCCGCGAGAAGCTGCTGGCTGAACAACAGGAACAACAATAGACAGACGGCCGGGGCCGCGCGGCCCCGGCCGTTTTTCCCCGCGTCAGTGATGGCTGCGCATCCGGGTGCGGTTGAAGACGAACACCCCCAGCGCGAAGTACAGCCCGGACAGGAGCAAGGTCAGGCCCAGCCGGACGGCAATCTGGCTCAGGCCCGCGCCGTAGTTAAGCACCTGCTGGAGCGCCATGAAGCCGTGCGTGGCCGGAAAGATGTCAAACACGCCAAGCTGATACGCTCCCAGGCTGAGGATCGTCGGCGACGGCAGGGCGTAGAACGCCCCAGACAAAAAGACCTGGATCATCGCGGCCGTCGAGCCAACGTTCGCCGCCTGGCTGTCATTTTCGGCGAAGCAAGCCACGATCAGGCCCTGCCCGATCGCCGAGAGCGCAATCGCCAATCCGACCCCGATCGCCAGCGGCAACGATCCCTGGTTGGGGAACCCCAGCGCCAGCGCCGCGACGAAAACCGCGCCGACCTGAACCACGCCCACCACCATCTGCGCCAGACTCAGGCCTGCCAGCAGTTCGAACGTGCTCAGGCGGGACAGGCGCAGCCGCCGCAGCGTCCGCCAGCGCAATTCGCGGGCAACCAGCATCGCCGTCTGGGGGACGATCATCAGCATCGCGAACACGATCATGCCCGGCGCGTAGAGGTCGAACTCGGTCCGCGGTCCGATCGAATACAGCGGGGCCTCCTCGATCCGCACAACTTCGGGCAACCCGGCCGCCCGGTCCGTGAAAGCCGTGATGGCGTTCTCCAGGAGGACGCTGGCCCGGTAGTATCTGGCGTAGAGCGCGTCTCCCTTGATCGTGACCGCCGGAGTCCCGGCCTCGCTGTCGATCACCAGCAGGGCGGCCAGGCTGCGATCCAACAGGCCGGCCTCGGCCCCGGCGCGATCCTCCATCACCCGGATGTCGAACACCGGCTGGCCGTTGCCGTGCCGCTGGGCCGCCAGATTGTCCACGAGGGCCCTCTGGCCCGGATCGGCCACGATCACCGCGACCGGATAGGTCGCCACCAGGTCGCCCCGATACCCCAGGTACGTGATCCCGACAAAGGCCACGGGCAGGAGAATGGTCAGCAGCAAGAGCTGCGGCTCGCGCGAAATTTCGCGCAATGACTTGCGGGCAACCAGCAAGGTTTTCATTCACGCAGCCTCCGGCCCGTCAGTTCGATGAAGACATCTTCCAGCGTGTTCTCGCGCAGCCGGACGTCGCCGGCTTGCAGGCCCGCCGCCTCCAGGGCATTGAGCACAACCGGCAGATGGCCGACCCCGTTGAGCGCACGCACTACCAGCACATCCTGACCCTGGCTGTAGACCACCCCCTCGGCGACCGCCTGCAAGGCCGTCCGGGCCTGCTGGATCACGGCATCGTCAGGCTGCCCCGCCAGACCGATTTCGATCACGTCCCCCTCGCCCACGCGCTGCTTCAAGGCGTCCGGCGTATCCACCACCAGAAGCTGGCCGTGGTCGATAATCGCCACGCGGTCGGCCAGCCGTTCGGCCTCGTCCATGTTGTGTGTGGTCAGGATCACCGTCTTGCTCCGGGCCAGGCGCTGGATGTATTCGCGCACCTTGACCCGGCTCTGCGGATCGAGTCCGGCCTCCGGCTCGTCCAGCACCACGATCTCCGGCTCGTGAACCAGAGCCATCGCCAGATTCAGGCGGCGCTGCATCCCCCCGGAGAGTGTCCGGGCCTGCTTGTGCCGTTTCTCGCTCAGGTCGAGGTCATCCAGCAGCCGTTCGGCCCGCTGGCGCGCGATCCGGCCCGGCACCCCGTACATCTGGCCGATGAACTCCAGTTGTTCCTGGCAGGTCAGTCGCTCCCACAGCACGATCTCCTGCGGACACACCCCCACTCTGGCCCGCACTTCGGTCGCGCCATTCTCCACCGGCTTGTCGTGGATCAGGACGCGCCCGGCATCCGGCTTCAGGAGGCCGCACATCATGTTGATCGAGGTGGTCTTGCCCGCCCCATTGGGGCCGAGAAACCCAAAGACCTCGCCCTCGCGAATCTCCAGGGAGAGATCGTTGACCGCGATCAGGTCCCCGTAGCGTCTGGTCAATCCTTCCGTCCGAAGCACGACCGTACTCATCCCACCCTCCGTCACGACCGGCGCAGTTGCAGCCGCCGGTACAACACCACGCCCAGAGCAAACAGCAAGACCGAACTCAGCGCGATCATGAACAGCTCATAGCCCACCGCGTCAAGGCCATCCCCGCCGACCAGGATGCGGCGCAGCGCTTCGGCGGCGGGGGCCGCCGGTACGAAGTCGTACAGCTCGATCACCCGGTCGCCAAGGGAAAACAGCGGGGCCGCCGGCATGGGATACAGTGCGCCGGACATCAGCACCACCGGGACCATCAGGCTCGCGCCAAGGTTGGCCGCTTCGCCATCGCTGCGGGCGAAGCAGGCTGTGATCAGCCCCAGCCCCACCGCCCCCAGGGTCAGCAGCCAGCCGACCCCGATCGCCAGCAGCAGAGAGCCATTGCTGCGAAAGCCACAGGCTACGGCGATCCCCAGCGTGAACGGAACCAGGACGAGGGCCAGCGCCATCTGGGCCAGCGTCACGCCGCCCAGCAGGTCCACCGCCCGCATCCGGGTCACGCGCAACCGGCGCAGCGTCCCGCTGACCCGTTCCTTGACCAGGATGTGCGCGGTCGTGATTACGGTGAACATCACGCCAAAGACCAGAATCCCACCAACGCCGAAGTCGAAGTCGGACATCGTCCCGGTGCCGGTCGTGAATTCGTAGCTCGCGTGCACGGTTTCCGGCTGCCCGGTCGCCTGGCGAACGAGCGCGCTCACCGCGCCGTCGACGTAGGTCTGAACAAACACGTAGTTGTCCTGGTACGGGTCGCCGGCCAGGGAAACAATGGTTGGGGGAACCGCTTCCCCACGCGCAGCCGCCTCGATCGTCGCGCTGAATTCCGGGGGAATCTGGAGCAGCGCCGCCACCTTATGTTCGCGCAGGGGAACCACGGCCAGCGCGGGGTCCTGCACCAGGGTCAATTCGAGTACGGGCGAACCCTCGAACTGCTCGCTTGCGAGGGCCTCGATCAGCCGGTCGCCGAACGTACCCCGATCGGCGTTCCAGACCATGAGCTTCATGTAGCGGGCCAGCCCCGTATCCGATTCGCCAAACGCCACGTAGTAGAGCAGCACGAGCAGCACCGGAAAGACGAAGGCCAGCCCCAGCAGCAGCGGCTCGCGCACGTATTCGAGCAGCGCCTTGCGGGCGATTCGCAGCATGGTCATCATGCCCCCTCCTGCCGGTCGCCGCCGGACGCGATGCCGTGCAAGACAAGGTCGAGCAAGCCCTCCAACAGGCGCTCCGGCGGCATCTCGGCGTCCACCACCTGGAAGTACGTGTTGAGATAAGGCAGCAGTTGGGCATCCCCCACGGCGATCATCAGAGCGTGGATCACCCTGGTCAGCGCCTCCAGATCGACGTCCGGCCGGAGCTCGCCCCGGGCCTGGGCCGCCGCCAGGATGTCGCTCACCATGTGCCGCATGACCAGGGCCACCGGCTGAACCAGCCGCTCCTGGAAGGCCGGATCGCCCTGATAGGCTGCCCGCGCGAACAGGCGTACCAGGCTGATCTCCGTCTGCCCCCACTCCACCCCGCCAATCAGATAGGCCGCCAGCCCTTCGCGCAGCGGCAGGTGGACGAGATAATCCCGATACTCGTCGAACACGCCCGCGGTGAAAGCCACGCACAGTTCGATTGCGAAGTCCACCAGACCATCCCGGTTGCCAAAGTACTGGTAGAGCGACCCCACCGCCACGCCGGCCCGCGCGGCCACATCCTTGATGCTGAGAGTGACGAGGCCCTTGTCGACGGCCTCGTCCAGGATGGCCTGCAAGATCAGCTCCTGCCGTTCCGGGTCGAGACGCCGGAACGTGCGGGTCACCAGCCCGCGCTGCTCCAGCTCCAGAATCCTTGCGTAGAAATCCGTCCAGCTCGACAGTCCCATAGAATATGAACCTCCTGTTCATATTCTATAGATACTATATTCACTTCCGGAAACAAAGTGACAAACCTCACCGAACTCACAGAAAAGCAGTGACAAACGACTGTCTGACTGGAGAAGTCAACGTGCTATGATTTCTGGGGAAAACATTCCGAACCATCCCCTGCCGGTCGATAACCTTTGGGTTCACTTCTTTTTATTTGTGATTATTTTCACAATTTGAAGTGAGGTTTTTCGGCTGTATGGTGCGGCAAGTGCTGCTAGCATGAAGCCGGGTATCCAAATCTGCCGTGTTTTGGGAAGTCGTGAGCGCCGGCGCGCCCGTTTTCCAGGTGCAACTGGCTTCAAATCGAAAGGACAGACCCAATGAGTAATGCCACTGTAGCGGTACCTTCGGATGACAAACGGTGGAAACTGGTCAATGCCACCATGCGCCGCAATGGCTTCCGTCCGGATGCCCTGATTGAGACGCTGCATACGATCCAGGAATCGTTCGGCTATCTGGATGACAAAGCCCTGACCTATGTTTCCGAAGCCCTGGGAGTCTCACCCAGCCAGGTCTACGGGGTTGCGACGTTCTACCACTTCTTCAACCTCAAGCCCAAGGGCAAGCATGTCTGCTCCGTCTGCACCGGCACCGCCTGCTACATCAAGGGGAGCGGCGCCCTGCTCGAAAAGATTGAGGAAAAGTACGGCATCAAGGCCGGCGGCACGACTGCGGACTCCTCGCTTTCCCTGCTGACGGTGCGCTGTGTCGGGGCGTGCGGCCTTGCGCCGGCCGTCGTCATCGACAGCGAGGTGAGTGGCAACCAGACGATTGAAAGCACGCTCAGCAAGCTCGAAGAGGTGTTAAAGTCATGATCCCACAGGAAGAACTCGCCAAGATCGCATCCGCCGAAAAGGAAAAGCAGAGCAAATTCGAATACCAGATTCGGGTTTGCATGGCGGCTGGCTGCCTCTCCCAGCACAAGGATCAGATCAAGCTCGCGCTGGAAGCGGCCGTGAAAGAACAGGGCCTGGAAGATACGGTCAAAGTCAAGGGCGTTGGCTGCATGGGCCTCTGCGCCCAGGGCCCGCTGGTCTCCGTGGAACCGGGCAACATCCTGTACGAAAAGGTCTCCCCGGCCGATGCCGCCGAGATCGTGGCCGGTCTGGACAAGAAACCGGTGGAGCGCCTGCGCTGCGACAACCAGCAGCCGTTCTTCACCCGCCAGGTCAGGGTCGTGCTGGAAAACTCCGGCGTCATCGATCCGGAGAACATCGAGGAATACATTACCGCCGATGGGTATGAAGCCCTCGGCCAGGCTTTGACCGAGATGTCCCCCGCCCAGGTTATCGACGAGATCGTGGCCAGCGGGCTGCGCGGCCGCGGCGGCGGCGGGTATCCCACCGGCCTCAAGTGGTCGACGGTCGCCAAGGCCATCAGCGATCGCAAGTACGTCGTCTGCAACGCCGACGAGGGCGACCCCGGCGCGTTCATGGATCGCAGCGTCCTGGAAAGCGACCCGCACCGCGTTCTGGAAGGCATGGCGATCGCCGGGTACGCCATCGGCGCCAACATGGGCTACGTCTACTGCCGCGCCGAGTATCCTCTGGCGATCGAGCGCCTCAAGCAGGCCATCCGCCAGGCCAAGCGCCTTCACCTGCTGGGTGAGAGCATCTTCGGTACGGGTTTCAACTTCGATGTGGAAATCCGGCTGGGCGCGGGCGCGTTCGTCTGCGGCGAGGAAACCGCGCTCATGGCCTCCATCGAAGGCCGGCGCGGCTCCCCGCGTCCCCGCCCACCCTACCCCTCGGATCACGGTCTGTGGGGTGAGCCGACCCTGATCAATAACGTCGAAACCTATGCCAACGTCGCTCCCATCATCCGCAATGGCGGCGCGTGGTTTGCTGGCATCGGCACCGAGAGCAGCAAGGGCACCAAGGTGTTTGCCCTGGCCGGTCAGATCAAGAACACCGGTCTGATCGAAGTCCCGATGGGCACGACCCTGCGGGAAATCGTGGAAGAGATTGGCGGCGGCACGACGACCGAAGCCGGCTTCAAGGCCGTGCAGACGGGCGGGCCTTCCGGCGGCTGCATCCCCGAAAAGCATCTCGACACCCCGGTCGATTATGCCTCGCTGGCCAAGCTCGGCTCGATCATGGGTTCCGGCGGCATGATCGTCATGGATCACACCTCCTCGATGGTCGACGTCGCCAGGTATTTCATGGAGTTCTGCATGTCCGAGTCATGCGGCAAATGCATCCCCTGCCGCGTCGGCACCGCGCAGATGTACAACCTGCTCACCAAGATCGCCAAGGGAAATGGCACCATCCGCGATCTCGAACTGCTGGAGCAGCTCTGCGACCTGGTCCGCTCCACCAGCCTGTGCGGGCTGGGCCAGTCCGCGCCCAATCCCGTGCTCAGCACCCTGCGCTATTTCCGCGAAGAATACCTGGCGAAGCTGGTTGATACCACCAGCCCCAATGGCAAGACCGCGCCCGACGGTCATGCATCGTAGAGAGGTGAGACATGGCAACCGCTGTCCGATCCAGAATTAGAACGCTCAAAATCGACGGGCGTGACGTCAGCGCCCGTGAAGACGAGACCATCCTCGAGCTGGCCGAGGAAAACGGCATCTTCATCCCGACCCTGTGCCGGATCGAGGGCCTCAGCCTGGTTGGGGCCTGCCGCCTGTGCCTGGTCGAAGTCGCCGGCATGAACAAGCTCGTTCCCGCCTGCCTGACCTATGCGACCGAGGGCATGGAAGTTTTCACGGATTCCGAGCGCCTGCGTAACTACCGCCGCATGATCCTGGAGCTGCTGTTCTCCGAGGGCAATCACATCTGCGCGATCTGCGTTTCCAACGGGAAATGCGAATTGCAGGCCCTGGCCCAACGGCTGGGCATGGATCACGTCCGCTTCGCCAACCTCCAGCAGGAACGCCTGGTGGACATGACCCACGAACGGTTCGTGGTGGACCGCAACCGCTGCATCCTGTGCGCGCGCTGCGTGCGGGTGTGCGACGAAATCGAGTGGGCGCATACGTGGGACATCAAGGGGCGCGGGGTGGACGCGCGCGTCATCACCGACCTGGACACGCCGTGGGGCGAATCCGATACCTGCACAAGCTGCGGCAAATGCGTCCGCGTCTGCCCGGTGGGTGCGATTGTCGAAAAAGGCCGCGCCGTCGGCGAGATGGCCAAGCGGCATGACTTTCTGCCACATCTGGCGAAGATGCGGGAGGCCAAGAAATGAGCAAGGCACCAAGCAAAGTAACCGTCGCGACCGTCTGGCTGGATGGCTGCTCCGGCTGTCATATGTCCCTGCTCGACATGGACGAGCGCCTGATCGAGATCGCCAAGGCTGTGGATATCGTCTACAGCCCGCTGGTCGACCGCAAGACCAAGGACTATCCTGAGATGGTCGATGTGGCGATCGTCGAAGGCGCGATCAGCAGCAGCGAGGACATCGAGAAAATTCACATGATCCGCGCGCACTCGCGCATCCTGGTCGCCCTGGGCGACTGCGCCGTGGCCGGCAACGTGCCGACGATGCGCAATCCCTACCTGGTGAAGGATATCGAGAGCCGCGCCTACATCGAGAACGTGAACGTCCAGCCGCAGGTCCCGGATCAGGTCGTGCCCAAGCTGCTGCCGTTCGTGCGTCCCATTCACGAAGTCGTCCCGGTGGATGTATTCGTCCAGGGCTGCCCGCCCTCGGCCGATACCATCTACTTCGTGCTGAGTGAACTGGTCGCCGGCCGCACCCCCGACCTGACCCAGCGTACCCGTCCCGGCGCCTAGGAGGCACAACCATGACCAAACAGATCGTGATCGATCCCGTCACCCGGATCGAGGGTCATTCCAAGATCACCATCCAGATCGATGAAAACGGCGGCGTGACCGACGCGCGTTTCCATGTCACCCAGTACCGCGGCTTTGAGAAGTTCATCGAAGGCCGCCCTTTCTACGAGATGCCGGGCATCATGGGCCGCATCTGCGGCATCTGCACCATCAGCCACATGCTGGCCTCGGCCAAGGCCACCGACCGCATCATGGCCGTGCGCGTGCCTGAGACCGGCCATCGCCTGCGCCAGATCATCAACCTGGCCTCGATCATCCAGTCGCATGCGCTCAGCTTCTTCCACCTGTCCTCGCCGGACTTCCTGCTGGGCATGGAATCGGACCCGGCCAAGCGCAGCATCTTCGGGCTGATGCAGATGTATCCCGAAGTTGCCCGCGATGGCATCCGCCTGCGCCGCTTCGGCCAGGAGATCATCGAGTGGATGGCCGGCAAGCGCCTGCACCCGACCTGGATTGTCCCCGGCGGCGTGGCCAGCCCGCTCGAGCCTGAAGTCCGCGACCGCATCCTGGCGACCATCCCAGAAATCTACGTCCTCCTCCAGCGCAACCTCGACTGGTTCAAGCGCAAGATGGAGGACTACGCCCAGGAAATCCGCACCTTCGGCAACTTCCCGACCATGTTCATGGGCACCATCACCCCCAAAGGTGAGCTGGACCTGTATGACGGCCACCTGCGCATCGTGGACGATCGCGGCCACATGGTCGAGCCTAGCTTCAAGGCCCAGCGCTACGCCGACTATATTGGCGAAGCCGTCGAGCCGTGGACCTTCATGAAGTTCCCGTACTACAAGCCGATGGGCTATCCCGACGGCATCTACCGGGTCGGCCCGCTGGCCCGCCTGAACGTCATCGATAGCTGCGGCACGCCGCGCGCCGACCAGGAATGGGCGGAATTCCGCCAGCTTGATCGTCGTGTCGTGCTCAGCTCGTTCTACTACCACTATGCCCGTCTGATCGAGTGCCTGTACGCCGTCGAGAAGATCGAGATGATGCTCGACGATCCCGACATCCTGGGCAAGATGGTTCGCGCCAACGCCGGCCCCAACTCCGAGGAAGGCGTCGGCGTGACCGAAGCCCCGCGTGGCACCCTGATCCACCACTACCGCGTGGACGAACAGGGCCGCATCGTGTGGGCCAACATGATCGTCTCGACCACGCACAACAACATGGCCATGAACCGGGCCGTGCAGCAGGTTGCCCACCGCTACGTGGATGGCAACAAGCTCACCGAGGGGATGCTCAACCGGGTGGAAGCGGTGATCCGCACCTTCGACCCCTGCCTGAGCTGCTCGACCCACGCCCAGAACGAGCTGCCGATCCAGTACGAGCTGGTCGGCCCGCACGGCGAGAAGCTGGACGAAGTCACGCGCGGATGAGTGAGACACGTCAGGTGAGGGTCATCGGCTTCGGGAATACCCTGCGGGGTGATGACGGGCTGGGCTGGGTCGCCGCCGAGGCGCTCCAGCAGCAGACCCTGCCCGGAGTGGAGGCTCTCACTTGCCACCAGCTTACACTCGATCTGGTTGAATGGATCAGCGCCGCACGGCTGGTAATCCTGATCGACGCCGAGGCGGGCGACTCCCCCGGCCAGATCAGCCAGCGCGAGGTCTCTTTCGACCCGAACGCGGCAGATACCCTGCACCATCACCAGAGTCCGGAAGGCTTGCTGGCCGGGGCGCGGGCGCTGTATGGAGCCGCGCCGAGGATGGTGCTGCTGACCGTGTGCGGCAAGTCCTTCGAGTTCGCGGAAGGACTATCGCCGGAGGTCAGCGCCGCGCTGCCCGACCTGCTGGCCCGGATCGAGGCGTTGATCCGCTCCGCGGCCTGACCCATCCCCATGAAACACGAGAGGCGCTGATCCTTCGACCAGCGCCTCTTTGTTGAGTCGTTAGGCCTAGCCCGCTTTCGCCCGGATCGGCACTACCTTCACAAATTGACGCATCAGAATTCGTGGCTCCGCCAGCGAGCGAATGCGCCGGGCGGTATCGTACTGCTCGGTCTGTTCCAGGGCGTGGATGTAGTGCTCCAACAAGGTCTGGATCTCGGCCACATCCGCCTCGTCCACCGGCTCGGACTGCACCTTCGCCCCGCGCCCGAAGCGGCGGCGCAGGGTGGCCTCGTCGAAACCCAGCTCCGGGGTCAGGTGCTGGTAGACCACGCCCCCGGTCATCCCGGCGAAGGCATACGGCCCCGGATCGCCCATGATCAGCACCCGGCCGGACGTCATGTACTCGCAGGCAAAGCCCTTGATGTTGGCGCGGGAGCCAATCACCCCCAGCGAGTCGTCGATCCGCTCGCGGATTTCCCCGCCGAAGATCACGTCCGCGCCCGACAGGCGAATGCATGCCCGTGAATCGGCGTCGCCCTGGACGACGAGCACCCCGCGCTGTGCCCCGTAAGCGAAGCTCTTGCCCACGCTCCCATCGAGGCGGACGCCATCGTGGTTCAGGCCTTTCATGATGGCGACTCGTCCGCCGCTGGCGCTCTTGGCCGCGCCATCCTGCGCGCCGCCCTCGATCAGCACGTCGATCCGGTCGGTGACCCAGGCCGCGAAACCGTTGCCGCCAATCGCCGAGGGACCGAAGTTGAGGTGAAGCGCCTGTAGCTCGCTGAGCACCGGATTGCGCACCATCTCACCGGCCAGGTGCGATCCCAGCACGCGGTCCTTGGCCATCACTTCATCCTGGTAGGTCAGTTCCGGCTCCCCATCGCGGACGGCGTCCATCACCTGATCGGTGATCGTCTTGGTCAGGTTGTTACGCGGCCGGGTCAACAGACGGCCCACGCCCGGTTCCGAACCCAACCGGCGCCGAACCGGAACGTGGTAAAGCGCGGGCGAGAGGTCGATCTGATCCTGGCCCATCACCTGCTGGAGCAAATCCGCCCGCCCGACGAGGTCTTGCAGGCGGCGCGCGCCCAGTCGTCCGACCAGGATACGCAGTTCGTCGGCGATCACGCCAAACACGCGGACGATGTTCTCGACCGCCTGGGCCGCGTCGCGCGGTGCGAAGCTCTTCAGGCCGAGCGATTGGGCTTCCTCGACCGTCTTGATGTGGGTGGTAATCCCCACGTGACAGGTGCCCTCGTGGCACTTGCGACAGATCGTGCAGCCGACCGCCACCATCGCCATCGTCGCGAAGCCAACCCGGTTCGCCCCCAGCAAAATCATCTTGAGCGCGTCCGCGCCGGTTTTCATGCCGCCATCGCACCACAGCTCGACCCGATGCCGCAGCCCGGCATCGATCAGGGCGCGATGAGCCTCGACCACGCCGATTTCCGCCGGGAGGCCGACATATTGCAGTGCGTGGGTGCGCGCCGCGCCCGTCGCCCCGTCGTAGCCGGTCAGATTGATCACGTCCGCCCCGGCCTTCGCCACGCCGACCGCGATCACACCCACGCCGGGCACCACCGGAATCTTGACGGACACCCGCGCGTACGGGTTCACGGTTTTCAGTTCCTCGATGAGCTGGGCCAGGTCCTCGATCGAGTAGATGTCGTGGTTATTCGAGGGCGAGATCAGGGACACATACGGCTGGGTGCGGCGCGCCTCGGCGACCCTTGGCGTCACTTTGGAGGCAGGCAGCAGGCCGCCCTCACCCGGCTTCGCCCCCTGCCCGACCTTGATCTCGATCACCCAGGCCGAGTTCAGGAACCGCGCGTTGACCCCGAACCGCCCGGAGGCGACCTGCTGGCCCCGGTTGAAGTCGTACTGGCCCAGCATGTCGGGCAGTTCGCCGCCCTCCCCGTTGATGCACAGGATGTTGAGCTGTCTGGCTGCATCGGCATACGCCCGGTAGCTCAGCTCGCCCTGCGACCCGAACGACATGGCGCTGATCAGGAGGGGGAGCGCATGCCCGCCGATGGACAGGTCCACGTCGACCGGGTCGACCACGTCGTCGGCCGGCTTGAAGTCGAGCACGTGGCGCAGCGCGACCGGGATTTCGTCGGTCAGGTTGCGGTAGAACGCGATGAACTCGTCCATCGTGATCTCGCCGTGGGCCACAGCCTGGGCCTTCTTATAGAACTTGGGATACAGCCGCTCCACCTTCTGGACGCGGGCAGGCGTCTCGCCGCGCAGTTCCGCGCCGCGCTCCTGCATGTCCCGGTCAAGCCGCTCCCAGGTCAGCCCCACTCCGGATGTCCCAAAATAGTTCGGCGTTTGCAGCGCCGCCGCGACCTCCGGGGCCAGTCCCACGGAACTGAACACCCGGCCATAGCCGCGCAGCTCGTGACAGCCGATGGTCGAGATGACCTTTTCCAGGCCGATCGTCAGCGTCCGGAACAGATTGGCTTGCAGCTGGACGATCTCCGCCGTGTCCTGGGTCGCGGTCTGGGCCTTGGTCGCGCCGATTGCGGCGACCAGCATGGCGTACGGGTTGACCGCGTCCGCCCCCAGGCCGTACAACAGGGCGATGTCGTGCAGACTGCGCACGCTGGCGCTGCGCACGACCAGCCCGGCCCGCCGCCGCAGGTTGGGCGTATCGAGTGCCCGGCGCAGACTTTCGTCCAGAATACCGACCGTCAGATGGGGATCGAGCCAGCCCAGCTCCCCCTGGACAACGCCAAAATCATCCAGCACCAGACACTGCGCGCCGTTCCTCACGGCGTCGATCGCCTCGCGCTCCAGGCGGCGCAGCGCCGTCTGAACCGACTCCCCGGCCGCCACGCCCAGGCGCAGGATCACGGCCCGCGAACCGAAGTGTTCCAGCAGGGTTTCGATGCTGAGCGTCCCGACGGCCGACGCGACCTCCTGGGCGACGTCCTCGCCGCCCAGCGAGGGATGGCCGCCGGCCAGCAGCGGCGCTTCCAGGGCGATCAGCAGATCGCCAGACTCGCCTTCCCCGGCCAGACCGATTGTCGGGCGAACCCCCACCAGGCAGCGAGTCGAAAATGCTTCGGTCTCGCGCTCCCGGTCGATGGACGGGTTCGTGACCACGGCCACCGTTTCCTTGAAGAAATCCGCCAGATTGACCCGCCCCTGGCTCAGGGCAGCCAGCGGGCCGTCATGCCCCAGCGAGCCGACCGGGTCCTTACCGGTCTCCGCCAGCGTCTCGACTTCGTTCACGTGCTCGCGGTTCCAGCCCATCGCAGCCAGCACCGTGGCGTCGATCCGCCGGGTGGCTGACCCGGCCCACGCCGCCGCCACGACCTTTGGCCCGGCCAGTACGTCCACGAGAGCGCCCCGCTGGGCGATCTCGGATGCGCTGATCGCCTGGCGTCTTCCCGGCGGGCTGCCGCCCATCCCGGCCGGAGCGCCCGACCAGAGTCCATCCCCCCGGTTGCCTTGTGGATTCCCCGGGTCGCCCGCCGGGGCGTACCCGCCCCAGAAGCGCTCGGCCATGCGCGGAGTCTCGCGCAGGAAGGCTCGCTCCATCACATGCTGGCGGATCGCGGCGTGATCGGCGATGTCGACGTCGCGGCCGCGCGTGACCCGCAGGGCCACCTTTTCGCCAGGGGCCAGCGGACGGGCGTCGCGCACCATGTTGTCCAGCAGCACCACCCCGCGCTCTGAGCTGAAGATGTACTCCTTTTCCGTCTCAATCATCCACAGCGGGCGCAAACCGAGCGCATCGACGCTGCACGCCACGCTATCGCCGTAGCGCGACACAATCGCCGCCGGCCCCTGGGCATAGGGGCCAAACGCATGGCGCAGTTGGGTATAGACCCCCCGCGGCCCCGGCGCCATCTGTTCGACTTCATAGGGCACGGGCGGGAAGATGACCTCCATGGCCTCGATCAGATCGAGGCCGTGCTGGATGATCAGCGAATGCAGGGCGCGATCGACGTCCTGCGAGTCGGAGTTATCCGGCGCGAGCACCGCCCCGACCTGGTAGGCTTCCTGGCGAAAGCGTTTGATGGTGTTGATCTCGCCGTTGTGGCCCAGCAAAGCAAAGGGTTGGACGCGCTCGAAACTGGAGGCGGTATTGGTGGAATAGCGGGCATGGCACAGCGCGATCGCTGTGTCGAAGGTTCGATCCTGGAGGTCTGGGTAATAGCGAGGCAGCACCTCGACCGACCCGCGTACTTTGTAGACCACACTGAAGGAGCTGAGCGAAGCCACGTGAACCGGCAGACTGGCCTCGATCTCGCGCTGTACCTTGAACAGACGAAACTCGACATCCCCTTCCTCGGCGAGTCCGGCGATTTGCCAGAAGCGGGGCGCGTTCAGCCGTCCTTGCGGCCCCAGCACCTCCGGCCGGACTCGCCCAGGTTGGTCGTACAGCAGGTTGAGGCCCGCCCGGTTCAGGCGTTGGCTGAGCTGGTCGCGCAGCGCGGCCAGGTCGGCATCCGGGCGGATGAACAGGTGGCCGACCCAGAAGCGGGGATCGGTCGCCAGCGACGAGCGCAGTCCGGCCTGGCTGAACAGCTTGGCCCACAACTGGCGCGGAATATCGGTCTGCACCCCGGAACCATCTCCCTCGCCGTTGACCAGGCCCGTCCGGTGCCCCATGTGCGCCAGCGCGCCCAGGGCGCGCTTCAGGGTGCCGTGGGTGCTCTCTCCACGCTTGCGCACGCTCACGATCAAGGCGCAGGCATCGTGCTCAGGCCCGTAAGGCTCGTGTTGGGGGGTATCGCTTCTCAGATTTGGAACCGCTGCCATCGTCGTCTCTCCTGGAATTACCTGTTGACGCCGGTCGTCGGATAGGCCAAGAGGGCGATGACGTTGCGCCAGTCATCGCCCCCCGGATTCGGATTGATTGAAAACAGGCTTTAGTGAGACTTCACCTTACGCTCGTCGATGTCCTCCGCGTAGCTGATCGCGGTGCGGCCGCGCTCTCCGGTGCTGATCCGGATCACGTCTTCCACCGGGTAGACGAAGATCAGGCCGTCGCCTTCCTGGCCGGTATGCGCCGCCTTGCAGATCGCGTCGATCGTCGCCTCCACGTTGTCGTCGCTGAGCACGATGTTGACCTGGGCGCGGGGCAACAGATCGACCACGTACGAGCCGTTGCGCCAATTCAACTTGATCCCGCCCTGCCGGCCGCGGCCGCGAATCTGGATGACGTTCAGGCCCATGATCCCGATCGCGCTCAAGGCATCCTTCACGGCGTCGAGTTTGTCTTCACGGATGATGGCTTCGATTTTCTTGGTCATGACGCTTCACCTTTTCTGTTCGCAGTCATTCGAGACGATGCCGGGACAGGGTTCAGTCACCCGGAGCCGCCGAAGGCTCGGTGACTTTGCCGGAAGTGGGTTTGGCATGCGGGCTGCCGGCCTTCGGCTCGGCTGGCAGACTGTACGTGCTGGTGAACTCAGGATAGGTGATGACGCCATGCTCGTAGATATCCAGGCCGAACATCTCCGCCTGTTTGGAAACGCGCAGGCCCAGGGTCGCCCGGATAATCCCGAAGGTGATCGCGCCGGAAACGACTACGAAGGCAAAGACGACCAGCGCCCCCAGGGCCTGGACGCCCAGCAGATTGAAGCCGCCGCCGTGCAGCAGCCCTACCTTGCCTTCGACATTGGCGAAGAGGCCCACCGCCAGAGTGCCCCACACGCCGTTGAAAGCGTGCACCGGGATCGCGCCCACGGGATCGTCGATCTTCAAACGGTCGAGCACCGGGACACCGAGGAAACAGATCGCGCCGCCGATCCCGCCGATCAGGATGCTTTCCGCCGGAGTGACCCAGGCGCACGACGCGGTGATCGCCACCAGACCCGCCAGCGAGCCGTTGAAAGCCCAGGGAAGCTGGGGCTTGCCGGACTGGATCCACCCCAGGACCATCGCGACGAAGATGCCGGCGCAGGCAGCCAGATTGGTGTTGACCGTGATCAGGGAGATGTCATTCACCGCCATCCCGGAGAGCGTGCTGCCGGGATTGAAGCCGAACCAGCCCAGCCACAGGATGAACGTGCCGATTGCGGCCAGCGTCATGCTATGCCCTGGGATCGAGTCCCCCTTGAAAGTCCGGCCGGTGCGCGCCCCCAGGAACAGCGCGCCCATCAGACCAAACCAGCCGCCGACCGAATGAACCACGGTTGAGCCGGCGAAGTCCGAGAAGCCCAGGGCCGCCAGCCAGCCATCGCCCGCCCAAATCCAGTGTCCCACGATTGGGTAGACCAGACCGGAAATGACGGCGCTGTAGACGATGTCAGCCTTGTAGCTGGTCCGCTCGGCCATCGCTCCCGACGCGATCGTGGAAGCCGCCGCCGAAAACGCGAACTGGAAGAAAAAGAAGGCCAGAGTCGGCAAACCCGCGTAGGTCTCTGGAAGATCGTTGAAGAAGAAATAGGAGGTGCCGAACAGTCCGTTTCCCGCACCGAACATCAGGGCAAACCCAAAAGCAAAAAAGGTCATGCCCGTGATCGCGGTATCGACGAAGTTCTCCATGAGGATGTTGCTGACGTTCTTGGCGCGGACAAACCCGGCTTCCAGGAATCCAAAACCAGCCTGCATGAAGAACACCAGAAAACCGGTGACCAGCACCCAGACGGTGTTGATCGCCATGGCGTAGTCGGGAAGCTCACCCCCCTGGGCGAATACGAGGGTTGGAAAGAGCAGCGTCGTGAGCGAGATCAAGCCACTGATCAACAAGAATCTTCTAAACCAGCGTCGTGTGAACATAATGAAACCTCCGTGACGACACAACAATGTCTAAGTGAGTTCATCGTAAAGGAATGTCACCCCGGCTGTCATGTGCTAGATTGCGAGAAGAATGGGGGGCTATTTTTCGTCATGTTGCATAAACCAGGATATTACGCACAAGTCGCTACCCGGATTTGGACACAGGAATTCTAAATAATACCCAGGAAGTAATATACCGGTCGGAATACGAGCATGATTTTCACCCGACGCCACGCCTCCAAACAAAACGCCCTGCCGGACGAAAACCGGCAGGGCGTCGCATTTCTACTGAGTATTTCGCGGTGATCAGTCTTCCTTGAACAGGGACGAGCGCCGCGACGAGGGCTGGCGCGGGGTCGCGGTATCCCGTTCGCGCCGCCGGGTCTGCGCCTCACCGGAATAGCTGCGCCACTCATCCACCGCCGACTGGCTTTCGCCGCCGTGCCGGACGTAGCGCTCCCGAATCTGGCACAGCACGGGCGTGTTGACCGCCGCCCCGGAGATGATGGCCTGGCCCTTGGTCAGCGCGGGCAGTTCGTCCAGCAGATCGCGCCCCACGCTCTCCACGCTCTCGCGGACGCGCGCCTGGTCGACCGGATTGACGATCCGCAGCAGGAACTGCGTGTTGCATTGAGAGAGCACGTCCGGGTCCAGCTTGCCGGGCCGCTGGCTGATCAGCCCGACCCCCACCCCGAACTTGCGCCCTTCGGCCAGGACTTTCTTGAGGATGTTGGTCGTCACGATGTCCGCGTTGGCCGGGGCGAAGTTGTGCGCCTCCTCGATCAGGATGAAGACCGGGTACGGCAAGTAGTTGTCGCTGCCGGGGGCGACCTGCTCGTTCTTGTTGTCCATCCGGGCATAAAACACCCGCCGCAGCAGTGCGGCCACGATCACCTGCTGCTGGCGCTCGTCCACCTGGTCGAGCCGCATGACCGTCACCCGGCCGGGCTGGAATAATTCGCTCAAGGGCGTTTGCTGCTGATCGTCGAAGATTTCGTCCGCGCCGGTATGGATCGTGGCCCGCAGCCGCCACAGCAGCGCGTTGGCCGATCCCCGGTCGAAGGTGTCTTCCTCGTTTTCGCCCTGGCGATCGATCGCGTCCTCAAGCTCGCGCAGCGTCCAGCGATTCGGGTCGCTGCACCGCTTCTTGCTGATGTTCTCGGCTTCCCGGTACGCCCGGCCGAGCACGTAGCTCATCCGATCGGAGACGTTGGGCAGCAGATAGCGCAGATCGCCCTGCTCCAGCGTTCCCACCCGGATTTTGATCCCCCCCGGCGCGTGGACGCGCGCGCCGGGCCGGTAGCCGTCACCACTCAGGGCATTGCTATTGGCGATCTCCGCCAGGGTCTCGTACTCGCCGTGGGGATCGATCACCAGGATCGCCGCCCTATTGTTGGCCTTGAGCATTTCCTCGATCAACACCCCGGCGGTATAGCTCTTGCCAGCTCCGGTGCTGGCGATGATCGCCATGTGGGTGCTGACCAGAGCGTTGACGTCAATCGCGATTGGCACCTGGAGGCGCGGCCGGCTGAGCAGCCAGCCCACCGTGGCCGATCCGACTTCCCCGGCCTTGACGCGGCTCAGCACCCTGGACAGGTATTCATTCCCGGCCAGGGCGATCGGTGTGCCCACCCGCGGCGGGACACGCGGGTTAATAAACGCGCGCAGCTTCTCGTCGTAACAGCCGATCACCTCGGCCGTGATCTCGAACAGCTCGCTGGTCTTGCCGCTGTAGCCAACAATCGCCGCCACCCGGTTCGGGTCGATGGCCGGATCGGACGAAAACGGGTCGGGGTACAGGCGCACCGGCCGCCGCTCGCTGATCCGCGCCAGGATCGTCTGCGGCTCGCCGTCGATCTCGGCCTCGTAGGTGATGAACTCGCCGACCTTGAGGTTCTTCTCCAGGTCGGGCGAGACGAACAGAAAACTGTGGGGCGTCGGCCCAGGCCCTTTGGCGCGACCGAGTGGACGGTTCATTGCAGCCCTCCCAGCGGGCCGATCTGCGTCTGCCAGCCCAAATCGTCTTCCAGGACATCCAGTTCAGCCCGATACGCCGGCAGCAAATCCATCAGACGGAGCAACACGATCCGGGCCAGATGGTACGCCAGCGGATTGTCGATCCGCACCAGGATTGGCAGGTAAGAAAGGTCCAGTTGCCCGCTGCCGGTGTGAAAGTGGACGATCTCCTCGCGGGTCATCTCCCGGACGAGCGCATCGCTCCGGGCCGCCAGGCGGGGCACCCCCAGCACCGCCTCGCCGTTGGCCTTGACCCGCCCGATCGCCGTGATCCCCAGCAGCACCGCCCGCTCGTTCAGGTAATCGGGCGAAAACGTCGTCAGCTCGGACTCGGAGGACAGGCGCGGCCCAAGCCGCCCGAACTCCGGATTGAGCAGCACGGTGTCGTAGATCAGACCCACCAGGTAGGCCGGACTTGTCCCATCCGTCAGCTCGATCTTGACGAACGTCCCCAGCGCGTAGTTCTCCGGGCGCGGGGCCGGCTCGAACTCGTTCAGGCTGTAGACCTGGCACACGTAATCGGTATGGCTGTTCGACTTGACGATCTTCCCGAGGATGACCTCGCGGGTTTTGCTCACCAGCCACCTCCTCACAAACGACGGCCGCGCTTGCTGATCGACTTACGGCTGAAATGCACCGGGATGTCGCGCTCCCTGGCAAACTCCTGAAAAAGCCGGTAGAAGCGTTCCCGATCCTGCATGGACAGGACGGCCACCGCGTCCGCGGTCTCCAGGGGATAAGGATACCCCACCCCGACGACACACTCGGCGCGCACGACATCGAGTATCTGCTCGTGCAGACCCGCCTCGAATACCCAGCCGGGCATTTCCACCCGGGCCGGGGGATGATCGCGCGTCGTCCTGAGATAGGTGAAACACACCCTGGGATAATACGACGAGTCAATGACCTCGTCGTCCCGGTCGCAAACGAACATCCGGCAGCGGTCGCCCCAGGCCAGGTCGCGCTGCACCAGGATAGCGTCCCCCATCCGCTGGCCGCTGTATCCGGCGGCCGCCTGGACCAGGCCGGATAGGTCGGCGGACTGGCTCGAATCGACGTACCCCACCACCGGCACGCCGGTCGATTCGGAAAGGTCCAGGAGGTCCTGGACGAGCCGGATGTACTCGCGCTGGCGCGGTTCGCGCATGGTGTGCACGAAGGACAGGATCAACGAACCGTCCACGAAAGCCAGGGCGCGCTTGCCCGCCATGCGCTTCAGGAACATCATGGTCTGGAGCATCTCGTTCCGAAAGCGCCGCCACTCGATTTCGCGCTCCGCGTAGCCCGGCTCGTACTCCCGGGTCAGCTCCGCCGGGGTCACAATGTCTACCTGCACATCCTTGGTATAAGAGCCGCGCTGATCGTGGGGATTCTCGAACCAGCCCACCTGGATCAGCCCGACCGGGATCGACATGTCGCCGCTGGGGAAAATCTGCGAGCCATCCGCCGCGAAGGTCGTCACCCCGGCCAGGGTATCGGCGGCCCAATCGCGGGCATCCCGGTGATGCAGCCAGGACGAATCGAACTTCACCACGAACGGGCCGGATTCCTGTTCCGGGGTCGGGCGCGCGCCCACGTGTTCGTGGCCGGTTTCCGCCGTCCACTGGGCCAGACGCGCGTCGATGTCCGCGAGGCGCATCTTCTTGAAGCGCTCCAGGGCGTCCCGCATGCGCTTCATGTCGGATTGCATCTCCCGCTGGGCAGCGCTGAATTCGTCTCCCCGGCCCTTCAAGGCAGCCGCGACCCGTCCGGCATAGAGAGGACTCATAGGATTTCCACCTGACTCAGGCCATTCTCCTTGCGCACCTGGACGACGTGGTAGCTCTCCTGCTCGAAGGTATCGTCGTGGCTGATCACGAACAACTGTTGCAAGCTGCGGATTTCCGAAAGGCGCTGGGCAAGCTGCTCGCGGCGCGTCTCATCCAGGTTGGCCGTCGGCTCGTCGAAGAAAGCGAAGCGCACGCTGGCAAGCTGGGTAAGCAGCGCCAGCCGGACCGCCATCGCCGCGATCATCTGTTCCCCGCCGGATAGCAGCTCGAAAGCGCGCGTCTCGCCCGCGGCGTTGACGCTGATGGCATAGTCCTTGCTCCAGTTGAGCGTCAGGCTGTAATCTCCCAGGATGTCGCCAAACGTCCGGTTGGCCTGTTCGCCGATCAACTGGACGAGCTGTTCGGCGATCCTGGGGCCTGCTCCCCGAATCGCGCCGCGTACAAATTCGAAGCCTTCCTTGCGCGCTTGCAGGCGGCCAACCTCGGCCTGGAGCCGTTCGAGCGCCTGCTGCTTCTCCAGCAGGTCCGCCCGGCGCGCCTCCATCCCATACAGCATGTGTTGATGCTCGTCCAGCCGGGCCTGAATCTGGCCCAGTTCCACCTGCAAACGGGTCTGCTCCAGCCGCCGCGCATCGTGCGCCGCCGCGTCGTATCCGGCCAGCAGCCCGTCGCGTTCCTGAACCAGACTCTGGCGCGCCGCCTCCCGCGCCGCGATTTCACCCGTCAGCCCTTCCAGCGCGGCCCGGCGCGCCTGAAGCTGCGCCGCCGCCGTCTGGTGGGCCAGCGTGCGCCGGTACGCCTCGCCGTGCAGCTCCCGATCGCGGCGGGCGGCCTCCAGCGCCTCGTCCAGCCCTTCAAACACGGCCAATTGCTGGTTCAGGTCGTCGAACTGGCCCCGCACCGCCTCCAGATTGGCCCGCGCGGCCGCCAGTGCCGGTTCGATTGTAAGCCGCTCCGCGGCGCGATCCAGCGCGCGATCGCGAGCGCGGCGTGGATCGGCCAGCGCTTCGATCTGAACCTGAAGCTCCGCCGCATGGCCAATCGCCCCGGCCAGTTCGTCCAGGGCCGCCTGCGCTTCCACCAGACTTCGATCGAACCGCTGGAATCTCGCCTCGACCAGGGCCAGATCGCGGCCTGCTCCAACCCGGCGCGCGTGCAGCGCGTCGGCCGTCTGGCGCGCTCGCGCTTCGGCTGCCTCCAGACTGGCCTCCGAAGGCAGGCTCTCGATCCGGGCGGCCAGGGTCTGGCGCTGGCCATCCAGCGCCGCGACAGCCCTGGCCGAGTCCGTCTCGGTTGCGCGGGCGCGGGCCAGCGACTCGTCCAGACGTGCCTGCTCGGCCGCGAAATGCGCGGCGCTCTCGGCCCGCGCCTGTGGATTGAGGGGCTGGTGGCAGACCGGGCAGACCGCCTCGGCGCCGTCCAGCAGGGTTTGATGCGCCTCAAGCTGCTGGCGGGCCTGCTCGCCCTGGCGAACTTCCAGGCGGGCATCGGCCAGCCGCTCGCGGGCCGCCGCCAGATCGGCTTCAATCCGGCGGAGTTCCTCCTGCCCGTTCGTCCGCTCCGTCACATGCAGGCGCGCCTCGGCCAGGGCCGACTCCGCGTGTCCGGCCGCCTGCCGGGCCTCGGCGACCTGGGTCAGCTCGTTTTCCAATCCGGCCAGCCCTTCGCGCAGTTGCGATGCCAGCTCGGCGAAATCATCTCCAGCGCCGGCCTCCTCCGCAGGAGGCGCTGCCTCGGCGCTGACCTGCTCCTCCACTGCCCGCTGGCGACTCCGCGCCAGCCGAAAATCGAGATCGGCCCGCATCTGCGCCGTCTGACGAAGCTGGGATTCGAGCTGGCGATGCCGGAACGTCGCATCCTGAAGCCGGGCCAGTTCGGCCTCCAGAGCCGCCTGTTGTTCCACCAGCGGCTCCAGCCGCCGGACTTCCGCCTCCGCGGCCACGACCCCCTCCAATTGGGTTTCGAGCCGGGCAGCTTCCTGTTCGCCAAGCTGGCGTGCCGTCTCCAGATCGCGGCGGCTGTCGAGCAGCAAGGCGCGCGCTTTCTGCTGCGGTTCCAGAGTCTTCAACGTTTCGTCCGCCAGGGTATAGGCCTCGAATCCGGCGGCGCTTTCCGCCAGGATAGCGGCGGCTTCCTCCGCGCTTTGAGTCTCTGCCCGCGCCTGCCTGGCGCGCTCCTCCAGCCGGGCGAGATCGGTGGCGAACTCGGCCAGTTGACCGGCCAACTGATCGATCTGCGCTTTCGTCCGGTCGAAGGCCTGAACCGACTCCGAGACCTCGCCGATGGCGGATTCCCGCGCCTGGCGCTCCGTCTGCCCCTGGCCGACCAGATTCTCCAGGCGTTCGACCTCGGCCTGCACCCCCGGCAGATCGACCAGCATGCCCTGCAGTTCGGCGATTTCCCGGCCACTGTCGCCGATCATCCGGTCGATGAAGCTGGCGGTGTCGCGCAGGCTCGTCCAAACTCGCTCGTACGAATCGATCCCCAGCAGGCGGTCGAACTTGGCTTTGCGCGTCCCGGCCGTCTCCAGGAAGATGCCCGTCATGGTGCCCTGCGGCACGCCGATCGCATCCTGGAACAGACCCGCCAGTTCGGTGTCCGGCTCAACCTGCAAATGCCTGCGGATGAAGGCGAAGGTATCGTCCTTGCCCTCGCACAGTTTCTGCCTGATCACGGGGTCGTAGATGTAAAACGCGCTGGCGCCGACCGCGCGCACCACCTCGTACTCACGATCGTCGAGGGCGCTCATGAAGCCCACCGTGATGGTCCCGGATCGCGCCCCTTCCCGGACAAACTGAGGGTTGGTATACGGACGGCTGTCGAACAGGGCCACGCCAATCGCTTCCAGCAGGGTCGACTTGCCCGCCCCGTTGTGACCCTGGATCAGGTTGACGCCGGGCCGAAACTCGATCGCCGGGCTGTTTTTGGCGTAGCTCTTGATGTCGCTCAGTTGGACTTTAGTGATCCACATGCCCGCCATCCTCCAGCGCGGCCATGTGGCCGTCCAGCAGGTCATAGACTGCCGCGGGGTCGGCCCCATCCAGAACCAGGGCCTTCATCGCCTGCATCAGATTTCCCCAGGCTTCCGCCTGCCCTGCAAAACGCGAGTCGCCCCGCGCCTGGTCCTCGAAGATGGCCTTTTCCAGCTCGTTTCGGCCCAGGGTTTCCGTATTGACGGTGCTCGTCTTGAGGGGGCTGGTATGGTTCTCGACGCGGCTGTGCAGCGCCTCGATTTCGTCGCGCATCATTCTGTGCAAAACATCCGCCTCCAGGCGCGTCCGGTCGAAAGTCAGATTGCCGCGCAGAACCAGCCGGACAACCGGCAGCGCGCGCTCACGATCGGAGCACTGGTCCACGACCGGCCTGATCTTACGCGCGGCCTGGGCAATCTCCGCCCGCGCCGCCGCCACCAGATCATCAGGAGTCAGGCACAGATCGGTCTGGACGTTGATCGTGAAAAAGGGGCGCATCGCCGTGCGCCGGTGCTCGGCGATATGCGTCTCGCGCCCCGTGACATCGACCAGATACACGCCGCGCTCGTACTGCGCCTCATCAAAGCTGCACGTTTCCAGCGACCCTGGATTGTAAATCCAGTCATCCACGCAGTAGGGTTTGTGGAGATGGCCAAGCGCCAGGTACTGGACGATCCCCTTGAGCGGCTCCAGTTCCGCGAAGGTCAACCCGCCGGGCATGTGCGGCATCTGCCCCTCGACCCCGCCGTGCGTGATCAGCACGGTGAAACAGGGCCGGCTGGCGTTGAGGTCCGCGCAAGCCACCGCAACCTCCCTGAGGACACGCGGGGCCGCCGCGCCGAGCCAGGGCACGCCCACGAAGCGCACCCCATCCAGCTCGATATAGCTGGTCTCCGGCTCCAGCAGAAGGCCGCCTTCGACAAACACCGGACTGAGCAGCCGCACCAGGCCGCGCTCCGCCAGGTAGTCCACCCACGAAGCCTGGGCGAGATAGCGCGCCCGGTCGTGGTTGCCATGCACCGCCAGGGCAGCGATCCCCCTCGCCTGGAGCCGGGCCAGCCCTTCTTCGGCGATTAGCAGCGTCTTAGGCTCGACCGTGGCCTTGTGGAACAGGTCGCCGGCAATCAGCACCGCGTCGACCCGCTGGTCGAGCGCCAGATCAACTGCGTCCAGAAAAGCACGGCCAAAGTCATTGAAGCGAGCCGACAGGTTGTACTGCTGGTTGCCTAGATGCACATCCGCCATATGCAAGAAACGCACGGACAATCCTGTCTCCTACCCATCCCATCCCGATCTACGCCAAGCATAAATTAGATTCAGAATTCAGACAAGTGTTCTATAGTTTCCGAATGAATTCATGAAGCTGAAATAGGCTGTCGTGTTCCCGACATTCCACCCCGACCGGAGCCGGTTCAGCCCTCGGGCCACCCACCCGCCAGCAAAATGTCGCGCCAGTAAGTGTTTCCGATTTCTCGTTCCCCGCGTACGACTGGAGCGGTTGCGCCCATGCAATCATCCATGTAGAATGACACCAACAGCCAACTTAGAATAGACGCCAGAAAGCGCTTTCTCCATGGCCACGAGACGCTTCGACGACGATATGGCTGACGCTCCAGCCAATCCGCCGGTTTCGACACCTCCTGAAATGCCGCGCGAAACAGCCCTGCCGGGTTCCACACCGCCTGCCTCGCCCGCGGCCGCGCCGCCGCGCGCACCGCGAGGCAGTTCGCGTAACCTCGCGCATATGCCACGCACCCTGGCCCAGGTCCTGAACGACGCCAACGAGCAGGTGATGCGTGGCGATCTGACCGATTTCGTGCCGCTGCCGACCGGTTTCGATCCGCTCGATGGGCTGATTGGAGGCGGACTGCGCAAGACGGAGCTGGTTCTGCTCGGCGGGCCGCAGGGCATCGGCAAGACCATTGCCACCCTGCAGATCGCCCGCAACATCGCCATGCGCAAGGACCAGTACGCATTCTACCTGTCCTACGAGCATACGGAAACCCACCTGATGAACCGGCTGCTCTGCCTGGAGAGCATCAATCCACCAGAGATCGACGTGAATCAGGGCCTCAAGCTCAAGGACCTGTATAACATCATCATCAGCCAGCGCGCCCGGAACATGCTGAGTCACGACAGCGGCGGCGGATCGCTCCAGCGCATTCTGCGGGAGAACAGCAGCACGACCATGGCCCTGGCGCGGATGAACCGCTACGCCGACCGGCTGATCCTGGTCAAGGCCAGTCCCGCCGTCACGACCCTGCGCGCCATCCGCGAGATGACCGCCCGCCTGTGCGACGCGACCGGCGGCAATGTCACCGTTTTCGTGGACTACCTCCAGAAGGTCGCCATCCATCCGGAGCGCGCTGCCGACGAGGGCGAAAAGGTCACGATCATCGTCGAGGGCCTCAAGGATATCGCCCTGGCCCTGGATGTGCCCGTCTGGTCAATTGTCGCGGCGGATCGGGAAGGGCTGCGCAGTCCGCGTCTGCACCTGTACCACCTGCGCGGCTCCAGCGCGCTCGACTACGAGTGCGACATCGCCGTGATCATGAACAACAAGTACCACATCCTGAGCAAGGATCACGTCGCCTTCAACCCGTACAAGGCCAAGCAGTACCGTGATTGGGTCGTCTTCACGGTCGAGAAGAACCGCGCTGGCCGGGCGATGCTGGACATGGAGTTCCAGCTCTACGCGCCTTTCTTCTCCTTCGATCCGCGTGGCCAGAAGGTGCAGCAGCAGCTCATCGACGACAAGCTGATCGAGGCCTAGCTTGTCTGCCAGACGCAGTCGTTCCTCAAGTCCTGCCTACCGGCAGGACTTGTTGTTGTGCCGGGGATCGCGCCCGGAGAAACTGATCCGCCAGCGACCCTACCCACCCGCGCCCATCGTATGAGATAATCAGCGCCGAGCAATCGTCGCCGGACAGCATACCTATGACCGATCCATCACCCATCTCACCCGAACAGACTCTGCTGGAGCAGGCTTCACCCGATCAGGGGACACTCGACCAGGCCCAGTCCCCCCAACCGGCCAATCGCCCCATGTCCGGCTGGCTCCGGCTGGCGGCTCTACTGCTCGCCGTGCTCGTCACGGTCGTCATCCTGCTACTCTCCAATCGCATTCAGGAGCTTCAGGCCCTGGGTTATCTGGGCGCGTTCCTGATCATGCTGGCGGGCAACGCCACCGTCGTTTTTCCCGTGCCGGGCCTGGTGTTCGTCATCGCGATGGGCAGCACACTCAACCCCTGGCTGGTCGGCCTGTGCGCCGGGCCGGGAGCGGCCCTCGGCGAGCTGACGGGTTACCTGGCCGGGTATGGCGGGGCGACTCCCCTGGAGAACACGGCCCTTTACCGGCGGTTCGACGGCTGGATGGATCGCTTCGGCCCCTGGGTCATCTTCGTCCTGGCGATCGTGCCCAACCCGGTCTTTGACATGGCCGGCATCCTGGCCGGGGCATCGCACATGCCCTGGTGGAAGTATCTGCTCGCGGCCACGGCCGGAAAAACCATCCAGGCGACGCTGCTGGCATGGGCGGGAGCGCTGTCCTGGACGTGGCTGACCGGCATCTTTGCCTGAGTATACCTGTACACACGGGCGGTCCCGACCGGCCCGCCCCGCGACGAGAGGCGCCGTGAAGAAAAAAGACCTGATTGAAGAATTGCAGCAGGCGCGCGGGCAACTGCAGGCCGCGATCGACGGCCTGACCGAGGAACAGATGATGCAGCCGGGGGCGGCTGGCATCTGGTCGGTGAAGGACATCCTGGCCCACCTGATCGCCTGGGAAGCGGAGCTGATCACCGCGCTGAGCCGCAAGCTCTCCAGCCGTTACAAGGACGCGCCGGAGGTCGTGAACATCGAAGACATCGACGAATGGAACGAGGAGCAGTACCACCTCAATGCGCGCAAGCCCCTGGCGGAGCTGCTGCCGGATTTTCACGGCGTGCACAAGCACCTGCTCAAGGCCATCGAAGACCTGGACGACCGCACCCTGAGCGCCCCGGAAGCCTTCGAGTGGATGGAAGGCGAGCCGCTGGCTTACCTCGTGCTCGAAATCGCCGTGTGGCACGAGCGCGACCATGCCGAGGATATCCAGGCATGGCGGGAACAACAGCAGCAGGGGTAGAATACGGCGCGCCATCCAGGCGGATGGCATTGACCCGAACCGGGCAGAAGGATACGGAATGCGCGTTGTGGGACGGCTCATGGCTCTGTTGGCGGCGCTGCTGTTCGTCGCCATATTGCCCTGCGCGGCGTGGACGTTCGGCGCTTCCCAGCTTTTGCTGAGCGCCGACACGTACAAAACCGCCCTGGGGAACCAGGACGTCTATTCCGACCTGATCCCCGCCCTGCTCCCTGCCGTCGCCCAGAGCGACGTGCATACCGAAATCCACGACCCCGAAGCGCTCACCCTGCTCAACATCGTCCGCAACCTGGACGAGGCTGCCTGGGCGCGCATCGCGGCCAATCTGATTCCGGCGGAATGGCTGCGCCAGCAGGCCGAGTCCAACCTGGATGCCTTTTTTGACTGGCTGAACGGCCGCACGGACGCGCCCGCCCTGGCCTTCGATACCGGCTCTCTCCGCGAGCGCCTGTCGGGAGAACCGGGCCAGCGCGCGGTTAACGAGATCATCGCTTCGTGGCCGGTCTGCACCGAGGAAGAGGTCGCCGTTCTGGCGGCGTACGAAGCCAACAGCGGTCAACCCTTCCCCTTCTGCCAGCCGCCTGGGGAATATCTGGCCTTCGTCAGCCAGGCGCTCAGCCAGGCCCTGAGCCAGGCCGCCAGCACTCTGCCCGATGTATCGCCGGAGCCGGGCTGGCTCGACGACAACCAGACTCGCGCGGAGCTGACTCAGCTTCAGCAGGTCGTGCATGTCTCCAGGGCGATGACCCTGGAGCTGGTCCTCATCCCGGCCGCGCTGCTCTCCCTGGTCGTGTTCTTCACCGTGCGCTCCCTCAAATCGTTCGGCCGCTGGAGCGGGTTGGCCCTGATCGTGAGCGGGGTATTCACGGCGCTGCCCATCCCCCTGCTCCTCTCGCCGCTGCTACTGCCCAGCGCGATCGGGTCACTTCAGGAACGCTCCGGCCCCGGTGGATTCTTTGGAGCCGCACCGTCCGGCGAGACGAGTTACGCTGGCCTGATTCTGGAAGGGATCGTGCGCTCCTTGCTGGGAGAGCTGACCCTGCCCGTGCTGGTTCTGGCGGCAATCATGCTCGGCCTGGGCTTCGTGGGCATGGTCACCGCCACGCTGGCGCGCCACCCGGATGAAGTGATCGAAGACGAGCTTCTCGCGCTCCGGGCCAGAGCAGCCCTCGCTCCCACGGGGCTGACGCCCGCCGCGCCGCTGACGCCGACTCGGCCGGACTCGCTGGCCCCCGGCCCGACCTCGCTCGCCGACCCACCGGATCGATCGCCGTGAGCGGCGGTGGGCCGGTGAATTGAATTCTGATCGTCCGCCAACAGTCAAGCATGCGCTATAATTGCCCCGACTTGATTCCGGTTGACCGGAAGGCCACCGAAGGAGTAACACTCTGTGACCACACCCAATCTCGATCAACTCTGTATCAACACCATTCGCACCCTGGCCATCGACGGGGTGCAGAAGGCCAACAGCGGCCATCCCGGCCTCCCGATGGGGGCCGCGCCGATGGCCTATACCCTGTGGACTCGCTTTCTCAAGCACAACCCAACCAACCCCGAGTGGCCTGACCGCGACCGGTTCATCCTGTCGGCCGGCCACGGCAGCATGCTTCTCTACAGCCTGCTCTACCTGACCGGGTACGGGGTCACGCTGGACGATCTCAAGAGCTTCCGCCAATGGGGCAGCCCGACCCCCGGCCATCCGGAATACGGCGAGACCCCCGGCGTGGAGACCACCACCGGCCCGCTGGGCCAGGGGTTGGCAACCGGCGTCGGCATGGCCGCCGCGGAGGCCTTCCTGGCCGCCAGGTTCAACCGCCCCGGCCACACCATCATCGACCATTACACCTACGTTCTGGCCTCCGACGGTGACCTGATGGAAGGCATCAGCCACGAAGCAGCTTCGCTGGCTGGTCACCTGGGCCTGGGCAAACTGATCGTGTTGTACGACAACAACCTGATCAGCCTCTCCGGCCCCACCAGCGACAGCTTCACCGAAAACGTCCCGATGCGCTTCACGGCCTACGGCTGGCACGTGGTCGAAGTCGCCGACGGGAACGACATCGCAGCCATCGAGGCGGCGATCACCGAAGCCAAGGCCGTGGCCGACCGGCCATCAATCATCAGCGTGCGCACCATCCTGGGCTACGGCAGCCCGAACAAAGCCAATACCCACGAAGCGCACGGCTCCCCCCTGGGGGAAGAGGAAGTCCGCCTGACCAAGGAGGCCCTGGGCTGGCCGGTCGAACCGGCATTCTACGTGCCGGACGAAGCCAAGCAGCACATGCGGCTGGCGGTCGAGCATGGCCGCGAGACTCAGCGCTTGTGGGATGAGCGTCTGCGCGCCTACGAAACCGCCTTCCCCGAACTCTACGCGGAGTTCGCCCACGCCCTGGCGGGCGAACTGCCCAACGGCTGGGATGCCGAGCTGCCCACTTACGCCGCCACGGACAAACCCGTCGCGACCCGCGTCGCCGGCGGCAAGATCCTGAACGCGATCGCGGCCCACGTGCCGACCATGTTTGGCGGCGATGCCGACCTGGCTCCCAGCACCAATACCTCGCTCAAGGGCGAGGGCAACTTCCGCAAGGGCGATTACGCCGCCCGCAATATCCGGTTTGGCGTGCGCGAGCACGCGATGGGCGCGATGGTCAACGGCATGGCCCTCCACGGCGGGATCATCAAACCCTATACCGCCACGTTCATGACCTTCAGCGACTACATGCGCCCGGCCATCCGCCTCGGCGCGCTGATGAACCTGCGCACCGTGTACATCTTCACGCACGACAGCATCGCCCTGGGCGAGGATGGCCCCACCCATCAGCCGGTAGAGCATCTGGCCGCCCTGCGGGTCATCCCCAACCTGACCGTGATCCGCCCGGCCGAAGCCAACGAGACGGTCGCCGCCTGGAAGACCGCCATGACCAGCGACGGCCCGGTGGTGCTCGCCCTGACGCGCCAGGGTACCCCGATTCTGCCCCCGGAAATGGTCGGGGATGTCAGCAAGGGTGCGTACATCCTGTTCGAATCGGCCCCCAACCCGGAACTGATCATCATCGGGACCGGCAGCGAGGTCGAGTTCGGCCTTGCCGCCGCGCGCCAGCTCGCCGAGGAAGGCGTGGCCGTGCGCATGGTGAGCATGCCCAGCGACACCCTGTTCGCGCGCCAGCCGGTGGAATACCGCAATCAAATCCTGCCCCCGGCGGTCAAGAAGCGCATCAGTATCGAGGCCGGGGTGAGCTTCGGCTGGAATCACTGGGTGGGTGACGAGGGAATCATCATCGGCATCGACCGCTTTGGCGCGTCCGCGCCCATAAAGGTACTCTACGAGAAGTTCGGCTTTTCGACCAAGGCAGTCCTCGAAGCCGCGCACAAGCTGCTCGGCAAATAGCGCCTGCCCTATCAAAGGACCCGTAGCACGGCAGCCATGACTCGCGAGACGATCGAAATGCAGGAAGCCTCCGACCGGATTTTTTTCGAGACCGAAGCGCCGGAAGGATTCCTGGCCTGTCTGGAACGAGATAACGTGTTTCACGAGGAAAACTGGCAACGGCTCTGGGAAGCCGTGACCGTCCTGATCCGCTACCAGAACGGGATGCTCGATCTGTGGGCCACGTACGATCTGTCACGCGTCGTGGCTGCCGTGCGAGAACGGGGTCAAACCCTGATCGGTCGCAGCTACACCAGCCTGACCGAGCAGGAGTTTGCCATTCTCGAAGCGAATGCCTTTATCAACGAAATCTTCAGCGCCGGATAGTCCGGCGCGCTAGCAGGAGCGGCCGCCGCCGCTGCCGGTTGACTTTGCGGGCTGGATGAAGGTGACTCCCATCGTCTGGGCGATTTCCGATACCCATCTGAGTTTTGGCGCCCCCAAGGACCAGAGCCAGTTTGGCCCCAAGTGGATCAATCACGCCGAACGCATTCGGGCGGCGTGGATGTCGCGCGTCGCGAAGGACGACATCGTGCTGCTTCCGGGGGATTTGAGCTGGGCGCACAACCCGCGCAACGTCCGGCTCGACCTGGAATGGATCGCCGCGCTGCCGGGCCGTAAGGTCCTCGTGCGCGGCAACCACGATTACTGGTGGAAGAAGCTGGGCCAGGTGCAGGAAATCCTGCCGGACGGCATTTCCGCCATCCAGGGCACCAGTCTGGCCCTGGACGGGGTCATCCTGTGCGGGACGATGGGCCACATCGCCCCCAACGACCCCTACTACGAAACGCGCAAATTCAGCAGCTACCAGCGGGAATTGAAATGGCTCTCGCAGGCCCTCAGCGAGGCCCAGACGCTGCGCACCAACGGCCAGCCCGTCATCCTCCTGATGCACTACCCCCCCTTCACGTCCGACGGCCAGCCCTCCGGCTTTTCGGAGCGGATTCAGGCCTCCGCGCCGGACGTATGCGTCTACGGACACCTGCACTTCAGCCACGAATGGCGCGTGGCCGCTCACGGGCTGCGCGATGGCACGCGCTACCACCTGGTTGCCTGCGACTATCTGGACATGACGCCGCGCCAGGTCTGGCCTCCCTGCGAGCCGTGAGCCGGTCTTGTTGCCGCTTTGACCTGACCTGCTTACAATCCCCGCCATTGCCTTCCCCCGGCCCGATCGCGCCGTGCCCGTCGAGGAGTCTGCCATGCCCCATTCCGAACGTTTCGACGTCTACGTCAATGCCAATCAGGACAAATTCCTGAAAGAATTCGGGGAGTTCATCGCCGTGCCCAGCGTGGCGGCCCAGAAACGCGGCATCAAGGAAATGGCCGATCTCCTGACCAAACGCTTCCGCAAGCTCGGCGCGGTCGTTCGCCAGTATCCCCTGCCCGATGGCGGCAGCCCGGTCGTCTATGCCGAGATCGGCTCCGGCCCGCGCACCCTGATGATCTACAACCACTACGACGTCCAGCCGGAAGACCCGCTCGCGCTGTGGACAACCGATCCCTTCACATTGACCCGTCAGGACGGCAAGCTGTTCGGCCGCGGCGTTTCCGATGACAAAGGCGAGCTGCTCTCGCGCATCCAGGCGGTGGAAGCCTGGCTGGCGACGCGCGGCGACCTCCCCCTGAAGATCAAGTGGGTGATCGAAGGCGAGGAGGAGATCGGCAGCGTCCACCTCGAGGATTGGGTCCGGGAACAGGCCGACATGCTGGGCGCGGATGGCATCCTTTGGGAAGGCGGCGGTTACGACGAGGCCGGCCGGATCACGATGGCGGCCGGCTGCAAGGGCATCGCCTACTTCGAACTGCGCGTTCAAGGCCCGGCCGTGGACATGCATTCGGCCAACGCGCCCATCGTCACCAATCCCGCCTGGCGGCTCGTTCAGGCCCTGAGCACCCTCAAGAACACCCAGGACGAAATCACGATCGATGGGTTCAACGCGCACGTCCGCCCGCTCACCCCGCTCGAAATCCAGCGGATCGAGGCCCTGCCCTTCGAGGCCGAGCAGTTCAAGCACAACTATGGGCTGGCCCGCTTCCTGAACGACCTGGATGATCGGGCCGCGCTGCGCCGCCTGTACGAAATTCCCACGGCCACGATCTGCGGCCTGACCAGCGGTTATCAGGGCAACGGCACCAAAACCGTCCTGCCCGCAGTCGCCAGCGCCAAACTGGACTTTCGCCTGGTGCCCGACCTCACCCCGGACCTGGTGGAAGACCTCCTTCGCCGTCACCTGGACGCGCGCGGATTCACCGACGTTCAGATCACGCGCCTCAGCGGGGAAAAACCGGCCCGCAGCCCGATCGAGTCGCCCCTGCGCACCGCGGCCATCGAGGCCAGCCTGGACACCTGGAACCAGACGCCGGTGCTGTATCCCTGGTTCGCGGGCAGCGGCCCCATGTATCCGCTGAGCGTCATGCTGAACATCCCGGTCATCTCGGCCGGCGCAACCTGGCACCCGGATACCCGCGCCCATTCGCCCAACGAGAACATCCTGGAACGCGACTATTTCACCAGCCTGCGCTTCACGGCCAGCCTGATCGAGCATTTCAGCCAGGTCTGACCGGCCGCCCGGAATTCAGTCTGGCACCCACCCGAACTCGTCAAGGCCCGGCAGGCGCAACCGGGCCTGATTCTGTCTGCCGCACAGGCGCTTCGCCGCCTTTCCGGCCTCGATTCTGCCCGCGCGGCCGCGTGCATCCCCCGAAATCCTATGCTACAATCCCCGGCACAGGGTGTATGCGCCTCACCGGGCTGGCATTTGTCCCCACCTGAAACCGCCGGTGGCCTCCGGCAGGATACCGCATGATCGGCACACGTCTGGGGTCCTATCTGATCGTGGAGGAAATCGGCCACGGCGGCATGGCCACGGTCTATCGTGCCGTTCAGGAGCGCGTCGGACGCGACGTCGCCATCAAGGTCATCCACCGGGCGATCGCCCTCGATCAGACGGCCGTGGAGCGCTTCCAGCGCGAAGCCCAACTCATCGCCCGCCTGGAACACCCCCACATCTTGCCGGTCTACGACTACAACCCGACTGCCGATCCGCCCTACATCGTCATGCGCTACATGCCCACCGGCACGCTCAAGGACATTCTGGAGCGCCGGCAGTTGCCGTACGCCGAGGTGGTCTTCCTGTTCCGGCAGATCGCCTCCGCCCTGGACTATGCCCACCGTCATGGAGTCGTCCACCGCGACATCAAGCCTTCCAACATCCTGATCGACGCCGAAGGCAACGCCTTCCTGACCGACTTCGGCGTGGCGCGCATGATCGAGAGCACCGAAGGGCTGACCGCCAGCGGTGTCGCCGTGGGCACGCCCGGCTATATGTCCCCGGAACAGGGCATGGGCATTCACGTCGATGGGCGCTCGGATATCTATTCGCTGGGCGTCATGCTGTTCGAGATGCTCACGGGCCAGCCCCCGTTCAGGGCGGAAACCCCGATGGGCATCGTGCTCAAGCACATCAACGAGCCGGTGCCGGCCGCCTGCGCCCTGAATCCGGACCTGCCGCCCGCGATCGATGAGATCATCGCCAGGGCGATGGCCAAGGCCCCCGACGATCGCTATCAGACGGTCGCCGATCTCGTGCGCGATCTGGCATCAGCGCTGGAAAGCACGGCCGACGTCACCCCCACGGCCCTGCGCCAGGTGGCCCAGGCGACCATCCAGGAGATGGCCGAGCGCCGCGCCAGGACAGGCAGCGAAACCGAGCCTGCGCCGCCGGAACCACCCACCGTCCCGCAGAAAGAAGCAGCACAGACTCCGCCCACCCCGCCCGCCGAAAAGACCGTCCAGCGCCCGCGCGCCCTCGCGGCCAGCCCGGCGCTCGTGGTTGGCGGGATCGCGCTGGTGGCGGTTTTTGCCATCGCCATCCTGGTGATCGCGAGCGCGGCCGGGCAGGGCAACCTCTCCGCGACCGAGACCGCCCTCGCCCTCGCGCAGGCCCATCTCACGGCCACAGCCGGCGCGGCCCTCACCGAAACTCCCAGCGCCACGCAGACGCCGGCCCTGCCCTCGGATACGCCGGCTGCGATCGCGCTCGAACCGACCCTCACCCTGACGGAAACGCCCACGGCGACGCTCACGGACACCCCATCGACAACGCCAACACCATCGAGCACGGCAACTCCGACGGTCACCGTCACCCCGTCGCACACGCCGACCGACACACCCTCGCCGACGGATACCGAGACCATGACGCCGACGGGCACGCCGTCACCGACGGATACCCCCACGGCAACTCATACCGCCACGTCCACGCCGACCGACACGCCGTCGCCAACAGATACCGCCACCGCAACGCCGACGGACACGCCTACGGCAACCGCCACAGACACGCCAACCGCGACTCCGACGAACACGCCGTCACCGACGGAGACCCCCACGGCAACCCATACCGTCACGACCACGCCGACGGACACACCGTCGCCGACAGATACCGCCACCGCAACGCCGACGGACACACCCACGGCGACGAACACCGCCACACCGACGCCCACGGACACGCCAACGCCGAGCGCGACGCCCAGTGCCACCCCCACGGCGACCGAGACGCCCATCCCATCGCCGACTCCGGTCCCGCTGGGCCGGATGCCCTACGTCGCCGATTTCGAGCGGGACGACTCGCTGGCCGGCTGGGACTACAACCCGGATTACTGGCGGATCATCACCGAGGGCGGCAATCGCCACCTGCAGGGCCGGGCCGGGTTGGGCAACCCCATCGAAATCCTGGGCACTGAACTGCCGGAATGGCTGTCCAATGACGGCGACCTCGTGGTGTCCTTCCGCACCAGCCTCACCGATCCCACCAGCGGCGGCCGGCTGCTCTTCGCCTTCTCCGAAAGCGGCTACTATGCCCTGGAGTATTTCTCCGGGCTGCTGGTCGTCCGGCGGGGCAACTATGGCGACCACCTCATCCGCACCAACGAGCGCGTCCTGCGCACGATCAACGCCCCCATCCAGAGCGGGCGGTGGTATCAGCTCATGGTCTGGGTGGAAGGCGCGCGCATCTTCGTGTACCTCGACGACCAGTTGATCGCGCGGGTCGACGATACGATCGCCGGCGCGCTGCCCCCCGGCGCGATCCTGTTCCAGACGGTGGCCCAGCAGCAGGGCATCAACATTGATGATCTCAAGATCGAGCAGCCCCTGCTCGCCAGCGAGCACTTCCAGGGGTCGGACTTCCCGGCGACCTGGACACGCAGTAATCTAACCAACGTCACGATGGGCCTAGAAGACGCGGGTAACCAGTTCGTCCGGCTGGAGAAAGACGCGCTGATCCGGGCCAACACCCCGCCCCTGGCCGATTTCGGCCTCGGCCTGCGCCTGCTCAGCATCCAGGGCGGCTTGCAGATCGTGCTACGGGAAAGCCCCCAGGGGATCGTCCTGCTCGATCTGAACGGCGGCAATCTGGCGATTCGGGTGGTCAGCGCGGAGGGTCAGGTCCTTCAGGAACAGGGCGTCCCCAATTTCTACGGGCGGGGCAACTGGATCGATTTGTTCATCCGCCTGGTCGGCCAGCGCATGCTGATCTACCGGAGCGGCCAGCTCTTTTTCGATGGCACGCTCACCGCAGCGCCTGCGGAAGGCAGCATCGCATTCCTGGCCCACAATCTGGACATTTTCCAGCTCGACGACGTGCTGATCACCGCAATCGCCCGCTCCGGCAGCGAGGATGCCCGCTTCGCGTTTGACATCCTGACCGACCTGAACACCCGCCAGATTCAGGATTTGCTCAACGACTGGTACGAATTCTTTGATAACGCCTTCCGGACGGATTGGTGGTGGGAAGGCGGCCAGCCTGGGCCGGGCCAGTACGTCACCGACAGCACCCAGCCCGACCACGGCACGATCTACTGCATGACCTACCTCGACCGCCCCACATGGCGGCTGATGCGCGAGGCCATCTCCGAGGATCGCACCATCTTCGGCCGTGGGCAGGATCAGCGAACGTATAGCGACTCGAGCGACTTCTACGCCAGGGTCATGATTCACTTCCCGCAGGGGAGCAGCGGCACCGCCTGGCTGGGCGCGCGCGCCGTGCCGACCATCACCGGCGCCAACCTGGATCAGTATCGCTTCGATCTCACCCGCACCTGGGACGCGCGCTATACGTTCACCGTCTCCCTGCAAACCCCCGGCGAGCAGCGCGTCCTGTTCCAGGAAGAGGTTCCCCGCGACGACGCCGGCACCTGGCCGGAGTGGATGGAGTTGATCGTCGTGGCGCTGGACAACCGGATCGCGTTCTTCCTCAACGGGCGGCTGGTTGGGGTCGATATCGACTCACACTGGCTGGGCGGCACGGTCGCCCTGGGGGTCGAGCCTAACACAACCGCCTGTTTCGACGACCTGATCGTGCGCGATACCAGCCCCAGGCCGCTGCGCTAGGGCTGCTTAGAGGGTCAATCGCATCTCGTGGTTTCGCTCGACCTCCCGGAAGCCCAAATCGAGCAACTGCTGGCAGGCCCGGCTGCCTTCCGGCTCGTCGACCAGCGCCAGCGGGAGATCGTCGCCAAAGACCGCGCTGGCCGCATACACCAGGCCGTTCACGTCTTCGATTACGGCCGCCGGATCGAGGCCCAGGTGTACGATATCGACCTGGCGAAAGAACGGTGAGCGACGGACGAGCATAAAGCCGCGCCGGTTCTCAAAGGCGCGCGTCCTCATCGCCAGCAGCGCGGGCAGCTCGCGCTCCCAATACGGGCGCGCGGCTTTGCCGCTCCCGTACCAGGCCAGGATCGTTGCCGCTAGGTCCTGGCGCACTTCGCTCGCGCTGGCCGGCGCGTAGGCCGCCACCTTGCCGCGCAGAGTCACCATCTCGCGCATCTGCTGGAAGCCCGCCTGCAAATAGATTCGGATTGCCGCCACATTCTCGGCGTTGACCATCAGCGAGACTTCGCGCAAGCCGGCCGCCCGCATGCGCTCCACAAGAGCCGCAAAGAGCTGGTGCCCCAATCCCTGGCCGCGATACGGAGGCGTGATCCCAAAATCCAGCACGAAGCCGCGCTCCCCGCGCCGGCACAGCATCCCGATTCCCACCAACCGGCCGTCCGGCGTCGTGGCCAGAACGGAGTGCTCTAGGTCGGCGTTCTGAGCCCGGCAGTGTTCGGCATAGACGGCCGGGGTATCGACGTCCGCTTCCCACACCTGGCAGATGGCTTCGGCAATACTGGACATGGACTCCCGCAGGGTGGAGGTCACGATCATGGTCGCTCTGGGCATGGGCGGACGGCTTTCTGGATGAACAGGGTCACAGGGCACGCCAAGCATCATAATCGCTCTCCTCCCGGCTGGCAACCTGACACAATTTTGAATACTTAATTTTGAATTTTGAATTGAAGACAAAACGCTACGCATTTAATTAAAAATTAATAATTCAAAATTCAGCATTTCTTTATTCCGTCATCTCGTGCCGGTCCGTGGATTGGGCAGACCTCTGCCTCCTCTGCTACAATACACGTGCGTCATCACCCTGCGGGGGAAACATCTATGTCAGACCTGGAATCACCACGCAACCCATTACCCGACGAAGACCTGCCGGCCCCGGAGCCGGAACCCCTGGACAGCCCCGCCCCACGACCAGACGGCGACGCCCTGGAACAGGAAACCGCGCCAGCCGCGATCGTGGGGGAGAGCGCCGGGCCAGAGCAGGAGCCGATACCCTCCCCGGCCGAGCCGTCAGCGCCCCCGCCGGAAGGCGCGCTGTCCACCCCACTGGCCGGACAGGCCGCGCGCCAGCCTGGGTTATCCTCCTTCATGGCGGCGATTCTGCTGATTGCGCTGGGGGTGATTCTTCTCTGGCCGGCCCTGTCCGGCGGCATGATCCTGGTGCCGGGCCTGATCGTCCTGATCGCGGCCGTGGGCCTGGCCGTGGTGCTGGTGGCCTACTGGCGGGATCGGCAGCGCCGGGCGTACGGCGCGTTCTTCCTGGGGATGCTGAGTCTGCTCTGGGGAGCATTGGGCTGCTGGATGGTCCTGGAACCCGGTCTGGGCGGCGGCCTCGGCCGCACCTGGCCGCTGTTCGTGGCCCTTCTGGGCAGCGCCATCCTGCTGACCGCGGCGGCCAACCGCCGCCAGATGGCTCGGCTGCTGCCCTCCGGACTGATCCTGACCACGGTTGGTATCGCGGCCGCCACAGTGCTGTGGAGGCTACTGCCTGAGCCGGTGTTCGATCTGGCTGTTCAGGCCGGTCCCTGGATTCTGGTGGCGCTGGCGGTTGGCCTGCTCCCCCTGGCTTTTCGTCGCAGCGGACACCGGCCGTAACTGGCCGCGTTCACACACAGTAGAGGAGACGGCACGCATGGAATATAGACAACTCGGCCGGACCGACATGCAGGTCTCGGTGATCAGCTTCGGCGCGTGGGCCATCGGCGGCGCCTGGGGCAGTGTCACGGACGAAGAAGCGCTGGGCGCGCTGAATACCGCCATCGACCTGGGAGTCAACTTCATCGACACGGCGGACGTGTATGGAGATGGACGCAGCGAACGCCTGATCGCCCAGACGCTGAAGGCCCGGCGCGAGAAGGTCTTCGTGGCGACCAAGGCCGGGCGGCGGCTCGATCCACATACCGCCGCGGGCTACAACTACGCCAACCTGGCCGGGTTCATCGAGCGCAGCCTCAAGAACCTGGAGACGGAGGCGCTCGATCTGGTTCAGCTTCATTGCCCGCCCACCCCGGCCTACGAGCAGGACTCGACCTTCGACGCCCTGGAGCGTCTCGTCCGCGAGGGCAAGATTCGCTACTACGGCATCAGCGTCGAAAAGGTGAGCGAAGCCCTCACCGCCGTCAGACGCTATCCCAACATTCAGTCGGTGCAGATCATCTTCAATATGTTCCGGCTCAAGCCCGCCGAGGAATTCTTCCCGCTGGCGAAAGAAAAGCAGGTGGGCATCCTCGCCCGCGTGCCGCTGGCCAGCGGGCTGCTCACCGGCAAGATGACCCCTCAGTCTGCCTTCGCCGCCGACGATCATCGTAACTTCAACCGCCACGGCGAGTCGTTCGACGTCGGCGAAACCTTCTCCGGCGTGCCCTACGAGGTTGGGCTGAGGGCCGTGGACGAGCTGAAGGCGGCCCTGCCGCCCGGCTACGACATGGTCGGCGCGGCCCTGCGCTGGATCACGATGTTCGACGCCGTGACCTGCGCAATCCCTGGGGCCAAGCGGCCCGCCCAGGCCCGCCAGAACGTGGAAGCGGCCAGTTTGGCGCCGCTGCCCCGGCCGTTCATGGACAACGTCCGGGCCGTCTACGACGCCTATATCCGGGAGCACGTGCACGCCAACTGGTAATCCGGTCGCGCGAACCAATCTGTCCAATCGCCCCCTGGGAAAACTCAGTGGGGCGATTTGTTGACAGCGTCCCGTAAAGCCGCTATCCTGTATCCAGCGTTTGCAGCCAGAGAGTCCCGATCCATGCCGCTCGCGAATCTCCTTCCGAAAGAACAAGCCAGTGACCGCATGCGCGGTTATTTCGGCTTTTACTTTTATTATTGGGGAGACATAGCACCGGGTCGGGCGTTATCTGCTGCGGTTTAAGCGCGGCATACCAGGAAGTCAAAGCGCAGGGATAACGCCCCTGCGCTTTTTTGTTTTCGCGCCAATCGATGGAAAGGTGAGCACTATGTCCGAACCCCCCTGGGCCTGCCGAGGTATCCGAGGCGCCGTGCTGGCCGAAGCCGACACGGCGGACGCGATCCATGAAGCCACGCGCGCCCTGCTGGAGGAGATCATCAGCGCCAATGGGATCGAGCAGGACGATGTCGCCAGCGTGATCTTCACCGTCACCCCCGATCTGACCGCGGCCTATCCGGCGGTTGCCGCGCGCCAGCTTGGATGGGTGGATACGGCCCTGCTCACGACCCTGGAAATGGCCCCGCCCAACAGTCCGCCGCGTTGCATCCGGGTCCTGATTCACTGGAACACGCGCCGTACCCAGAAGGACATCCACCACGTCTACATCCGGGGAGCCGAAGTCCTCCGCCCGGATCGCGCTCAACCTGAAATGACCGGTGATCACCGGCCACAACCTGAACCGGCACGCCACCAAGGCTAGCAAGGAGATCGAGGATGATGATTGTCGTGATGAAAGTTGGGTCCACCACCAAGGAAATCTCCGCCGTCATCGCCCGCGTCAAGAAGCTGGGCTACGAAGCCCATCTCAGCGACGGCGAAGAGCGCACGATTATCGGCATCGTGGGCGATGGCAATATCCGCGAGTACGCCGAGCAATTCCAGATGATGGATGGCGTCGAGCGCACCATGCCGGTCAGCCATCCTTACAAGCTGGCCAGCCGCGACTTCCATGCCGCCAATACCCTTGTCCCGCTCAACGGCTCGAAGGTCGGCGACCGCAAGATCATCGTCATGGCCGGCCCGTGTTCGGTCGAAAGCCGGGAACAAATCCTGGAGACCGCTCACGCCGTCAAGGAAGCGGGGGCGACCGCGCTGCGCGGCGGCGCGTTCAAGCCGCGCACCTCGCCCTATGTCTTCCAGGGCCTCGGTGAAGAAGGCCTCAAGTACCTGGCCGAAGCCCGCGAGCAGACCGGCCTCCCCGTCGTAACCGAGGTCATGGACTCGTCGATGGTGCCCCTGGTCTGCGATTACGCGGACGTGCTGCAAATCGGCGCGCGCAACATGCAGAACTATGCCCTGCTGCATGCCGTCGGCAAGGCCCAGCATACCGTCCTGCTCAAGCGCGGCATGAGCAGCACCATCGAAGAACTGCTCATGGCGGCGGAATACATCCTCAGCCACGGCAACACCCGCGTCATGCTGTGCGAGCGCGGCATTCGCACCTTCGAGCGCTACACCCGCAATACGTTCGACATCAACGCCATCCCCGTCCTCAAGGAGCGCACCCACCTGCCCGTGATCGCCGATCCCAGCCACGCGACCGGCTACTGGCAGTACGTCGAACCGGCCGCGAAGGCCGCCATCGCCGCCGGAGCCGACGGCCTGATCGTCGAAGTTCATCCCAAACCGGAAGAAGCCGTCTCCGACGGGATGCAGTCGCTGACCCCAAAGCGCTTCGCGGACATGATGCGCGCCATCCGGCGCGTGGCCGAGGCCGTGGACAGAACCGCATGACTCGCTCGCTCGAACGACAGACTGTCGCCATTGTGGGACTTGGCCTGATGGGTGGCTCCCTGGCGCTGGCCCTGCGCGACAAGGTCAGCAGCATCACGGGCGTCGATCCCGATCAAGACTCCCTGGAGGATGCATTTAAGGGCGGAATCATCCACCGGGGCACCACCGATCTCCGCGAGGGCGTCCAGGATGCCGATACCGTCATCCTGGCCGCCCCGGTGCGCATCATCCTGGAGATGCTTCACAACCGGCTGGGCAGCTACCTCCGCTCCAATACCCTGCTGCTCGATCTGGGCAGCACCAAGGCCGAAATCTGCGAGGAGATGGGCAATCTGCCCATCGGCATCCAGGCGATGGGCGGCCATCCGATGTGCGGCAAGGAGCAGAGCGGCCTCCAGGCCGCCGAAGCCACGCTCT
Organism: Aggregatilineales bacterium; assembly: GCA_029976005.1. Taxonomy (GTDB): domain Bacteria; phylum Chloroflexota; class Anaerolineae; order Aggregatilineales; family Ch27; genus JARKOQ01. Next base: position 24,244 of record JARKOQ010000172.1, on the reverse strand, counting down.
ATCGGGGCCGCCCGTTCGTCCTGTGCCCGCCGCGCCGGGCCACCCCCGCCGCCCGGATTCGCGCCCTCGAACTGGTCGACGCGATAGGGGCCGTCCCGATCGAAATGGATGCCATCCGCCACGATCGCCTGGTCGCCGGGATCAGCCACCTGCCCTACCTGCTCAGCGCCTCCCTGGTCAACACCATCAGCGCCGAGGGCCAGATCGATCCGACGATCTGGGAGCTGGCGGCGGGGGGCTTTCGGGATACCTCCCGGCTGGCCGGCAGCAGCGTACGGATGATGACCGACATCATCAGCACCAATCGGACCGCCATCATGCGCCTGCTCGCCCTGTACCGCGTCCAGCTCGCGATTCTGGAAGCGTCGCTGGTCGCCCAGGACAACACCCAGCTCGAAGCCCTGCTGCAAGCCGCCCACGACTCCCGCGAGGCCTGGGCGGAGCAACACCTGCGCTAACGGACTTATCCGGCAGCACGATCTGCCAGGCACACCATGTCACCGACCTCGTTTGACCCATCGAGCGCCCAACCTGTCGATCCCGACGTCCTGCGCCTGGCCCCCGGCGGGCCGTTGCGCGGGACGACCCGCGTCCCCGGCGACAAGAGCATCAGCCACCGGGCCATCCTGTTTGGGGCGATGGCGTCCGGGATCAGCCGCGTCGAAGGCTGGCTCCCCGCCGGAGATACCACGGCCACCCTCAACGCCGTCCGCCGGCTTGGCATCACCATCGAACGGCCCGCGCCGACTGCGCTGATCGTCCACGGCGGCGCGTTCCAGCCGCCCGACGACTCGCTCAATCTCGTCAACGCAGGAACCGGCATCCGCCTGCTGGCCGGGATCATGGCCGGCCAGCCGTTCCCCAGTACCCTGGATGGCTCCGAGCAGCTTCGCCGCCGCCCCATGCGCCGGGTCACGGAGCCGCTGGAACGCATGGGGGCTTGCGTGAGCAGCGCCGGCGGCTATCCCCCCCTGCACTTCGAGCCGGCCCCCTTGCGCGGCATTGAGTACGCCCTGCCCGTCGCCAGCGCCCAGGTCAAGAGCGCCATCCTGCTGGCCGGGCTGTTTGCCGAAGGCCCGACCACCGTCGTGGAATCCGGCCCCGGACGCGACCACACCGAGCGCCTGCTCTCCGCGATGGGGGCCGAGCTGCGCGTCGACGGCGGGCGCGTCACCCTCATCCCCGGCCGCCCGCTCCGGGCGCTGGGCATGACCATCCCCGGCGACTTCTCCTCGGCGGCCTTCCTGATCGTGGCCACCTCCATCCTGGACGGCAGCGCCGTAACTCTGGAGCACGTCAGCCTCAACCCGACCCGAACCGGGTTGGTCGATGTGTTAGCGGCGATGGGCGCTGATGTTACAATGGAAGTCCTGGGTGAAGCGGGCGGCGATCCCGTGGGCCGGGTGACGATTCGCTCGGCCAGCCTGCGCGGCGTCGAAGTCGGCGGCGAAACCGTGGTGCGCATGATCGATGAGTTCCCCGCCTTCATGATCGCCGCGCTGCGCGCCGAAGGCCAGACCACGGTGCGCGACGCCCGCGAGCTGCGCGTCAAGGAAACCGACCGCATCGCCGTCATGGCGGGCGAGCTGCGCAAGATGGGCGCGGTCATCCTGGAAGCGGAGGATGGCTTCCAACTGTCCGGCCCGCAGCCGCTGCACGGCGCCACCCTGGACGGCCACGACGATCACCGGATCGCGATGAGCCTGGCGATCGCCGCGCTCGTCGCGCGCGGCCCCAGCCAGATCGAGGGGGCCGGCTGCGTGGCCGACTCGTTCCCTGGTTTCGCTGCGACTCTGGCAAGGCTAGGAGTGGACGTGCATTGAGCACCGCAAAAGCCGCAAAAACCGTCGGGCTGATCGGGTGGCCGGTCGAGCACAGCGCCAGCCCGGCCATGTTCAATGCCGCTTTCAAGGCATTGGGCCTGAACTGGCGTTACGAGGCATTCCCGGTTCCTCCGGATAAGCTGGAGCGCACCCTGCGCGATTTGCACGCGCGCGGGGTGCTGGGCTTCAACGTGACCGTCCCCCACAAGCAGGCCATCCTGCCCCATCTGGACTCGATCCTGCCCGAAGCCAGGGCGGTCGGCGCGGTCAATACCGTCACCGCGCTCGCCGATCCCACGCCGATCTGGCAGGGGACCAACACGGACATCCTGGGCTTCCAGCGCGATCTGCTGATCCACCTGCCCGATCCGCGTCCGGGAATGCTGGCCCTGATCCTGGGCGCGGGCGGCGCGGCTCACGCGGCGACCTACGTCCTGGCGCGCCTGGGCTTCCAGATCATGATCGTCTCGCGCACGCCGGGCCGCGGCCTGGAGCTGATCCGCAGCATTCAGAGCGGCCTCCGGCTGGGCGACGCCGAACACCCCATCGAATCCACCCAGTGGCGGATGCAAATCCGGACGATGACCCCCGACCGGCTGGCTGAGCTGAAGACCCCGGTCGATCTGATCGTCAACTGCACGCCGGTGGGCATGTGGCCCAACACCGCGGCCTCACCCTGGCCGGATGGCATCCCGTTTCCACCAACCGCTTTTGTCTACGATATGGTCTACCGGCCGGAGCAAACGCTGCTCGTCCGCCAGGCTCAGGACGCCGGACTGAACGCGGTCAGTGGCCTGGGGATGCTCGTACAACAGGGCGCGGCCGCGTTCCAGCGCTGGACCGGGACTGAAGCCCCCATCGACCTGATGCTCGACGCCGCCAGACAGGTATTGGCCCAATGACCCCTTCCCGACTCCGTTTCCTGACCGCGGGCGAATCCCACGGTCCGCTGCTGTCCGGCATCCTGGAAGGCATGCCGGCCGGCCTGCCCCTCGCCCCGGAGGACCTCGCCTCCGACCTCGCCCGCCGCCAGGAAGGGTATGGCAGCGGGGGCCGGATGCAGATCGAGCGCGACGAAATCCACTTCACCGCCGGGGTTATGGCCGGGCGCACGACCGGCGCTCCCATCGGCCTGATCATCCACAACCGCGACTGGAAGAACTGGGCCGAGAGGGACATCCCCCCCATGACCACCCCGCGTCCCGGCCATGCCGACCTGACCGGCGCGCTCAAGTATGACTACGACGATCTGCGCCTCTCGCTGGAACGCGCCAGCGCGCGCGAAACCGCCATGCGGGTCGCCATAGGCGCGGTGTGCAAGAAGCTGCTGGCCGAATTCGGGATCGCCATCGGCGGGTACGTGGTTTGCATCGGCCGGGTTCAGGCCGACCTGCCCGCGAGCATGCCCTATGAGGAACGCTTCGCCGCCGCCGAGACGAGCGAGGTGCGCTGTCCCGATCCGGCCGCGACGGAAGCGATGCGGGCCGCGATCCACCAGGCCAAGATCGACCGCGACACCCTGGGCGGCGTCTTCGAGATCGCGGCTTTGGGCCTGCCGCCGGGACTGGGCAGCCATGTTCACTACGACCGCCGCCTGACCGGCCGCCTGCTTGGCGCGATGGGCAGTATCCAGTCCATCAAAGGCGCGGAGATCGGCACGGCCTTCGAAAATACGCGCCACTACGGCACGTCGGTGCACGACGCGATCACGGCCGAGCAGGGCGCGCTGCGCCGCCGGACCAACCGGGCCGGCGGGTTGGAAGGCGGCATGACCACCGGCGAGCCGTTGATCGTGCGCGCCGCCATGAAACCGATCAGCACCACCCTGACCCCGATCGAGTCGATCGATCTGGCGACGGGCCAGCCCGCGCCGACCGTCTACGAGCGCTCCGACTTCTGCGCCGTGCCGCGCGCGGTCGTCGTCGGCGAAGCGATGGTCGCCTTCGTGCTGGCGGATGCCCTGCTGGAGAAGCTGGGCGGGGACAGCCTGGGGGAGCTTCGGGCACGCTTTCAGGCATTGCGTCAGGGTCGGTTGGATGAACTGACTATGCGAAACGAACCCTGGCGCTTTGGCTACGACTGGCCGGCCGAATGACCGATCCAGCCCCCGACCGCGCCAATCTGATCCTGACCGGCTTCATGGGCACCGGCAAGAGCACGGTCGGGCGTCTGGTGGCCGAGCGTCTGGGCCGCCCGTTCATCGACATGGACGCCGTCCTGGAAGAGCGCGCCGGCCAGACCATCCCCGCCATCTTCGCCGCCCAGGGCGAGGCCGCTTTCCGGCGAATGGAGCGCGATCTCTGCCAGGAGCTGGCTGCCCGGCAGGGCCTGGTCATCGCCACCGGAGGCGGCGCGCTCGTCGACGCGACCAACCGGGCGCGCCTGGCCGCCACCGGCCTGGTGATCTGCCTGGAAGCCTCGCCGGACAGCCTGCTGGCCCGTCTGCGCGAGAGCGACCGTCCCCTGCTCCAGGCCGCCGATCCGGAAGCCCGCATCCGGGAACTGCTGGCGGAGCGCGCGGCCGCCTATGCGGCCCTGCCCCATCACGTCGATACGACCACCCTGACCCCTGAAGAAACCGTGGAGGTGATCATCAAGCTATGGCACTCACGATTCCCGTAAAAACACCGGACGGCTCCTACCCCATCTATTTCGAGCCGGGCGCGCTCCGGCGGCTGCCCGATCTCCTCCAGGAACACAGGCTCACCGCGCGGACGGTCATCGGCACGAATACCACGCTGTCGCCGTTGTATGCCCGCCCGCTGGCGGATCGGCTGCCTAACAGCGTCGTCCTTACCATCGAGGACGGCGAAATCTACAAGACCCTGCCTACCCTGGAGGCCATCTACAGCGGTCTGGTCAGGCTCGGCCTCGACCGCAAGGGCATTGTCCTGGCCCTGGGCGGCGGCGTGATCGGTGACATCATGGGCTACGCGGCCGCGTCGTACATGCGCGGGGTGCGGCTCGTCCAGGTGCCCACCAGCCTGCTGGCAATGGTCGATTCCAGCGTCGGCGGCAAGACGGCCGTCGATCTGCCGGAAGGCAAGAATCTGGTCGGGGCCTTCAAGCAGCCGGAGATGGTGGTCGTCGACACCGATGTGCTAACCACCCTGCCGGAGGTCGAATGGCGCTGCGGCCTGGCCGAGGTGGTCAAGCACGGTCTGCTGGCCGATCCCGGCCTGCTCGATCCCGCCCTGCTGGTTCGCGAGCGGGCCGCCGAATTCGTGCCACGCGCGGTCTCCGTCAAGGTTGCCGTGGTCGAGCAGGACCCCTACGAGCAGAACGTGCGCGCCTTCCTGAATCTCGGCCACACGTTCGGCCACGCCCTGGAACAGATCAGCGGCTACACCTGGAAGCACGGGCAGGCCGTGGCGGTCGGGCTGGTTGCGGCGATCAGGCTCTCGGCCCGCCTGGGCCAGTGCGACCCGGCCCTGATCGCCCAGGTCGAGGAGCTGCTGGGGCATCTGGAACTGCCGACCCGGCTGGGCCGCTACGATCCAGAAAGCCTGTGGGAGGCGATGGCGACCGACAAAAAGTGGGAACACGGCCGGGCGCGATTCGTGCTCTTGAAGGAGATTGGAAAACCGTTTATTATGGAGAATATAGACCCCGGCGTTGTCATATCCGTCTTAACCGAAATGAGCGGAGCATAAGCATGGAGTTCCTGATACTCCACGGCCCGAACCTCAACCTGCTCGGCCAGCGCGAGCCGGAGGTCTATGGCTCCCTGACGCTCGACGACATCAACGATCGTATCAAGGAGCACGCGCTCGCCCGGAGCGTCACCGTGCGCATCCAGCAGTCAAACCACGAAGGCGTGTTGATCGATACCCTGCACATCGCGCGCAACTGGGCGGGCGGCGTGGTGATGAACCCAGGCGCATACACCCATACCTCCATCGCCTTGCGGGACGCGATCGCCAGCATCGATTTGCCCGTGGTCGAAGTCCACCTCAGCAACATTCACGCCCGGGAATCCTTCCGCCACCGCTCGATGCTGGCGGCGGTCTGCCTGGGCCAGATTTGCGGATTCGGCTGGCGGAGCTACATCCTGGGGATGGATGCCTTGCTCGGCCACCTGGGTCTGCTCTAGAGGACGCCCCTTCGCCGCCGCCCCGCCTGCCAGGGCACCTGGATTGGGTAGAAACGATGTCTCAGGCAAGCTCCAACCCCCAAGCAGCGCCGAACGTGCCTCATCCGGCTATGGTGACGATTCCCGCCGGTCCCTTCCTGATGGGCACCGACCCGCGCGAAGTACGGCAGTTGGGGCGCACGGCGCACGGCAACCGGATGGAGTGGTACGCCAGGGAGCAGCCCCTGCATACCCTGACTCTGCCCGCCTACCAGATCGGGCGCTATCCCGTGACGGTCGGCGAATTCGCGGCCTTCGTCGAAGCGGGGGGATACCTGGACAGCGTCTTCTGGAGCGAGTCTGGCTGGCGCTGGCGAGAACAAAACCGGATCACTCAGCCCGAATACTGGTCGGACCCGGACTGGTCGGACGATCCCAACCTGCCCGTCGCGGGGGTGAGCTGGCACGCGGCCGCAGCCTACTGTCGCTGGCTGTCCCACGTCAGCGGCGGAGCCTACCGCCTGCCCACCGAGCCGGAATGGGAGAAAGCCGCACGGGGCACAGACGGACGGCGTTATCCCTGGGGTAATCGCTGGGAGCCGGCCTATGCCAACACCGCGCCGGAGACGGTCGATAGCTGGGACGCCCCCGATCCCGCGCCGCGCCGGGCCTGCCCCACGCCGGTTGGCCAGTTCTCCCCCCTGGGGGACAGCCCGTTCGGCTGCGCGGACATGGCCGGGAACCTCTGGGAATGGTGCGATTCCCCCCTGCGCCGCTACCCGCTCGCCCTGGACCAACCGGCCAATCCCAGAGCCGCCGCAGAGCCGCAGATCGTCCGGGGCGGCTCCTGGTATCACGGGCCGGATGACGCGCGCTGCGCGGCCCGTTACTGCTACTACCCGCACGGCCAGGATAACGTGGTCGGATTCCGTCTGGCCGCCGACCTCTAGGCCGGGTCTGAACGCCCGCCCGACTGCCATTCGGTTTCGCTCTGTCCGAGCCGGATATTGACCCAACGCGCCAGGACAAACAGCAAATCCGAAAGGCGGTTGAGATAGATCAGGACGGTCGGGTTGATCTCCTGCTCGTCGTTCAACTGCACGGCAATGCGCTCCGCCCGCCGGCAGACCGTCCGGGCCACGTGAAGCGCGGCTGCCGCCGGCGCGCCGCCGGGCAAGATGAAGTTCTTAAGCGGCGGCAGGTCTACCTCGATCTGGTCGATCACCTGCTCCAGGCGCGTCACTGCCGCCATCTCCAGGCGCACGATCCAGGCGGACTTGGCCTCCATCGGGGTCGCCAGGTCAGCCCCCAGACAAAACAGATCGTTCTGGACGTCCACCAGCCACCGGTCGGCCGGTTCCGGCAAGCCGTAGGCGCGCACCAGTCCCAGGATCGAATTGAGTTCATCGGCGGTTCCATACGCCTCGACCCGGATGCCGCTTTTGCGCACCCGGCCCCCACCAAAGAGGCCCGTGTCGCCGCTATCCCCGGTTTTCGTGTATATTTTCAATGTTGCGTTGCCCCAATCTGGATACCTGTACAGTTCATAAACATAGAGTATATCAATCATGATCAAGCATGTCAGCCCTGGCAGTCCACGGGTTGTGATGCTCGTCCTCAACGAGGTCACGTTTGACACCCGGGTGCGCAACGAAGCGGCTGCCCTGGCGGAGGCGGGCTACCCGGTCAGCGTGATCGGCACGCACGACGCTTCCAGCCCGCTGCCCGATCACGAATCCGCGGGCCTCTGGGAAATCCGCCGCTTCCGCTACGGGCCAGAATTGGAGGCCCTGCGCCGGTTGCCGCTGCTCAAGCGGCTGCGCCACGTGCTCCAGGGACTGGCCCTGCTCGGTAGTCTGCGCCGTCAATCCGCCGACATCTGGCATGCCCACGACTTCCCGGCCCTGGTGATGGTCGCCCTGGCCCGCCTGGGCCAACGCCGCAAGACTCGCCTGGTCTACGACGCCCACGAGCTGTATCTCTACCGCTATCCGGAGCCTCCCCATCCCTGGCCCCGGCTGCGCCTCGCCGTGGAACGCGCCCTGGAACGCCGCCTGGCCCGCCGGGCCAATCTGATCCTGGCCAACAGCCCCTATCGAGCTGACTTCATGGCCCGCCGGTGGGGATGCGCCTGCCCGGTGACCATACTTAATGGGGTTACGTGTGTGGGAAATGCCACGCCCCTGCCTCGTCCCGAAGGCGCGCGCCTGTGGCTGATCCACACCGGGGGCCTGATCCGCCGGGGACGCTGTCTGGATCAACTGGTCAGAGGCGTGGCCCTCTGCCCGCCGGATGTTCACCTGACCTTCCTGGGAGACGGCGAACAGAAGGCGGCGCTGGCCGCGCTGGCGGAGTCGCTGGGCGTCGGCCGGCAGGTCCACTTCCATCCGCCGATCGCCTCTGCCGAAGTCAGCGCCGCCATCCAGAACGCGGACGCATCCCTGATCGCCATCACGGCATCCGAGCCAAACTACGCGCTCTCGGTCCCCACCAAACTGCTGGAAGCGATCGCCGCCGGCCTGCCGGTGCTCTCGACCCGGACCCCGGCGTTGGCCCACTTTCTCGTGGAATATCCGATCGGTTCGCTGTGGGATGCCGATCAGCCGGAAACACTGGCGGAAGCCATCATCCGGCTGGAGAATCCAGACACGCGCCAGGCGTGGCAGGCCGCGCTTCAGGCGGCCCAGCAGGTCTGCGGCTGGCCGGCTCAGGCAGTGCGCCTGCTGGAAAGCTACGCGGGTCTCGATGCCCGTTGACTGTAACCTTACCGAACTTGCACAACACTGTAACAAAATAGTACCTTCTGACACTTGCCGCTTGGCTCTACGAAAGCTGATAATGATATCTAGTGGCGATCTATAAACTCATGTTTCCTCGATAATCCGTGCGACTGCTGCGGCCGGGGAAAGCCCGATCCTGGCCTTATCCTGCGGGGGAAGCTTATGTCTAGGAAGTGGCTGCGGTCTGCCCTCACTCTGCTCTATATCGTGCTGCTGGTCCTGAACGCTTCCGGCCTGATCCAGCCGGAGGCCGCGCCGCGCGCCTATGCCGGCGAGGAGGCCGCGGCGCAACCCGCCGAAATACCGGAGCGGCCCAGTGGCGCCACGCCGCCGGCAGTCTGCCCGAATGACTCTGGCAATCGGCTGAGCGTGCAGCTCTGGGAACTGCACACCGTCTCTACGATTTTCGGCAACCGCAATATCCTGCACAACGACTTCTACCCCGGCGGATTCACAGGCAGCCTGATCCAGGTCACGCCGGGCGACCTGGTGCGCATCGTCGTGCGCGTGACCAACACGGCGGCGGTCGATGCGACCGGAGTTCAGGGCAATGTCCGCATGGACTGGAATAACGCCCTCAACCGGGTTGACATCGATCCCATCTGGACCGATCTCTCCGGCAATCCGATCACCTTCGATGGCATCCTCTCGCCAGGAGAAGTCGCCCAGGCCTATGTCGAATACACGGCCCGGGCCTCGGACCCGGTTGTTATGGACTACCGCTGGAATGCCTGGGGCACTTTTCCAAGCATAGGCGTCGTCTGCGACCAGGACACGGGTTCCACCAACAATCTGACCTTCCGCGTCGACGGCCCCAACATCTCGGTCGACCTGACCGCCAGCGCCGCCGTCGAAGTCGGCGACACGATTACCTGGACGCTGACCGTCGTCAACAACCGCGCCATTGCCACCACCCTGAACTTCATCAACGACGTCTATTTCGAGACGAGCACATTCGGGGCATGTACCCCGACTCCAGGCTCGACCATTGAAGGCCTGATGAGCACCCTGAGCCTGCCAGCCTCGATTGGCGCGCTGGCGACTGGCAATTTCTCATGTACGATGCGGCCGGAGTACCCCAACCCCGTCCTGAACAGCGTGGTGGTTCAGGCCCAGGCTTCCGGCATCACTGCGGTATTTGGCGACAGTGCGACGACCACCAAGGCGATTCCCTCGCTGCGCGTGCTGAAGTATGCCAACGTGCAGCAAGCGGCCGTCGGCGAAACCATCACCTACACGATCCGGATCGAGAACAATGGCGACGTGCCGCTCAACAACGTCACGGTCGTCGACTCGCTGACCGGCATCATCACCGGTGTGCCCAATCCGCTGCCCGCCGGTGATATCGTCACCCGCACCGTCAACTATACCGTCAAGGAAAGTGACGCCGATCCCCTGATCAATATCGTGACCGCCGTCGGCGTCTCGCCGCGAGGCACCAATGTCGGCGACAACTGGACGGCCAGCGTGGATAAGACCAATCCCGCGCTGGAACTGGTCATGACGGTTACGCCCAACCGCCAGCTTCCCAACAACACCGTCCAGTACGGCTTCCAGGTCAACAATACCGGGCCGGATGGGCTGGTAAACGTCACGCTCACGTTCCCGCTGTGTACCCTACCCGGCGCGGGCGTCGGCTGCACGGGCGGTCAGGTCAACCTGACCAGCACATCCATCCCGGCCGGTGGCTCCGTCTCTGGCTCGTTCGTCTATACCATCCAGCCCAGCGATCCGGACCCCTTCGGTTACACCACCCGCACGACGGCCACCGTCAGGGCAACTACGACCACCGGCTCCATCATCTCGGATTCGGCCTCGGTGTTCGTGGACATCCTTGACGATCGCCTCCAGATCACCAAGACCGCCGACCGGACATCGGCGCTGCGCGGCGATACCATCACCTACGACATCGCCGTGACCAACCTGACTCCAGATCAGGATTTTGTCATCCAGTCGATCAATGACAGCCTGGTCGGCCAGGTCGGTGGCATCCCGCCCACCGGCCTGTCACTGCCCGCAGGGACTACCTACTCCTTCAGCGTGCCCTACACCGTCGCCGGCAGCGATCCCGACCCGCTCGTGAACGTGATCGAGGTCCTCACCACGACGCCAGGACTGTCCGATTCGACCTCCGAGATCGTGGACATCAGCGACGCCCAGTTGTTCATCACGGTCTCGTCCAACCCGCCGGACGAACAGGGCCCCGGCCTGCCCGTCCTGTACAACGTGGGCATCGCCAACATCGGCCGGATCACGCTGACCGACATCGTCGGCTACTGGGAAGTCGTGAGCGGCGGGGGCGCCCCCACCCAGCTCCAGATCAATTTCGGCTCCGGTCCAACCACCGTGCCGGATGACCTGGCCCCCTTCGAAAGCGCATTCGCGGAATTCACCCGCACGGTACAGTCCTCGGACCCCGACCCGCTGACCATCCTGGTGCGAATCACCGGGCGCGATGACCAGGGTTTGGAACGCAGCTTCTTCGGCACCGCCACTATCAACGTCCTGCCAACGCAAATTCGCCTGACCAAGACGGCAAACGTGAACAATGCCGCGGTCGGAGACACCATCAACTACGAGTTCGTCATCGAGAACATCTCGGACGAGATCATCGACGGGGTCACGTTGAGCGACGCGCTCTGCCCGACCACGTCGACGGACTGCCTGAACGGCCACGTCCTGATCGCGCCCTACGATGGCACGGCCGTGACCGGGCCTTACGCGGAGACGCTGAGTCTGGCTCCCGCCGATCCGATCGCGGGCACGCCCGGTGGAATGGCCTACGGCAAGTTCAGCTATCAGGTGACGCTCACCGACCTGACCCGCCGGAACAGCACCATCACCAACACCGCGACCGTGACCGGCACGCGGCGCGTGAGCGGCGACCGGGTCGCGGACTCGAACCAGTGGAATGTCCAGGTCGTCAACCCGCTGACCATCGATAAGGCGGCCAACCGGGTCGTCGCCACGCGCGGCCAGTGCATCACCTATACCTACACGATCACCAACACGGGCCAGCTCAGCACCATCACCAACCTCACCTTGCAGGACTCCAACCTGGGCACGATCGGGACGCAGGCCAGCCTGCCTCCGCGCGCCGTCTGGGTGGTGACCGCCCCCACGACGCCCTGCGGCGCTGGCACGGGCTACGAGGTGGACAACGATGACGTCACGCGGGGCGCCATTTCCAATGCGGCCACCGTCACCGGAACGGTCAACAACCAGCTCGTCTCCGCCGTGGATACCTGGGAAGTCGATGTCACCGAGCCGATCATCGTCACCAAGTCGGCCTATGGTATCGCCCTGATTGGCGACGAAGTCACCTACCAGATCAGCGTCTCGAATGTTTCGGACTCGCCCTACACGCTTGTCTCCGCCATCGACCAGTCCAACAGCGCCGGAACCCCCGGCCCGCGTGACTTTCTGGCGACGCTGATCGCAGGTAGCTCCGGCACCGCAGACAACGTCCTCCAGCCGGGTGAAACGGCGACGATGACCTACAGCTACATCGTCCAGCCGCGTGATCCGAACGAGCTGAACAACACCTTCACGGTCACGGTCAACGACGGCACCGGCAACGTCCCATACTCGGCCGCGTCGACGGTCGAGATTTTCAGCCCGTTCCTGATCCTCAAGACGCCCACCCCCACCTTTGCCCTGGTGGGGCAGACCGTGCACTACGACTACACCGTGTGGAACATCTCGCGGGTCAGCATGGAGAACGTCGTCCTGACGGACGACAAGCTTGGCGCCATCGCCGTGCGCTATAACGGCGCGGGCGTCTACACCACCTCGCCCCAATCCCTGCCCGCCGCGATCAGCAATCCCGCCGATTCGCCCTGTCTGCCGTTCATCTGCAACCCCAACTATCTGCAGAGCGATCCGGCGGGCAATAACTACGTCATCAAGCCGGCCGATCTGGCCAGTGAGACCCTGGTCAACACGGTCACCGTTCGCGGCGTGACCGGGGCCGGGCCGGTCGAACAAGGCGTGATCATCCTTACCGAGGATGATGCGGAAGTCCAGGTCAGCAGCCCGCTCCAGGTCATCAAGACCGGCCCGGCATCCGCCAACATCGGGGACACGATCAACTACACGATCACGCTCACCAACACCAGCCTGACCGATACCATCCGCAACATCACGGCCGTCGACACGCTGACCGGCGAAGTCACCCTGACATTCCCCAATCCCGCCAACCCGGGCCAGCTCGCCCCCGGCCAGACGGCCGTGGGCACGGCCTCGCTGGTCGTGCCGCCGACAGCTTCCGATCCCTTCACCAACATTGTGACCGCCAACGGCGTGATGACCATCGGCGGCGTTGACTACAACCTGGTCGTCCAGGGTCAGGCCGAAGTCGACCTGCTCAACCCTATCCTGGCTGTCGACCTGACATCCGACGTCACCGAGGCAGAGCGTGGACACCCGATCAACTGGACGGTCGTGCTGCGCAATAATGGCACGACCACCATCAACGGTCTGACCTACGACGACAGCACCAACGCGATCATCGCCAGTCTGGCGAGCTGTCCGACCTCGCTGCTCGCGGGCCAGACCGCCTCCTGCTCGTGGCAGTACACCGTCGGCACGAGCGACCCCGACCCCCTGGTGAATACCCTGACCGTCCAGGGCACCGATACGGGCGGCCAGTCGCTCACCGCCTCGGATAATGCCATCGTCGACATCATCGATCCGCGCTTCCGCGTCAGCAAGGTGGCCGATCCTGGGATCGGCTTCGTGGGCAGCACGATCACCTACACCATCACCGTCACCAACTCCAGCGGCTCGATCATGGACAGCGTCGCCGCGACCGATGACCTGACCGGGCCGGTCCCGCTGGTCTTCCCCAGCGGCGTGAGCGGGCGGCTCAATCCAAACGAGTCGGCCGTGGGCGTGATCACGTACACGCTCTCCCAGGCCGATCCAAGCCCACTCTTCAACCGGGTCTCGGCCTCGGGCCGAACGATCCCGGCGGGCCTTCAGCTTTCGGATAGCACCTATACCACGGTGCTGATCTCGTCGTCGCAGCTTCTGGTGGAAAAGCAGGCGTCACCCTCGGTCGTCCAGGTCGGCAACACCATCACCTACAACATTGCGATCACCAACATCGGCCAGACTCGCATCCGCAACCTGCGCGTGGTCGACGCCGCAGTCGGCCTGGACACGAGCGCCAGTCCCAACACCTGCGGCGGGCCGGTCGACGCGAACGGCGACGGATCGACCGACTACACCCTGACCTGCACCGTCACCAACCCGCTGACCGTCAGTCCGGCCGAGGAACTGCGTCCTTTCCAGGTGGCCTTCATCAGCTACCGGGTCGTCGCCAGCGCCACCATCCCGGACCCGTTCGTCAACGAGGTCAGGGTCACCGGCCTGGACAGCAGTGACAAGCCGGTCGAAGGCATCGACCGCGTCGCGGTAGACATCGCCGTGCCCGGCATCCTGCTTACCAAGACGGCCGACCGCTCCGGCGCGTCGGTTAACGACACCATCCAGTACACGATCGAGCTGGTGAACGTCGGCGCCAGCCCGCTGACGGGCATCCAGGTCGTCGACAATGTGACCGGCCAGCTCGTCCCGATGAGCTACAACGGAGGCGCCGCCACCACCGATCCCGCGCTGAGCAGCCTGGCCGCCGGCCGGACTGCGCGCGGCGTGGTCTTCTATGTGGTCACGCGCACGACTCCCAACCCGTTCGTCAACACGGTCACCGTCACCAACGACCAGGGTTTAACGGACGGGGCGGCGGCCACCGTCGAGATCCGCGATCTGAGCCTGACGGTCACCAAGCGGGCCGACGTCACTTCTGCCCTCATCGGGGACACGATTACCTACACCATCGAAGTCACCAACACCAGCAGCACGGCCCTTACCGCAGTCATGGCGCTGGATCAGCTTTCCGGCCTGCCCGTGCCGCTCCACAGCCCAACCAGCGGTCTGGAAATCACCTCCCTGGCGGTTGGCGAGCGCGCGGTGGGCACCTTCCTGTACACGGTGCCGCCCACCGTGCCCGATCCGTTGATCAACCGTGTCACGGTCAGCGGCCGCGCGCCGTCCGGCGTGGTGGTCTCCACCAGCGCCCTGGCCGTGGTGGACATCCGCGAGGCCGATATCTCCCTCAGCAAGATCGCCATCAACGGCGCGCAGAGCGGCGACAGCATCACCGCCGCCGTGGGCGATACCATCACCTACCAATTCACGATCGCCAACGCCGGCACGTCCAACCTGAGCAATGTCCAGGTCAGCGATCCGCTGTGCGCCACGGCGCTTACCGGCTGCACGGGCGGCCTGGTCAACTTCATCTTCCCCGGCCAGAGCGTGCCCGCCACGACCGGCACGCTGGGGCCGAACGAGTCCGTCACCGGCTCGATCACGCGCGTCATCCAGACCTCCGATCCCGACCCGCTGGTCAACACCGCGCGGGCCACGGCGCGCACCATCAGCGGCGTCCTGATCCAGGACGCGGACAGCGCCACGGTTCAAATCTCGGCGTCGGCCCTGGTCGTGACCAAGACCATCCGGGGCATTGGCACCTGTGCCAGCGCCGTTCCGGCCACATCCGCCGAGATCGGCGACACGCTGGCCTATGACATCGAGGTGCGCAACCTGAGCGCCTCCACCACGATCATGAATGTGGCCGTTCAGGACGCGCTGACCGGAAATTACATCCCCTTCAGCACCTTCACGACTCCGATCACCCCCGGTCCTGGCACCACCGGCCCGCTGGGGCCTAGCGGGTTCGCCCAGGCCTGCATCACCGCGACCGTCCCCGCCGGGGCTACCAGCCCCTTCGTGAACACCGCCGTGGCGACCGGCCAGATCGGCGGCCTGCCGGTCATGGATACCAGCTCGGCCAGCATCCCGCTGACGACGAGCGACCTGCTGGTCACCAACACTCCCGACCGGTCGTTCGCCAGCATCGGGGACACGGTGACCTTCACAGTCACCATCCGCAATACCGGTCTGACCACGATCACGAGTCTCGCGGCCAGCAGCCTGCCCACCGGCAGCGCGCTGCCGCTGTCCGTCACCACGCTCGCCCCTGGCCAAAGCACGATCGCGTCCTACACCCACACCATCAGCGGCATGGATGCCGATCCGTACCGGACCACGGCCAACGTGACGGGTCTCAGCCAGAGCCGGACGATCACCGGCGCGGCCACGGCCAGCGTGGACATCGTCTCGCCCAACATCCGCATCGTCAAGAGCGCGACCCCCACCCTGGCGACCGTTGGCACGCCGATCAACTACACAATCGCCGTCACCAATACCGGCACGACGAACATCGAATCGGTGACCATCACCGACACCCTGCTCGGCGGCAACATCACCAGCCGTTTCCCGGCGGTCAGCGCCGCCCAGCCCTTGATCCCGGGGGCCACCATCTCGGCGACCCTCTCGCGCACCGTGACATCCGCTGACGGCGATCCTGCCGTCAACACCGCAGCCGTCACGGCCGTCACGGCGACCGGCGCGACTCTGACCGATACCTCCACGGCGCAGGTCAACATCGCCGGCAGCGGGTTGCAGGTCATCAAACGGGCCAGCGTGGCCGCCGCTCAGAACGGCGACGTCATCACCTACACGGTCGAGATCACCAACACCAGCACCACGCGAGTCTCCGGCCTGACGATCTCCGACAGCCTCACCTCCGGCCTGACCCTGCCGCAGTACAGCCTCGATCCGGGCCAGCGCATCTCGACCAGCTACACCCACACGGTCAACACCAGCACCGATCTCGACCCGCTGATCAATACGGTGGCCGTGGCCGGCCGCGATCAGCTCGGCGTGGCCGTCAGCGACACATCCAGCGCCACGGTCGCGCTACTGTCCAACGCCAACCTGCGGGTTATCCTGACCGCGGATCGGGCCAGAGTGCTGGCGACGGAGCCGATCAACTACCTGGCAACCGTGACCAACATCGGCGCGGAAACACTCAACAACATCACCCTCGTGGCGACTCGGCCGGATGGCAGCACGCTATCGCTCATTACCCTCGCCGACACGATCAGCCTCGGCTCCGGCCAGAGCGTCACACGCACCTTCTCCTATACCGTCCAGCCGGCGGACGTCTCGCCCATCACCACGACCGTGACCGCGACCGGCATCGGCGCGATCGCCGGCACGGTGACCGATACCAGCTCCGTCCGCACCGGCCTCACCGCATCCTCCATCGATATCGACCTGCGCACCGCCAACTGCGCCGTGCCCTGCGTGGCCGTCGTGGGCGACCTGGTCACCTTCGCCGCGACCGTCACCAACAGCGGGGCCACCTTGCTGACCGGCCTCTCCATGACCAGCCCGCAGGCGGTTACCAGCGCGAATCCAACCGGCCAGCTCATCACCGGCGCGCCGCCCATCATCCAGCCGGGCGAATCCCACACCGTCACCTTCGCGTATCGGGTGCCGCTGGGCGTACCGCCTCAGACCCTGGTTTCGGTCACAGCCAGTGCCCAGGACCCGGTGGGGGCCACGGTCATGCAGACCTTCGACCTCATCCTATCAACGGCCACCCCGCGCATCAGCGTCGTCCTCACGGCGGACAAGACCCAGGCGGCCAACGGAGATACCGTGACCTATACGGCCACCATCACCAACGTCGGGAATACCACGATCTACAACGTGGCTCTGGTGGACAGCCGGTATGGCTCAATCGTCGTCAGCCCGGCCATCCTCAGCCTGACGCCGAATGCGGCGCGCCAGGTGACCTTCACCCACGTGATCACGGCCTCGGACCCCGATCCGCTGGTGAACACCCTGACCGTCAGCGCCACGACCAGCTTCAACCGCTCGGTCGCGGATAACGACACGTTCTCGATCAATGTCCGCCGTCCGGAGCTCTTCGTCACGGTGGCAGCCGATCGCTCGATCGCCACCGTCGGTGAGTTGATCAACTACCAGATCACCGTGCTCAACATCGGCGACGGGCCTGTCCGCACCCTGCGCGCGGTCTACATCACCGCCACGCCCACCCAGGGCGCCGGGACTCAGCAGCGGCCCAGCCTGCAAGGCGGCTCGATCCAGCTCACCCTGCCCGCGGACGGCACTCTGGCCGAAGGCGTCGGCACGACCGGCACTTTCAACCACGTGGTTACCAGCGCGGATGCCAATCCGCTCACGTTCCGGGTCACCGCCACCGGAGAGGGTCTGGTCGGCACCACTCAGGTCACGGTCAGCGACGACGCACTGATCAGCACCCCGCTGATCACGGTCGATTCGTCCGGCAATCCGATCGTCGTGGGCACGCCGATCCCCGGCACCGCCGCGCCGGAAGTCACCAAGACGGCCGATCTGGCCTACGCCATCCCCGGCGGCCTGCTTACCTGGCAGGTCTCCGTCCGCAACCCTGGCACCGATCCCCTGTCCGGGATCATCGTGACCGATACGCTCGAAAGCACGATGGTCCTCCAGAGCGTGACCATCAACAACGGCACGATCGAATCCGAAGGCAACGTCATCGTCGCCACAACGGGTACGCTGACCTTTAACCAGAGCGCCGTGCTGACGGTCATCGCGCGAGTCCGCGAGGATGTGCTCGCCAACCAGGTCCTCCAGAATATCGGCTGCGCGACCTCGATCGGCGCGCAGCAGGCCACTTGCGCCACGGGTACGGTGCGCGTCTCGCCGGACGCCTCGATGCTGCCCGCCACCGGCGCGGCCGATGTCGCCCCCGGCCAGCCGGACTTCCCGATCGGCGCGCTCATGATCGGTCTGCTGGCGCTAACCGGCCTGCTGGGCCTCGCGCTCAACGTGCAGGACAAGGGCTTGCGTCTGGTCATCATCGTGGCGCTGGTCGCGGCCGCGGTGGTGATCGTAGCCGTCGTCGCCAGCCTGGTGCTCAACCTGGGCAGCGCGCCCGTGGGCACGCCGCAGGCCGCGGCGGCCACTGCCACCCCGCCGGAAGCCATGTCGGCTCCCCTGGAGACGGCGCTCCCGACTTCGACGCCGGAGCCAGGCCAGCCCACCGCACCGCCGCCCACGCCCATCCCGATCCCGACCGCAATCGCGGCGCTCCCCCCCGGCCAGCGGGTGCCGGTGGAAACCGTCAGCCAGCCGCCGTTCAGCCCGCAGTACGACCGGGAGTTGTACATTCCCAAGCTGGGTTTGAGCGACTCCGTGCCCATCGTGACCGTGCCGCTCCGCAATCAGACCTGGGACGTGCGCGATCTTGGCCAGAGTATTGGCTTCCTGGAAGGGACGACCTGGGTGGAGGAGGCCGGGCAGGGCTTGGGCGGTAACACCGTCCTGGCGGGGCACATCCAGATCACAACCGGCGTGCCAGGGCCGTTCCGCGACCTCGACCTGCTGGAAGTCGGCGACTCGATCTTCCTGGCGGAACGCGGCCGGATTTACGAGTTCATGGTCTACACGATCGACGTGGTTGCACCCGACGACGTGGAGGTCACCTATCCCACCCGCAACCAGACGCTGACGTTGATCACCTGTACGACATGGGATGCGTTCCGGGGTATCTTCGAGGAACGACTGGCGATTCGCGCCGTGCCGGTCCGGATCATGGATATTCAGGCAGGCGCTTAGGCGCGGTCAGTCAGAGACTTCGACGGGGGCAGCCATCGCCTGCCCCCGTTTGTGTTTCTCCCCGCGCGGCGATGTAAGCGCCAGCCAGATGACCGGCATCAGTACAAAGGCGGCGGCAATCGCCACGCCAAAGGGCAGGCGCGGGTCAAATCCATACAACTGCCCGGCCAACCACGGGCCGGCGAACGTCCCTACGCCGAACATCGTCTCGATCAGCCCAAAGCTTGTGCCGCGCTGTTCGGGGGGCGTGTGCTCACCGACCACGGTCAGCGACAGCGAGCGCGCCCCGGAATACACCCCCAGCAGGAAGTACACCCCGACCAGGGCGGGCATCTCCACCGCCCCACCCGGAGCCAGCAGCAGCCCCATCCAGGCGATGACGAGCATCCCCGATGCGGTCACGAGCGCCCGGCGGGAAGAGCGCCGGCCCAGCACCAGCAGCCAGATCGTGCCCCCCAGCGCGGTCGCGCTGCCCAGCCCGCCGATGGTCGCCACGGGAAGCTGGCGCACGTCCTCCAGGTAACTCGGCACGAGACTGTATCCCAGCGAGAAGCACAGGTACACCAGCAGCAGCACGCCGAACACGCGAATCTGATCGGCGCTCATGCGCCACCAGGCAACCGGCCGCGCGGCGGGAAGCGCGCCGCCATCGCTCTTCCCGGCATCCGGATTCGTCGAAAGCAGCCGGACGGGCGGCAGGGTATGGACGAGCAGGGTCGACATCAGGAACCAGCCGGCCGAGATCAAAAGCACCACTCGCAGCCCCAACCGTTCCGCCAGCCAGCCGCCCACCAGCGGCGAGACGATCGTCCCGGCCACGTAGATCGCGATCACGCGCGAGAGCAGGGTCTGCATCCGGCGTCCCGCCTCCGCCACGCCCAGGCGGTGCGACGCGTCCAGGGCCACGTACGCGTTCATGGCGGGCATCCCGGCCGCCGATGCGGCCAACAGGAAAACGCCGGGGGCCAGCCAATACCAGTCCGGGGCGAACACCAGGCACACCTGGCCCAGGGTGCCGAGCCACCACGCGCCGATCATCAGGCGGCGCGGGCCGAAGACGTCGCTCAGGCGGCCCGCCGGCAGCATCACCAGCATCGGAGCCAGGCCGTAAATCGCCAGAATCAGCCCCACTCCGGCCGAATCGGCCCCCAGTTGGGTGATGTACAGCGGGCGCAGATACGCCCACAGCCCTTCGCCCACGCCCCACAGGAAAAGCGAGAGCGAGAGCCGTTGAGCCGCCGGGCCAAGAGACTGCCAGCCTTCGACAAGACGCGCGCCGCGCCGGGTGAAAAACGCCATAGGGAATGTCCAGTTCGATCCGTTTGCTGCTGCTACAAGTCGAGGGCGTAGATATCGCGTTTGTTCCATCCGGAGTCCGCCGCCACGGCCCGCGCCGCGTCGTTGCGCTTCTCGCCGCGGGCCAGCCGCTCGCTGAACGCGGCCCGCACCTGGCTCTCGGTCCAGACCGAGGCGGCCTGGACCTGTCCGCCGATCAGCAGCGTGATCTCGCCGCGCACGGGCTGTTCCTGAAAGTAGGCCACGGCCTCCTCCGCCGTGCCCCGAAAAAACTCCTCGAACATCTTGGACAGCTCGCGGGCCACGCAGACCGGGCGCGACGCTCCCATCACCTCGCGCACCGCCTGGAGCGCCTCCACCAGCCGGTAAGGGCTTTCATAGGCGATCAGCGTTTCCGGGCGGTTCTGCAGCTCGTTGAGGAGGCCTACCAGGGCAAACTGCCTGCGGGGCAGGAATCCCAGGAACAGAAACCGGTCGGTCGGCAGGCCGGATGCCACCAGGGCCGTGATCGCCGCCGTCGGCCCCGGCAGGGAGACGACTTCCACCCCGGCCAGCAGGCAGGCGTTAATCAGCTCGTAACCGGGATCGGACAGGCCCGGCGTCCCGGCGTCGGAGATGAGCGCGACGCTGCCCCCCTTGCCCATCACGTCGAGGATATCCTCGATCCGCTCGATCTTGTTGTGCTCGTGATAGCTCACCATCGGGCGCACGATCTCGTAATGATCGAGCAGCACGCGAGACGTGCGCGTGTCCTCGGCCGCGATCAGATCGACCTCGCGCAGCACGCGCAAGGCCCGCAGGGTGATATCTTCCAGGTTGCCTATCGGCGTCGGGACGATGTACAGCGGCATGGCGGCTCCACAAGCGGCCGGGGAGGCTCAGTACGCATAATTCTGGACAAAGTTGACGATGGCGACGTTTTCCTCACAAACCGCGGACGTCTCCACCGTGAAGGGCGCGGAGATCGGAGAGCCGGTCTGGCTGAGAAGCTGCACGCGATACTGCCCACGCAGCGGCGCGCCGTTCAGGAAAATCTCGTAACCGCTTGGCCCATAGGTGAGCGCCGTGCCGGTGAAACGAATCTCGTCGATCCCTTCCCCGATCACGCGGACGGCCAGTCCGGCCAACGGCACGCCGTCCAGGTTGGTCACGGCCCCGGCAATGCTCGCCCAGCGACAGCCGCTCGTGTTGGGATTCTGCATGTAGCTGGCGGCGTCCTCATACACGGTGAACGGGAACGGCGCGCGGGTATACTCGGCCGCGTTTCCCGGCGGAGGCGGGGTGAAGACCCCTTCGACCACCTGCACCGGCGTGCCGCCACTGACCAGAGTCGGGCTGGGCACGATAATCGTGCCGGTCGGGAAGCCGGGCAGGGTCACGATCACGGCGGGCGTCGCGGAAGCGGTCGCCGAGGGCTGCTCCAAGGGCGTTGCCGTGTCCGTCGGAACCAGCGTGCTCAGTTGGGGAAGATCGGGAATCTTCGTCGGGGCAGGCGTCAGGGTTGGCGGGTTGGGGTTGGCCGTCGCCACGACGTAGACGGGCAGCGGCGTGCGCGGCGGGAACGGATTGACCGGCACGTACGGATTGACCAGCAGCAGCCCGAAATAGCCCAGGAAGGCCAGCGTCAGGATCAGAAACAGCGCGGTGACGCCCTGCGCGGTCAGGCAGCCGGGCCGCCCCAGGACTTCATCGCCTCCTGCCGGTAGATCGGCAGGAGAGACACCCTCCGGCAGATACGGGTTTTCTTTCTTCTTCATCGCCCGCGCCCGGCCGCTAGAAGGGGCGTGTCTGATCGAAATTGACCAGCGCCAGATTCTGAGCGCAGTTATTGGGGAAGCTCACCTGAACCGCCGGTGAAACAACCGTGCCGCTGGGGCTGATCAGCTCGACGAAATAGGTATTGTTGTTGGTCTGGCCGCTGACGAATACCTCCCAGCCGGACGTGCCGTACAGCGTATTCGATCCCGTCCCCACGATGACCCCCGCGCCGCCCTCGCCCAGTCCAGGCCCGGTCACGCGCACCTGATAGCCGAGCAAGCCCTGACCGCCGATGCCGAAGACCTGGCCGCCGACGCCCTGCCAGGCGCAGCCCGCCGTATTGGCGAAGTTGGCCGTGAACACCACCCCGCCTCGCAGCACGAACGGGAACGGCGAGGTCGTGGGGGTGAAGGTCGGCGTCGGGCCGGTTGGCGTGATCGACGGGGTGAAGGTCTCCGTGGGCGTCACCGTGAATGTCTCGGTGGCCGTCGGCGTGATGGATGGCGTGTCAGTCGGGCCGGCCGTCGAGGTGATTGTCAGTGAAGGCGTCACGGTGGGGGACGCCGTCGGCGTGCTGCTGGCGGTGGGCGTCTTGCTCGGCGTAAACGTCCAGGTCGGCGGGATGGGGGTGTGGGTGATCGTGGATGTGGGCACCAGAGCCACGTCCGGAACCACGACCACGCGCGGGGCCAGGAAGGGCACCGGAAGGAGGTCCGCCGCGAAGATCACCGTCAGCACCAGGCAGATCACGGTAAACAGCAAAAAAAAGAACGTAAGCAGGTTGAAAACGCGGTTGCGACCTTCCCCGAACATGGCGCCCTCTTCGTAGAGACCTACCCACCAACGAAACGCTGCACGGTCGCCTGGTCCCTCAGCGACTGGAGCCAGCGATCGAATACGATCCCATCCAGAATGGTACGTGCACTGTCGTCCAGGGGACGATCGGCCACCCGTTCCAGGGTCTGAACGACGTGATAACCCAGGCTGCTGGCGAACGGCGCGCTGATCTGGCCCGGCTCCAGCCCAAAGGCCACCTCGGCGACCACCGGCTCCAGCAGTTGCTCGCGCGCAAACCAGCCCAGGTCGCCGCCCATGTCACGCGTGCTAACATCCAGCGAATGGGCCAGCGCCAACTCGCCAAACTCGGTCCCCGCCTGGAGCTGCTGGTAGATCGCCTGCGCCTCCGCTTCGGTGCTGACCAGGATGTGACGGGCATGAACCTGCTCGACGTTATCCGGCACGCTGGCAATCACCAGATCGCGGATCTTGCCGGTCAGCAGCGCGCTGCGGATCGAGGCCCGGTACTCCTCCTCGGTCAACCCGTTTTCGGCCAGCCAGGCGCGCCAGACGGCCTCACCGCCGGCCGTCTCGATATCGAGGGCGAGTTCCGCCGACAACTCGTCGTCGGTCACGGCCAGTCCCTGAATCGTGGCCGCCTGCTCGATCAAAACCTGGTCGATGAGTCCGCTCAACACGGAGGCTTCGAACACGCCCCGATCCGCCGGGACGACTCCCATGCTGACAAGCTGGGCTTCCTGGCGTTGCAGCTCGATCTGGAAGGCCGCCAGCGTGATCGGCTGTCCGTTGACCAGGGCGGCCAGGGCTTCGGTCGGCTGAAGGGTAGGCGGTTCGGTTGCCTGGGGCTGAACCTCGACCGGATTCTGGGTATTGGACGGCGCGGCCGGGGCATCCCCGGCGCAGCCGCTCAGGATCAGCATCGCGGACAAAACCAACACCAGCAACAAGTCGGTGCTTTTACGGGGCACGGCTTATCCTTATCACGGTCACAACGATCCGGCGCGCAAAGCGCCAGCACGAGAATTCACCTAATTATGGTGAGAGAAGACATCTGCTGCAAGTCCGCCCGGCCCAACCATCGCTCAAGTGAACGCGGCCACGCAATGGGCGAACACCGGCCAGACCGCACGAATTATAGCACACCTGCCCTGGAATGTTCTCTTGGTTCCCCTGCCCTA
>JARKOQ010000140.1 GCA_029976005.1 Aggregatilineales bacterium | reverse complement strand
CGTCACGGCGGAGGCGGCGGACTTCGCCCCGCGCCTGGACGACCTGCACCGCGCCCTCGACCGGGCCGTGTGCGATGCCTACGGCTGGCCGCACAGCATCCTCGATGACGAGGAGGAGATTCTGCGCCGCCTGCTGGCCCTCAACCTGGAACGGGCGTCCCAGGCCTGATCGCGGCGCGCGCGGGCCTTGTCGCGTCGGAATCCTCCTGACGCCAGCCCGTTTCCCTGCCGGGCCGCCGGCAGCCGCCCCGGAAGCCCCGCGCAAGCGCCCCCGGCGGATCGCGCCGCGCATCCGGGGGACGCGCCGCGCAGCCTGGACGCTCAGGGCAATCGCATCAAACTGAAAAAGCATCTCACCACGGAGGACACAGAGGGGCAAATAAGTTCACCCGCTTTTGATTCGCGGCTTCGGGGGTGCGGTCTTTTCTGATTTTTGCTTTTCGCTGCGTTTTTTCCTGGCGTTCCTGGCGTTTTGGCGGTTCGTTTTGTTTTAGAGCGATTGCCTTGCCGGACGGCAGGCCCGGAGTTGACACCCGCCTCCCTCCTACGGTAGCCTAGGTCCCACTCGAAACACCATCCACCGAGAGGAATCCCATGAACCCGACCCAGTGGTTCGTCGTGGCCAGCGTGCTGGGCGTGCTGGCCCTGGTCGCCACCGACCGGCTGCGCATCGACGTGGGGGCGGTGTCCCTGGCCGCGATCCTGGCCCTGGCCCAGTTCCTGGGGCTGGGCGTCCTGGCCGGCCCGGATACCCCCGGCGCGGCCATCCAGGCCCTGTCCGGGTTCGGCCAGCCGGTCGTGATCACCCTGTTCAGCCTGTTCGTGCTCACCCGCGCCCTGGATAAGACCGGGGTCACGCGCTGGATCGCGGGCCGCGTCCAGGCGGTGGGCGGCGGCTCCGAGCGGCGGCTGATCGTGCTCTTCGCCGGGGTCACGGCCCTGCTCTCCCTGTTCATGAACAACCTGGCGGCCGGGGCGTTGCTGCTGCCCAGCGCGATGGACATCGCCCGCCGGACGGGCATCCGGCCCAGCAAGCTGCTGATCCCGGTCGCCTACGGCAGTCTGCTGGGCGGGGTGGCAACGTATTTCACCACGGCCAACATCATCGTCAGCGATCTGCTGACCACGGCCAATCCGCCCCAGGCCCCCCTGCACATCCTGGACTTCACGCCCACCGGCGGCCTGATCCTGGTCGGCGGGCTGATCTTCTTTGCCCTGTTCGGGCAGCGCCTCCTGCCGGATCGCCCCCCGCGCCCGGAACAGGCCGCTGCCCGCCAGACCGGCTCCCAACTGGAAGCCGTCTACCACCTGGACGAGCGGCGCTGGCGGCTGCGCGTCCCGGCGGGGGCCGGGCCGGTGGGCCAATCCCTGGCGGCGGTGGGGATCGGGGAACGCTTCGGGGTGGCGGTGGCGGCCCTCTGGCGGCGGCACGAGGCGCTGGTGATCCCCGGCCCGGAGGAGGTCTTCCAGGTGGGGGACGAGCTGTTGGTCATCGGACAGGAGGAGCGCGTCCGGCCGCTGGCCGAAGCCGGGTTCGATGTGCGACCGGACGAGGGCAG
Organism: Aggregatilineales bacterium; assembly: GCA_029976005.1. Lineage (GTDB taxonomy): Bacteria > Chloroflexota > Anaerolineae > Aggregatilineales > Ch27 > JARKOQ01. Next base: position 9,380 of record JARKOQ010000140.1, on the reverse strand, counting down.
CGGCTCGCTCAGCGCGCGCGGGGCGCGTTTCGTGGAGGTCGTGGTCGCGCCGCACGGCCAGGTGGAAGGGACCACGCTCAAGAACCTGGACTTCCGCAAGCAGTATGGCTTCACGGCCCTGGCCCTGCTGCGCGAAGGGCAGAGCTACCGGACCGACGTGGCCGCCATGCCGCTCAAGGCGGGCGATTCGCTGCTGATGGTCGGCGATCCGGCCCGGCTCAAGTTCCTGCACGCCAGCCCGGATTTCATCGTATTGGAACCCAGCCTGAGCGATCAGCCGCTGGAGACGCGCCGGGCGCTGCTCAGCGCGGGGATCATCCTGGCCGCGATCGTGGCCTCGATTCTGGGCGCGCCGGTTTTCCTGGCGATGCTGGTCGGGGCGCTGGCGGCGGTGCTGGTGGGGCTGCTGACGATGGAGGAGATTTACCGGGCAATGGAGTGGCAGGCCATCCTGCTGATCGCCGGGATGTACTCGGTCAGTCTGGCGATGGTCAACACCGGCCTGGCGGCGCTGATCGGCGAGGCGGTGGTGGGGGTGGTCGCGCCGCTGGGGGCGCTTGGCCTGGCGGCGGGCGTCTACCTGCTGACGGCGGCCCTGACCCAGGTGATGGGCGGGCAGGTGACAGCGCTCGTCACCGGGCCGATCGCGATCAGCGCGGCGATCAGCCTGGGCGTCAGTCCCCAGGCGATGGCGGTCGCGGCGGCGATCGGGTGCTCGGCCTCGTTCTTCACGCCGATCGCGCATCCCGTGAATATCCTGATGATTGGGCCGGGCAACTACAAGTTCAGCGACTTTTTCCGGATCGGGTGGGGTCTGACCGTGGTGGCCTTCGTGCTGCTGCTGATTGGTATGCGGCTGTTCTGGGGGCTGTAGGTGCGGTTTCGGCAGCGATCACGCCGGCCCGGCGGGGGATTAGCCTGCCGGGCCGGGTGTGTGCTATTTGCGTTTCCATTCGTCTGGAATCTGAACCAAGGACATGGTGGGATCGGGTTCGTAAACAGGCTGGTTCATGGGGCGTGTCTTGAGTGTCCCTGCCCATGCCTGCTTGACCCGATCTTGAGCAATGTCAAGGTAGCGCTTTTCGATGTCAGCGCCAGCCGAGCGTCTGTTGTTCAGAATGCTTGCCACGGCAGCCGTACCTACACCCACATAGGGATCGACTACCAGATCGTTTTCATTGGTGAGCGCCAATACCAGGCGCTCCACCAAGCCCACCGGAAATTGACAGGGATGTTCTGTTTTTTCGATGTGATTTGATTTGACATTCGGAATGTCCCACACATCACTTGGATTCTTGCCAAGCGGGTTGCCTGATGGCTGGCCGACCTTGGAACCTCGGTAGGCGCGTTTTCCAGGATACTTCTGGGGAACGCGAATAGGATCGAGGTTGAATGTATATTCTGTCGTATCCCTTGTAAACCAAAGAATGGTCTCATGCCTGCCAGAGAAACGCACGGATTCATGCAGGCCATGTCCGAAGTACCAGACAATGCGGTTTCTTAGTTTCAATCCAAAGCTCTTGAAGATCGGGTATAGAACCAGATCAAGGGGAAATGCTTCTTTGTCTTTTACATTACCCTCAATGTAATGGCCGACTTGCCAGCAAATACTGCCTGTGGTTGATAAAACATCCATGCAGGCGGCAATCGTTTCACGCTGCGATTCAACATATTCTTCAAGTGAGGTTTTTTCTTCGTATTCCTTGCCTACGTTATAGGGTGGCGACGTCACGATAAGTTCTGCTTTTGAGCCTTTTTCCGAGATTTGTTTGAGCAATACCAATCTATCGCCGTGGAACAGGGTGACATTGGCTTGAGGATCAAAGTTATCCGCGATGACCAGTTGTTTGCCATGCCCAGCTTTATCAAACAGGCTCAATTGAATTTGGTATTTCATCTCGACGCTCAATAACTATGGTCCGATCTGGCGAGTCTGGAACAAGTGTACCACAAGAGCCTTGCTGGCCCACCCTGAAGAGATATAATTCAAACCCTCCGTGGCCGTAAGAAAAGTGAGATTAAGATGCAAATCGGGGGGATTTATTCCTTCAATGCTGGCGAGGCTGTAATCAAAACTTCGCATGGAGACGTATTGAGCGAGGTGGAGCAGATCATTGCATCGGTGGATGCGTCGACGTTCAAAACGAAAAAAAGCGCCGAGAAAACGATGCAAGGGAGGATGCTCTATTCTCCCAAAACCCTGAATCGCGCGGTTGCCGAAGCATTCTTGGTACAGGGATGGCAAAAGCATCGGGAGTATTGTGAATACCCAACCGAATACTACACTTCGAATTATGTCCCTGGAAAGGCGATAAAAGGGGCATTTCGAGAGATGGATTTTGTCAAGGACAGGGTTGGGGTCGAGGTCCAGTTTGGAAAGTATGCGTTCATGGTTTACAACGTGGCCGCCAAAATGACCATCTTCCGTAATCTCGGCATAATCGATGTCGGGATCGAGATCGTGCCGCTCAAAGAGTTGGCGGAGCAGATGTCTTCTGGGGTTTCCTACTTTGAGCAGTTTGTATGGGATTTGAAGCACAGAGGAATATCAAACATCGACATCCCGGTTTTGATTCTGGGTGTCGTGCCATAGCTTGTAGCATATTTAGTAAACGGTTGATCTCAAAGATACGGCCCGGCGGGTAAGGCTCCCCACCGGGCCGGTTTTGATTCGGGTGGTGCTGGGGCTTAGCCCGCGAAGGCGATCGAGGCGACCAGCGCGTCGAGCTGATCCAGCGTGGGGGTGAAGTCCCCCGGCGCGGCGGCGTTGAGCGTGGCGACGCTCCCGGCCAGGTAGTCGATGAACCCGGCCATGAAGGCCTCGAAGTCGAAGTCGGCCGGAATTTCCGCCGGGAAGAGCGGCGTCTGGAGCGTGAACTGGACCGACACGTAGTACTGGCCGTCGGCGCTCAGGCCCTCGAACTGGTACAGGATCGCGCCGCTCGTGATCGGCATGGGGGCCTGGCCGTAGGTCGCCAGGTAGCGGATTCCGGACAGGCCGGGCAGGTCCACGTACCGGGCCTGGGCCCGGATCACCTGCGCGGCGTTGACCACGGGCAGCGCCGGCAGCGCGGTGTTGCCCGCGCCGGCGGCGGAGGTGGTCATGTACGGAGCCAGATCGGGCCGCTGGGCCAGCAGGGCTTGCAGTTGGGTGAGCTGGGCGGCGGAGAATTCATAGGCGGCGATGTCCGCCGTGCGGTAGACGCGCACGCCGCCGAGGGCATCCCACTGGTTTTCCGGCGCGGGGAAGGCGTTGTAAAGCAGGAAGCGGGTATGGGCAGGCTCCGGGCCGCCGGGCTGTTCCAGGTCGAGCGGATCGCCGGGATACGGGACGATGTTGATGTTGGCCGCCAGCGCCGAATCCAGGCTGAAGCTGAAACCGTCGAAGGCGACGGTGTGCGTCATCCCTCCCTGGGCGGCGGCGGGCACGGCGGCCAGCAGCAAGAGCACAACGAGGAGCAGCGAACGTGTTTTCATGGGAATCCCCCGACAGTGATGGAAGCGAACCGTGCTCTAGCATACGATGGAGTGCGTTTTACATCAATTGACGCGCGGCCCTGCGGTGTATTCCGAATTGGGGGCAAGGTCACGGAGTAACACGGAAAACACGGGTTCAAAGCATCATCGGTGATAATCCTGTTCCATCCGTTTTGTCCGTGTCCATAGATTCTTGACTGCCCCCAGCCAGAAACGCAGCCCTGCGCTTTTCTGGGGCGCTCATTCCACGCCGATCGCAACGGCCCGGTGGGGACGCGCTTCCTCACCGGGCCGGATGATTCTCCTGGTTCTCCGCGCGGCCTACTGCGACCAGCGGGTGCGCTTGCGATCCCAGCGGTGGGCGCGGAGCTGCTGGATCAATTCCGGCGGGAGGGCCTGCCCGTCGCTGGCGGCGATGTTGCCCTCCACGTGGCGCGGCTTGCGCATGCCGGGGATGATCGTGCTGACGGTCGGGTTGGCCAGGATGAAGCGCAGCGCCATCTCCGGCAGGCTCATGCCGGGCGGGACCAGCGGGCGCAGGGCTTCCACCCGGTCGACCGTGGCGTTGAGGTTCTCCGGGACGAAGTACGTGTTGCGCCAGTCGCCCTCCGGCCAGCGCGACTCTTTGGTCAGCGTGCCGGTCAGGCTGCCCTCGTCGAAGGGCACGCGGGCGATGATGGCGACGTTCAGCTCCTCGGCCAGCGGGAAGAGGTGATCTTCCGGGGCCTGGTCGAAAATGTTGTAGATGACCTGCACGGCGTCGATCTGGCCGGTGCGCAGGGTCGCCAGGACGTTGTCCGGCTCCCAGCGGTTGACGCTGACCCCCCAGCCGCCGACCACGCCTTCGCGCTTGAGGTCGTCGCAGGCGCGCTGCCAGCGCTCGTCGGCCGCCCAACTGTCCTCCCAGACGTGGAACTGCATCAGGTCCAGGCGGTCCAGGCCCAGGTTCTCCAGGCTGCGGTGGGTGTACTCGCGGATGTAGTCCGCCGGGAAGACCTCGTCGAGGGCCGAATCGGGGAGGGACGGCCATTTGCGGTTCTTGGGCGGGATTTTGCTGGCCGTGAACAGGCGTTGATCCGGGTGGGCGCGCACCAGATCGCCCAGCAGGCGCTCGCTGTGCCCCTCGCCGTAGGCGAAGGCCGTGTCGAAGAAGTTGCAGCCCAACTCCACCGCGCGGTGGAGGGCTTCCATCGACTGGTCGTCGTCGGAGCCGGTCCAGCCGGCCATGCCCCACATGCCGTACCCCATCTCGCTGACCTGCCAGCCCAGCCGGCCGAATGTCCGGTAATGCATGCTGTGTGCTCCCTGTGGTGTCTGCCGTCGGAAGGTGTGCTCCCCCAAGTATAAACCGGCGCGGCCCTCGGCTCAAACCGGGGGAAGGTCAAAGGCAGGAACAGGGCACGGATTCCTCATAGGGGAAAGCCCTACGCCGGTCGTCACTGCGACGATCCACACCATGATCCGGTTGATGCCTCAACCGGTATCCATGTAGGCGTTCACGGGCCGAATGGTTAGAATATCCGATAGGCAACCTGTCACGCGCTGCCCGACCAGAAAGTGAGGGGCCATGTCCAAACCGAGCCTGGGAGTAATTTTCCGTCCGCGCTTTCCGCCCGAAACCCTGCCGGACTACGCCCGCCGCGCGGAAGCGGCCGGGTTCAGCGAGCTGTGGTTGTGGGATGACTGCTTTCTGCCGGGGGCGTTCACCTCGGCGGCGCTGGCCCTGGCCGCCACGGAGCACCTCCGGGTGGGGATCGGCCTGCTGCCCGCCACGGTCTACAACCCCCTGTTCGCCGCGATGGAGATCACCACGCTGGCGCTGGCCTTTCCGGGGCGCTTCCTGCCGGGGTTTGGGCACGGGGTGGACGTCTGGTTGCGGCAGATCGGGGCCGCGCCGCGCTCCTCGATGAAAACCCTGGAACAAACGGTGACGGCCGTCCGGGCGCTGCTGCACGGCCAGCGAGTCAACGTCCAGGAACACGAGGTCCACCTCGACGATGTGCAGATGGCGCTCATTCCGGGCGTGCAGCCGCCACTGTATATGGGGGCCATGCGCCAAAAGACCCTGCAACTGGCCGGGCGAGTCGCTGATGGAACCCTCCTGACCGAGATGTCCTCGCCCGCCTATGTGCGCTGGGCCAGGGACCAGATTGAGATCGGGCGACGCGAACGCGCCCCGGAGCTGGCGGATCACCGGCTCGTCGTGTATGCCCATGCCAAGGTCGGCCCGGATGGGGAAGCCGCGCGCGCGAGTGTGCGCCAGTCCCTCACAGCGCTGCCGTTCGTGGCCTGGGCTGACGTGCACCTCCGGACGCTGGGCATCGAGGCCGAGGCGCAGGCCCTGCACCAGCAGTATGGGGCGGCCATGGCCCATCACCTGCCCGACGCCTGGCTGGACGAACTATCCGTCTCCGGCACGCCCGAACAGGCCGCGCGGACCATCGAACGGCTGGCCGAGGCCGGGGCGGACGCGGTCATCCTGCTGCCGCTGAACGACGATCCCGCCTGTCTGGACGAGTACAGTCGCTACCTGATGCCGCTTTTCGGCGCGTGATCCAGCTCAGCGCCGCGTCGGCAAGCAGCGCCCTCCGTCAAAGCAGACGGGCAACCGCCACTACGCAGCTTGCTACGTAAGAATTGCATCAGAAACCGGGACTATTCCTCCCACGGGCCGCCTTTCCTGGGGTAAACTGATAGAGATCGTCGTTTTCCCCGCACCAGACTTACAACTTACTGAACTACCCAAAGGAGTCTCTGGATGGAATACACCTACCTCGGCCGCACCGGGCTACAGGTCAGCCGCCTGTGCCTGGGCACGATGAACTTCGGCCCGCAGACCACCGAGCCGGACAGCTTCGCCATCATGGACAAGGCCCTGGAGATGGGCATCAACTTCTTCGACACGGCCAACGTCTACGGTTGGAAGAAGGGCGAGGGCGTCACCGAGCAGATCGTCGGGCGCTGGTTCGCCCAGGGCGGCGGCCGCCGCGAGAAGGTCGTGATCGCCACCAAGGTCTACGGCGAGATGGGCGACTGGCCCAACCAGAAGCGCCTCTCCGCCCTGCACATCAAGCAGGCCGCCGAAGCCAGCCTCAAGCGCATGCAGACCGACTACATCGACCTGTACCAGATGCACCACATCGACCGCAACACGCCCTGGGAAGAGATCTGGCAGGCGATGGAGCAGCTCGTCCGCGAAGGCAAGGTGCTGTACGTCGGCAGCAGCAACTTCGCCGGGTGGCACATCGCCCGCGCCAACGAGACCGCCAGGGCGCGCAACTTCATGGGCCTCGTCTCCGAGCAGAGCCTCTACAACCTGGCCGCGCGCACGATCGAGATGGAAGTCATCCCGGCCAGCCTGGAATACGGGCTGGGGATCATCCCCTGGTCGCCGCTGGCGGGCGGCCTGCTGGGCGGCGTGCTGAAGAAGATCGATCAGGGCCGCCGCGCCGACGAGCGCACCCAGAAGCGCATCGAGGAAATCCGCCCGCAGTTGGAGGCGTGGGAAGCCTTCTGCGCCGAGATGGGCGAGGAACCGGCCGCCGTGGCCCTGGCCTGGCTGCTGCACCAGCCCGCCGTGACCGCGCCGATCATCGGCCCGCGCACGATGGAGCAGCTCACCGAGGGCAGCCTGCGCGCCCTGGAGATCAAGTTCAGCGAAGACCAGCTCAAGAAACTGGACGAAATCTGGCCCGGCTTCAAGACCGCGCCGGAGCACTACGCCTGGTAGAAGCAATCAGGTAAATTCGAGGGGAAGGGTAGCGTCGGAATTGATGCAGATTAACAAATTAATCCGGTAATTGGGCGAGTGCCAATGGAGTCGCGCGCCGGTTCACCGCCGAGGACTCAAGTCCCCGGCTACACAGTCAAAAAAGCCTGCTGAAGCAGGCTCGTGGCCTGGCGTTTCGGGTCGTTGAGTCCGCTTCAGCGGACTTTGTGTCCCTAGCCCGCGACTTGAGTCGCGGGCGATCGGACGGCCGACGCCTTCAATCACGATCAACGTGATTACTGGATTATTTTGTAAGGGTTCATCAATTCCGATGCGACAAGCACACCGCACAGGGGCAGGGATTGCGCCGCGATCCCGGCCCCTGAGGCTGCCCCACCCGCGCAGTTGATGTAGAATGCCCCCTGTCCGCCCAGACCGCGCGTCCGCCGCCCTTGACCCGGCGCGCGCCTCCCCCGCCTGGGCAGGTGAAGGAGTCCCCCATGCGACGCTTCCCCCTGTGGCGCTTGTCAATCGCGATCGCCCTGTTGCTGCTGGGCGTGTGCCCCTCCCCCGCGCCAACCTCCCAGGCGCAGACCACGCTTCCCCGCGAGGAGTATGTCTATAGCATTGCAAAAAGTGGAGATGGCCGAGTACTGGCCGTGCTTTACCAGGATTACCGCCTCACGAGCACGATCGATTTGTTCGACAGTACCAGCGGAGCCTTGCTCGGCACCGTCGATCTCTCCCCTTACGGTCCAATGTTGGTGGCCCTCAGCCCCACGGGGGATCGCCTGCTGTGGACTGACAGCACAGGCTATGTGGGCGTGTATGATGTCGACACCAAAGAGAACGAGATCATCTCCCCCGGGGGAGCTTTTGCGCACGCAATGATTGTCTGGAGCCCGATGGACGACATCGTGAGTTGGACGGAGGGCCGATCCGTCCATGTTTATGACGTGCATACCCACCAGGACGTCGGGTGGCTTGTTTCCGATGCCGAACGCATAGTTTCGTTTGCGTGGAGTCCGGATGGGCAACGAATCGCCACCAGTCATTTTGCTGAGGGCGGTTTTGAGCCTGGGGAGCGGAGGACAACAGTCCAGCTATGGGATGTCTCTACAATCAGTCAGTTGATGACTACGCCTCTCCTGACGATTGACGATCGTGGAGGAAACAGTGCGGCATGGAGTCCGACTGGGGATCGGTTTGCCGTGGTGGAAAGCGGCGGCTTCCTGGTCTACGACCTGACGACTGATCTCATCACCACGATCACATTCTCGGATGAAGTCAGGCTGCCCGGCATCCAGTGGAGTCCGGATGGCAGCCAGCTCGCCACCGGTGGGACGACCATCCATGTGTGGGATACGACCACGTGGGAAAGGCACGACATCCCAACAGAGCGAGTGGTAACCACGCTCCAGTGGTCCTTCACCGGGGAGCACATCTTCCACAATGGCGGCCTGCGCGGGCTGTACCTGGACGAAACGCCGCTGGTGGATGTCCTTAGAGAGACGGCGGCTGACTGACCGCTTTCGCCCTACCCGATCTCCAGCGTCTGCTCGTGGAGGTGGCCGCAGGCGGCGCAGGTGACGGTCAGCCCGGCCTGACTGCCGCGCGCCCACGTCCCGATCCGCACCTCCTCGCCGTCGCATTCCGGGCAGACCGGATACTTGCGCTCAAAGTGGGCCTCGGCGGCCTCGCGCTGATCCTGGAGCGCGTCCAGCAGGTCGGCCGGGGTAGGCGGGCGCTTCTCGCCGCGCTGGCCCAGGATGCGCCGCAAAAAGCCCATCGCGCTAGTTCTCCCCGTCTTCGGCGGAATCTGCCGCCAGGAAATCTGCCAGGCTGCGGTAGAAGCAGGAAGTCGCCCCGGTGTGGCAGGCCGGCCCGGCAGGTTGCACCTGAACCAGCAGCACGTCGGCGTCACAGTCCACGCGAATCTCGACCACCGTCTGGGTATTGCCAGAGGTCGCGCCTTTGTGCCACAACTCGTTCCGGCTGCGGCTCCAGAAATGGGTCTGGCCCGTCGCCTGGGTCAGGCGCAGGGACTCGGCGCTCATCCAGGCGACCATCAAGACCTGCCCGCTGGCGGCGTCCTGCACCACGGCGGGGATCAGGCCCTGTTCATTCCACTGAAGGGGCATGGCTCAGCCTCGCATCCCGGCCAGGAAGGCCCGCACCAGGGTCAGGGTCGCGT
>JARKOQ010000139.1 GCA_029976005.1 Aggregatilineales bacterium | reverse complement strand
GGAGGCCGATATCAATGGCCGCCGCCAGTACGAAGCGCAGGCGATCATCGAGGCCGATCAGGAGAACATCCAGATGGCCTGGATGCATGCCCTGGCGCGCCGTCTGGCCTCGGAACTGCACGCGGCGATGCGCTGTGTCGGCGCGTTCTTCACCCTGTCGACCCACTGGCAGGAAGGCGTGGGCTTCTTCCGGGCGACGATCGACGCGCTGGAGACGGACGCGCCGCAGGGCGAGCTGGGCCTGGTGCTGGGGTATGCCCTGGTCTGCCTGGCGGATGTGCTCAATTCGGGCATCGTCCCCATCGAGGACAACGAGGCCCTTTTCGCCCCCTGGCGGCGGGGTTCGGCGATCCTGCGCCGGCTGGGCAGTCCCCTCGACCTGATCGACGCCCTGGCGATGCCCCTCTCCGGCAGCGATGAAGAAGCTATTCGCTGCTGCGAGGAGGCGCTGGCTCTCTCCCGCCAGATCGGCGACCTCGGCGGCGAAACCTGGAGCTTGCTGTGGCTGGGAACCGGTCTTTTCTGGAGGCGGGGGGATCACGCCGGGGGGGAGCAGACCCTGCGCCAGGCGATGGCCCTGGCGGAACGCCTCGGAAATCCCAATCTGCTGGCCCACTGTTACCACTTCTTGTCCATCATCCTGAATGAGGAGGGTCGCCATGAGGAGGCCCTGCCGCTGGCCGAGCTGGCGCTGGGCCATTCGCGGGGGATCGGCGTATCGGATGGGCAGAACATGCTGGCCTGCATCCTGGCGGGGCTGGGCCGCTACGACGAAGCCGAGGCTCATTCCCGACAGGCCGTGGCTACCGCGCGCGAGTTTGGGACGGCGTACCGGTCCATCAATCACTACGATACGCTGGCTGGTATCAGGTATCTGCGCGGCGCATATGCCGAGGCCAAACACATCCACGAGGAATGCCTGCGCATGGCTGAACAGACCCTCGGCATGCATCAATCTGAATCCTACTTTCTCCGGCATTTGGGCGCGGACGCCTGGGCGCTGGGCGATTACGCCGCCTGCCGGGCCTACCTGGTCGAAGGGCTGACCAGGCTGCCGGAGGAGATGCGGATTGATCTCGGGCTTCTGGCCGATTATGCCAGCGGCATGGCGCTGCTGGCGGCAGTGGAGGGCCGCCTGGAACGGGCCGTCGAGCTGCTCGCCGTGGCGGAGCGATGGCACTATCCATCCGTATTGGACAGGCGGGAGGCGCTCCAGCTCCGCGAGGAGCTGCGGGCCGAGCTGCCCGCGGACGTGTTCCAGGCCGCGTGGGGGCGCGGCAGCGCGATCCCCGTGGAGGAACTCTACGCTGAACTACTGGCCGAACTGGGCGGGATGCCCTGATCGTTTGAAAACATACCTTCAGCAGACGCCCAAGGGATGGGTGGGTGGGGGGCGACCTCACCCCCGGCCCCTGAACCGCGCGCGGAGAGGGGAGCCAACGGCAGCCTGTGGATTGCGGTCTGCTGAACTTGAGTCACAGGGGGAAAAAGCCATGTGGACCAGGAGACAGCCACACCTCTTTCGGAACCGGCTGGTGGTCTGGTTGTGGATCATCAGCCTTGTGTTGGGGGGCCGCGGCGCGGTCACGCTGGCCCAACCGGACGCGGAGCCGGTGACGCTGCATGTTCTGGGGGATCCCGCTTTCGACGCCGATCCCCAGGCTGCGGCGACGGGCAGTCAGTTTCAACTCGCCGGAGCGTTTTTCCTGAGCCTGATCGACTTCGACCCGGTGACGCGCCAGATCGCGCCGCGACTGGCGACGGCCTGGGCTTTCGATGACACGACGAACACCTGGACGTTCAGCCTGCGCGCCGACGTCTCCTGGGTGCGGCGCGAGACCGAGACGGGCGCGATCGTCCCGCTGCGGCCGGTGGTCGCGGCCGACTTCGTGACCGGCATCCGGCGCGCCTGCGATCCACGGCTGGGCAATTATTACCGGACGATCGTCGCTTCGGCCGTGGCCGGCTGCCAGGTCCCGGCCGAGGCCGATCCGCTGACCTTTGATCCGGCCCTGCTGGAGCAGGTCGAGGTCCGCGCCGTGGACGACACGACCCTGACCATCACACTGACCGGGCCGCGCGTCTACTTCCTCTCGATGACCTGGCTGCCTGCCCTGCGCGCCGTGCCGGGGGAGGTGATCGAGCAGTATGGCGCGGACTGGGCCACCCTGGAGCATATCCTGACCAACGGGCCGTTCGTGGCGAGCCTGTCTATCCCGGAGGTGCGCTTGGAGTTCGAGCGCAACCCGTGGCTGCCCGCCGACCTGGCCGGGCCGGGCAACGTGGAACGGGTCGTGCTGGTGAATGCGCCCGACACGACCACGGCGATGCTGCTCTACCTGGACGGCGAGATCGACCGTATTCCTGCCAGCCGGGAGGACCTCCACCCGTATTTGCCGGACGATCCCGGCCTGCTGGATCAGCTTGTCCTGGTGGCCGGGGAGGTGGTCTGGTCGCTGGCTTTCGACCAGGGCCAGCCGCCGTTCGATGACGTGCACGTCCGGCGAGCCTTCAGCGCGGTCATCGATCGGGAGGCGTATGTGACCGACATTCTGCCGGGCGCCGGCGTGCCCATGATGCACTGGGTGCCACCGGGGGCCTTCGGCGCGTCACCGATCGACCAGGTCGGGATCGACCAGGGGCCGAGCCGGGGCTTCGACCCCGACTTCGCCCGCGCGGAGCTGGCCCTGGCCGGCTATCCGGATTGCCAGGGCTTCCCGGAGGTCACGTATGCCACGTTTCCTGAAGGACAGATTTTCGGGGAATTCCTGCAGGGGATGATCCAGACTCATCTCGGCTGCCCGATGGAGGTGCTGCGCATCGAGGCGTACGAATTCGTGACCCTGCTGGAATTGATCTCGAAGGACTCCCCCGGCGAGCAGCACCCGGAGCTGTGGCCGGCCGGATGGGGGCCGGACTATCCCGACGCCAACAACTGGCTGTATGACGCGGGCCTGCACTGCGAGTCGACCAATGACATGCGCGCCGCGTGCACGGCCTGGGATGACCTCGTCCTGGCCGCCCAGACTGAGATCGATTTGGACCGCCGGGCAGCCATGTATCGCGAAGCGGAGGAGCTGATGTTCGGCTACGCAGGCGAATTCCGGATCGCGCCGATCTTCCTGTCGGCCGGGTCGGTTCTGGTCAAGCCCTGGGTGAGCGCGCCGTCCGACTACGCCCTGCTCAACCGCTGGGACTGGATCACGGTTGACCCGGTCTTGCAGCAGGCCGCGCGGGCCGCTTCGTGAGTGCCTTTGATATGCGGCTTCGGTGGTGCGGATTTTTCCGACTTTTGCCTTTCTCTGCGTTTTCGTCTGGCGTTCTTGGCGTTTTGGCGGTTCATTCTGTTTTTGGAAACGATTGCCGCTTCGTGACATCTGACACGGTGCGACAGTTGAGCAGTCTGGACTATAATCATTGGCGAACCTGACCAATCAACAGGAGCGAACCCTTCGTGACCAAGACCGCGTGGATTGAACAGGAGCTTGCGGCCCTTAAGGAACAGGGCCTGTTTACTAACATTCGCACCATCGGCAGCGCCATGGGCGCCTGGATCGAAGTCGATGGCAAGCGCGTGCTGAACTTTTGCGCCAACAACTACCTGGGGCTGGCCAACCATCCCCGCCTGGTGTCCGCCGCCAAGGCGGCCGTCGACCAGTACGGCGTCGGCCCCGGCGCGGTGCGCACCATCGCCGGAACGCTTGACCTGCACCTCCAGCTCGAAAAGCGGCTGGCCGAATTCAAGGGCGTGGAGGCCGCGATCACGTTCCAGAGTGGGTTCAACGCCAATCTGGCGACCATCCCGGCGCTGGTCGGCAAGGACGACGTGATCTTCTCCGACCGGCTCAACCATGCCAGCATCATCGATGGCTGCCGCCTGAGCCGGGCCAAGATCGTCGCCTACGAGCACAACGACCCGGCCGACCTGCGCCGCAAGATCGCGGAGGAGACCCAGTACGGCCGCCGCCTGATCGTCAGCGACGGCGTTTTCAGCATGGATGGCGACATCGCGCCGCTGGCCGACCTGTACACCATCGCCGCCGAGCACGACATCCTGCTGATGGTCGATGACGCGCACGGCGAAGGCGTGCTGGGCCGGGGTGGGCGCGGCATTGTCGATCACTTCGGGCTGCACGGCCTGGTCGATATCGAGGTGGGCACGATGTCCAAGGCGTTCGGCGTGGTGGGCGGCGTGGTGGCCGGGAAGAAGGTCATCATCGACTGGCTGCGCCAGCGCGGGCGGCCCTTCCTGTTCTCCAGCGCGATGACCGCCCCGGACGCGGCGGCCTGTCTGGCGGCCGTGGAACTGCTGGAAGAATCGACCGAGCTGGTCGAGCGGTTGTGGCGCAACGCCGAGGTCTTCAAGACCGAGCTGAAGAAGCTCGGCTTCGACACGGGCCACAGCCAGACCCCGATCGTCCCGGTCATGCTGGGCGAGGCCCCGCTGGCCCAGCAGTTCAGCCGCAAGCTGTTCGAGGAAGGCGTGTTCGCCATGGCGATCGGCTTCCCAACCGTGCCGCAGGGCAAGGCGCGCATCCGGGTGATGAACACCGCCGCCCACGGCCAGAGCGACCTCGAATTCGGCCTGGCCGCTTTCGAGAAGGTTGGGAAGGAACTGGGCGTGATCGGGTAGAGGCGGGGTTCCCGGACGCGACATGCCGCGTCCCTGCACGATGCGTCGAAGCACGGGCGGGCCACCATCCGCGCTTTTACGTGGGTTCCGCTGCGCCGCGATCCGCCTATACTGCCAGAAAATGCGATAGTCTGTCAGTTTGTTTTTGGGAGGAGAGCGATGTGCACGAAATCCTTGATCAACGGGTTGTTACTGGTGGTCGTGATCTGCGGCCTGTTTGGCGCCGATCCCGTCTCCGCCCAGGGCGGGGTGCGGACCATCCCGATCCCTGGCGTGCTGCTGACAGTCAAGACTGCGCCGGATGGCCGCCTGGTTGCTGTCCACGAATTGGCCTCGTATCACACTCCAGGCGATCTGGTGCCCGCCTTCCTGCCGGTGCGCCTGGTTGACCTGGACAGTGGGGCGGTCACGCCGCTGCCTGGCCCGGCCGACTACGCGCTCGACGTGGCCTTCTCGCTGGATGGCGCGATCCTGGCCGGGTGCTACGGCAGCGGCCAGGTCGTGCTGTGGGATACAGCTACGGCGGCCCAGATTAAGACCCTGTTTCTGATGCCGGGGATCAATCGCTGCGCGTTCTTCCCCGACGGCCGGACGCTGGCCGTGGCCGCGCCGGTTTCGTTGACGTTGAGCGCCTTTCTGCTGCTGGATACGGACAGTGGGACGATCACGCGTATCCTCAGCTACCGTTTCGACACCCATGCCCAGTTCTGGAATATCCTGGGTGATAGTCGCACCTACAGCCCGTACGCTCTGGCCGCGGCTACCATTACGCCGGATGGGAGCCGGATCATCACCTCGTCCATGAACGACAGCCTGTGGCTGTGGGACACGGCCGGGGAGCCGCCCGCGCTGCTTTTTGAGAGCGTGGAAGAAATGCCGATGGTTTCGATCCGCAAGCTGGCTGTTACGTCCGATAGCGCGACCCTTGTCTACCTGAATACGCACGAACCCGCCGTCCACGCCTGGGACCTCGCCAGCGCGACCGAAACGGTCCTCATCCCGCTGGAGGAGCGCCCCTTCGACTTCGCCCTGGCCCCGGATGGCGACCGGGTAGCCCTGGCCCAACGGGAAAGCGGCGTGCTCACCCTGACCAGCCTCAGCCAGCCGGACAGCGTCACCCCGGTCGATCTGGCCCTGCCGGAGGGCGTCAGCCTGACCTTCCCGGCTGTCGCATTTGCCACGTCCAGCCGGATCGTGTTCACCGGGCAGCTCGCCGAAGACACGGGCGAGAACGCGCTGTACGTGCTCGATCTGCCATAAGACAAGTTGGCAGCATGGTATAATCGAATCAACGATGGGCAAGCAGAACGAGGTCAGCCATGACCGCTACCGCGACCACCCTGCAAACTGCACCGCCCCCAGTCCAGGCGAACCCACCTCGCATGACCTGGGAGGAGTTCCTGGCCTGGATGGGCGAGGAAAACCGCGCCGAATGGGTGAACGGAGCCGTCGAACTGATGTCGCCATCTGAAGTCAGACACCAGCGCATCATGAAGTTTCTGCATCACTTGTTGGATGCCTATTTCAGCGAGCGGCCGGTTGGCGAGGCCTTTCCGCCACCCTTCCTGATGCGTTTGCCGGAGCGACCCTCCGGCCGGGAGCCGGACCTGCTGGTGCTGCTCCACGAGCACAAGGAGCGCCTCAAGACCACGTACCTCGACGGCCCGGCTGATATCGTAGTCGAGATTATCTCCGAGGAGAGCCAGGCCCGCGACCGGGGCGAGAAGTTCGCGGAGTACGAGGCGGCGGGCGTGACCGAGTACTGGCTGATCGACCCGCTGCGCGACCTGGCCGACTTCTACCACCTGGGCGCGGGCGGGCGCTACGAGCGCCTGGAACCGGACGCCGACGGGCGCTGCCACAGCCGGGTGCTGCCCGGCTTGCAAATCAACCCGCGCTGGCTGTGGCCGGAGACGCTGCCCGACCTGAGCGAGGCGTTGGACATGGTGCGCGCCATGCTCGCCGGATAAAGGCTTCACCGCGGAGGGCGCGGAGACCGCGGAGAAAAGCAGAGCAGGACGAAATATGGAAGAGCCTCCCAGCCGAGATGACCGGCTGGGAGGCTCTTTTTTGCACGCTGTTTCACCCGTTCTTCTTTGCGTTCTCCGCGCTCTTTGCGGTGAAAGGGCTTTGGCTTTATTCGAGCGCCTCCAGCACCGTGCGGAACTGGCGGGCGGTGGCCTGATCCAGCCCGGCGTCGAGCTGCACGATCACGTTGGCGTAGACGAGCAGTTCGCCCCGCGCCCGGTCGTCCAGCCCGAACAGGTAGTTGAGCCAGACGCTCATGGCTGTCTGGCTGTCGAACACCAGAATTTGCCCGGTGCCGCCGTCGAACACCGTGGGCAGCCCGAACGTGATCCGCTCGATCTCGGTCCGGGGCGCGCCGCGCCCGGCCGGGCCGGTCTCCATCTGGACGCGATCGAAAGGCAGCCCGGCCGCTTCGAAAGCGGCCAGCACCTCCGCTCCGGTCAGGTCGCCGGACTGATCGGCCGGGATGGGCGTTCCGCCGCTGCTGGTGACGGTCGTACTCAGGGAGAAACGCAGTCCGGCCAGGGCGGTCGCCCCGGCGTTGATCGCCTCGGCGGCCGGTTGGGTGCTCTCGCCGCCGCGTTCCAGCAGCAGCGCGCCGATCAGGAGTTCGTCGGCGGCCAGACGGAGCTGGAGGTAGATCGGATACCCTTCGGCGCAGGCAGGCGGCTCCAGCGCGGTGATCCGCCCTCGCCAGTCGAGCAGCGGCGCGACCGTGAAATTGCTCTGGCGATTGATCAGGTCGAGCAGGCCGATGGCGATCTCCGTGATCGGCTGGAGGTCGTCCCCGGCGCAGGCGGGCAGGGTCTCGTCACCTCCGCCCTGAGCGCGGGCGGGGGAGGGAACAACAGCGAACATCCCCACGATCACCAGAATCCACAGCCCCACCGCGAGTGAATGGCGCATCTCTTGCCTCCTGACCCACGATCCGATCGCCCCGATGATAAGCCATCGGGACGATTCGCCGCAAACACCGCCTGTTTTGTCTTCCAATTCAACATTCATCATTCAAAATTCAACATTTTTACCACCTCCGGCGGGAGGCCCGCCGCCAGCAGTGCCGCCCAGTCCGCGTCGGGCGCGTCCGGACGCGGGCCGGGCCGGAATACCGCCCAGAAATCGCCCTGGTAGCTGCCGTCCGGCGCGAACTGGGCCTTGGCGCTGATCACGGCCGGGGCGACATGATGCACCTCGGCGCAGCGCAGCCCGGCCCCGCGCAGGGCGCGCAGCAGGGCCGCCCAGGCCCGGCTATCCAGGTTGTTGAACGTGACCACGACCGCGCCGCCGGGGGCCAGCAGCCCAACGCTGGCCGCGACGACCTCCGCCAGCCGCGCTTCGTAGACCGCCCACCCGGCGGGCTGGGCTTCCCGGTCGGAGACGACCACCTCGCGCCCGTACTCGACCGGGCGGCCCAGGAAGGCGTTCCACACGGCCGAAAATTCCAGGTAGGGCACCGAGTCGCCGTAGGGCGGGTCGAGGAAGATCAGGTCGAAGCGCGCGCTCTGAGCGCCCAGGTCATGCAGTACGGCCTGGGCCCCCAGGTCATGCAGTACGGCCTGGGCCGGGGCCTGGATCACGGTCGCCGGAGGCTGCCCGTCCAGCCGGGCATGCAAAACGCCCAGTCCGGCCCGGTAGCGGCGCGCCCACGAGTCCAGCAGGAGCAGCGGGTTATGCTCGATGTGGATCGGGGCGACCCAGAAGCCGGGCACGCTCCAGGCCGGGCCGCCGCCGCTGAGACCGGCCCGGTAGGGGATCAGGCGCGTGAAGCCGGCCAGCGCCGCGCACGCCAGGGCGCTCAGGGCCGGCCGGACGGACTCCGGCGCTGCGTCGAGCAGGCCGCGCACGACTCCGGCAGCGTGGCGGGCGCGCGGCGTGAACAGATCGGCGGCGGTCAGGCCGGGATGGGCCAGGATGCGCCGGTTGGGAAGCAGGGTGACATCCATGAAGGCGGACGGGGCATGGCCGGGGGCGGTCGAGGCGGCCTGTTGGTGGGCCAGCAGGGCCGGATCGTGCCGCCGCTCGCCCGCCGTCGTGACGACTTCGACCACGGCGCTGGCCGTTCCCCCGGCCAGGTTGAAGCGCAGGATCGCGCCGCAGGCCGGGCAGCGCCGCTGGCGCTTGATCGGGGGGATGTCCCAGGCGCGGGCGGGAGTCCCACAGGCCGGGCAGGCGGCGATCAGGCTGTGCACGGCGTAGCGCAGGACGCCGCCATCCGGCAGGCGGTAATCCGCTTCCAGTGCGGCCCGCGCCGCCGCCAGGAAGCCGGCCAGGGCCGCGTCGAAGACTCCAGGGTCGGGCGGGTTGGCGGTCACGGCGGCGATCAGGGCCGCCGCCGGGTTGAGGTCGATCCCGGTCGCGTCCAGGCCCAGGGCGCGCGCCTCCGCCAGGACGACCCCGCTGCCGCAGAAGGGGTCGAGCACGCGCCCGCCGGGTGGGGCGAAGGCGCGCAGGAAGGCGGCGACCACGTTGGACGGCTTGCGCGCCCAGTATTTGTGGAGGCGATATTCCGGCGGGTGCTTGGCGGCGATCAGCGCTTCGGGCAGGTCGGGCATGGGCGCGAGTATCCGCGCTCCAGGCGGCTGCCGTCACGGGGGAGGAGCCACGCCCTCCGCTTGTCGTTCGGACGAGCGTAACAGGCGCTCCGGGCGGGCGGCGGTCTGTCGCTGCCGCCCGCCCACGGTCAGAATCAGAATCCGGTGGCCTCGTAGGTGATGCCGGGGAATGCGACCGCGTCCGGGGCCAGGGCGTCGGTGGCGTCGGTGTCGCCCTTGAGGACGGAGAGCAGGAAGGCGGTCACGAAGTGGTTGATCAGGTCATGGGCACGGTCTTTGTCCCACACGGAATCGGAGCACCACTCATAGGCCCCGATTTCAGCTACCCAGGGCTCCGCTTCGCAATCGGCTCCGAAGATGAAGTGATTGGCACCCTCGAAGATCACTTGGGCTTTCTGAGGGCTCGCAATCTGATCGTAGGTCAACGAGAACCACGAGGCGTCGGTATCGTTCGATCCGTACAGAGCCAGCATCGGTACCGCGAGCTCCGCGAGGCTGCGCTGACCGTGGAGATCACCCCCGCCCGCCATCGGGACGATGGCGTCCACGCGCGGGTCGCCGATCGCCGGCCATAGGCCCTCCGGCTCGGTCTCCAACCCGGCCGCAGCCAGAGCCGCCGCCCGTTCGTTGTCCATATTCGCGCACCCGAATCCCTCCGGGATCACGGCGCAGTACTCCTCGTAACCCGCCCAACTGAGTGGCGCGTTCGCAGCGCCATAGGTAACCGCGCCGCCGGATGACCAGCCGCCTACCGCGATGTGCTCCATGTCGACCAACCCTGCCAGTTCCCCTTCCGTAGCGGTGGCCGACTCTGCGTAGGCGATGACGGCGTTGACTTCTAGAATGCGCCTGATTGTGGGGGCCGCGATCAACTCCCAGGTATCTCCTCGATGTTCCGGGGAGAGCACAACGAACCCATAGGAAGCGAGGTGTTCCGCGAGGAAGTATTGGCACTCGCTGAAACACGTGTACGAATGGGATAGCACAACCAGCGGGTAAGGTCCCGCGCTGAGATTCGGGTCAGCATTGAGCAGTGCGTGGCCTTCGCTGGGCAGCGGCCGGTCCGGATCGGTGTATATCCGGAAAGCGGCGTCGGTCCGCACCATGTAGGTGATCGCTTCAAGTGCCATCTCCGGGTTGAGCGCGGGATACCAGGCCCTGATAGGAAGCTCACTCTCCGTCTCCGGGTCGATCATGATCTCCATTGTTCCCACCCAGTACGGCCCGTGCAGGGCGTAGGGCGGTGCGTCCGGTCGGATACCGACCTGGGCCGGCCCTTCCTGGGCGTTGGCGAACGGAGCGATCACGAGAAGGACGATCACCAGAACGAAAGCCGATATGCGAATCAGACGGGTCTTCATCTCCTGTACTCCTGCTCACATTTTTCGTTCGGACGAGCGAAACATGCGTGTCGGGCGGGGGGCGGTCTGTCGCTGCCGCCCGCCCACGGTCAGAATCAGAATCCGGTAGCCTCGTAGGTGATGCCGGGGAATGCGACCGCGTCCGGGGCCAGGGCGGCGGTGGCGTCGGTGTCGCCCTTGAGGACGGAGAGCAGGAAGGCGGTCGTGAAGTGGTTGATCAGGTCGTGGGCACGATCGATGTCCCACACCGAGTCGGAGCAGAAGTAGAAGATACCCATATCAAGAAGCCAGGGTATGTCATCACATTCTGTTTGGAATAGAAAGTGGTTGCCGCTCTCAATGGTGACGAGCGCCTTCTGGCTGCTTGAGGCGTAATCGTAGGCAAGACGTGCACCCCATAAATATGGAGTGGACTCGTCCACATTGCCGCCCAGTGCCAGCATTGGGAGAGTGATCTCCGCCAATCCAGCTTCCTCAAAGAGGTATGCGTCGCCTGCCATTGGGATGATGGCCTTAACACGTGGGTCGCCCCACGACGGCCACAGTCCTTCCGGCATCGAGTCAAGCCCAGCAAGCTGCCTCATTTCCTCTTCGTGTGGCACAATCGTTTCGCAGAGAATTCCCGCCAGTTCGGGATTGTCAGCGGCTTCTGCGCAGACTGCGTTGTAAGCCTCGAGGTCATAGCGTGCTCCTGCCATTGCCAGCGTCGTATACCCGCCGTAGGAATGACCGGCCACAGCAACCTGTTCAATGTTGATCAGTCCGGCGAACGTGTCGCTGCTGTCTGTCAGGTTCTCAGCGAAGTCAATCACCTTGAGAATTTCGCGCGGCCTGTCAATTGAGTTTTGCGGAATATCTCGCCAGGGATCCTCGTCGAAGTAGAAGAACTCGCCGTGATTAGGGGCAACAACTACGAACCCATACGAAGCCAGATGTTCGAGCAGATAGGCGTACAGAGCCGGAAAACCAGAGAAGCCATGCGAGAAGACCACCAGAGGGTATGGTGCGTCGGCGGCGTTCGGCGCGGCACCGGATATTGCATGACCGGATACCGGATAGTCACCTTCAGGCAAGGGGGTCCATTTCACAATCGGGTTATATACTACGATCTCCTCGGTATTCTCAGGGTTCAGCGCCGGATACCAGACTGTGACTGGAATTGGGCGTACCTCGTCCTCAATGACGAATTCCGTTGTGCCGACCCAATACGGGCCGTGCAGTGCGTAGGGTGGCGCGTCAAAGCGCAGACCGACTGCTTGCGGACCTTCCTGGGCGCTGACCAACGGAACGATCGCCAGCGCGGCGATCACGAGCACAAAAAGCGACATTCGAACCAGACGTGCAGTCATCTCTTGATCTCCTACTCACGTTTTTCGTTCGGACGAGCGGAACATGTGCTCCGGGCGGGCGGCAGCGACAGACTGACGACCCGCTCACGGCCCTGATTGCCATGATCCACGGGGATCGTTCCAAAAGCGTTCCCAGATCGTCTGGATCGATCCCCGGACAGGCTGGCGTTCAGGCAAGGATGGAATCCATCCCCCTCAGGGGGATGATTCAAGCCTTACGTTCGGAGGAAATCGGGTGCAGTCCGTGCGACCGGAGGTTTACCGTAGATGGTCGGCGACTACAGAGGCAACAAACAGGGGACACGCCGCTGCGATGCTTGCGACATACTAATAT
>JARKOQ010000137.1 GCA_029976005.1 Aggregatilineales bacterium | reverse complement strand
GCAGGGCAATCGCATCAAAAGCAAGTCGAACCGCCAGGACGCCAGGAACGCCAAGGAAAAACGCGGAGAAAGGCAAAAATCGAAAATCTTGCGTCGCGATGGCGCGGAGGTCAAAGGGCTTCCTCGGTGAAGTCTTTCCTCTGCGTCCTCTGCGTTCTCCGCGGTGAGATGCCTTTCCCGTTTGATGCGATTGCCCTGTCTGGCCTCGGCTTTGCGCGGCTTGTGCCTGGCCGGGATTGGTTTATAATCCCTCCGGATTCGGACGGGGGGCCGTGAGAGCCGCGGGAGCGCCATCGCGCAATGCGTCGTCTGCTTGTGATTCTGGGGATCGCCGGAGCGCTGCTGTGCGCCCTGGAACTCGGCCTGCTGGTGACCCTGGCCGTACGGGCGACGGCCGTGCCGGTCGTCCCCACCCTGGACGCGCGCCGCATCGCGGCCCTGGCGACGATCCCTCCATCGCCCTCGCCCAGCCCGTCCCCCACCAGCCAGCCTACCCAAACGCCGAGCGCGACTCCGACCGACCTCCCCCCGACGGCCAGCCCGACCGAGACAACGCCGGCGCAGACCGAATCCGCCCAGGCCGTCGCCGGTCTCGCCACGCCCAGCGCCACCCGGATTCCGTCCACCCCCCACATGGCGACCCTCGTCCACGTCGTCCAGCCGGGGGAGACCCTGACCAGCATCGCCGAGCTGTACGGCGTCTCGGTCGGCGACCTACTGGCCCTCAACGACCTGTCCGACGCCAACCTGATCGCGGAAGGCCAACGCCTGTTCGTGGCGGTGCTGGTGACGGATACGCCTGCGCCGAGCGCGACTCCGTCCCGCACGTTCTCCCCGCTGCCAACGCTGGACGACCTGGGCATCCTGACCGCCACGCCCACCGCGTCCCAGACGCCGACCCCGACCTACACGCCGACCCCGACTCCGCCGCCGCTGCCCACCATGATCATCGGGCTGCCCACCGACCTGCTGATCCTGATCGACGACACCACGCGGGCGCACATCCGGGAGATTTACGCCCTCGGCCAGGAACTGGGCAACAACCCGCACGCCTTCTCCAAGATCGGGGACAGCACAATCGAGAACCCGCACTTCATGACCCGCTTCGACAGCGGCCCCTACAACCTGGGCGAGTTCGCCGCGCTCCAGCCGATGATCGATTACTATCACGGCTCGTTCAGCCGGCAGGGGGTAGCGATCAAGCGCGGCATGAATTCCTGGGTCATCACCGACCCGATGTGGGCCGACCCGACCCAGTGCGAGCCGAACGAAGGCCCTCTGGCCTGTGAAATCCGCCTCAACCGGCCCAGCGTGGCCTTCATCCGCCTGGGGACCAACGA
The DNA here is from genome assembly GCA_029976005.1 of Aggregatilineales bacterium. GTDB lineage: Bacteria > Chloroflexota > Anaerolineae > Aggregatilineales > Ch27 > JARKOQ01. The sequence goes on along the minus strand of JARKOQ010000137.1, from coordinate 1,879 downwards.
CGTCGGCTCGGAGGGCTTCCGGGAGAACATGCGCCAGGTGATCCAGTACTGCCTCGATCACGGCGTGATCCCCCTGATCGGCACCAAGGCCGACCGCTACCGCGACGAGTACAACCAGGTCAACGCCATCCTGCGCGAGCTGGCGGCCGAATACCACGTCCCACTGTGGGATTTCGACCGGGCCTCGCAAATCCTGCCCGACCACGGCATGACCGACGATGGCACGCACCTGACCACCTTCTTCACCCACGATTACCGGGCCAGCTATGCCCTGTGGACGGGCTACGGCCTGCACAACATCCTGGCGATGATGACCCTCGATCAGGTCTGGCGCGAGGTCACGCCGCCGGAACAACGCACCGAACCACCTGAGACCCCTTGAAGGAGAACACGGTTCCCATGAAGTCACGGAGACTTTTGATTGCGCTGGTGGGGCTGCTGCTGGTTGGACTGCTGGCGGGCTGCGGCGGGAACGATCCCGCCGGAGACTCCGGCGCGGGCGAGCCTGCCCAGGCCGTCATGCGCTACCTGGAGGCCAAGGTTGCCGCCGATCGGGACGCGCTCGGCCCGCTGCTGTGCGCCAGCATGGAAGGCGACCTCGACCGCGAGGCCAATTCCTTCGCCAGCATCGACGCTCGCCTGGAAGACGTGACCTGCACGCGCGGCGACGAGGGCGGCACGGACAGCGCCACGGTGAGCTGTACCGGGGCGATCGTGGCCGTCTACAACGGGGAGGATACGTCCTTCCCGCTGCGCAGCTACCGCGTCGTACTGGAAGGCGGCGAGTGGCGCTGGTGCGGCGAAGCGGAATGAGACGCAATGCCGGATTGTGCTTGTTCGTTGATGAATTGGGGGGCGCTCCGAGGTGGAGCGCCCCCCTGCTTCAGGCGCCTTATCCTGGCGCCTGTTGGACGACCGGCCGGTCGTTCCTACGGGCAACGGAGCGATCCCGTTGCCGGACTCGTCACCACGCTATTCGGTAGTCCTACCCTCCGCGCTTTCCACGTCCTCCGCGGTGAGGTGCTTACTCCTTCAGGAAGTCGATCAGCAGCGGGTTGACCGCCTCCGGGCGCTCGTACTGGACGTTGTGCCCGGCCGCGTCGATGACGTGCAGCGCGGCGGCGGGAATCGCCGCCTGGAGTTTGGGCGCGGTCGACGCCGCCGGGATGACCGCATCCTCCCGGCCCCAGATGGCCAGCACCGGCAGGCCGCGCCGGCCAATCCTGGCGTAGGTTTCGCCCAGGGTGGTCAGCGGCATGCGGCGCATGGTGGAGAGCAGCGCCCGCTTGAAGCCCCGGTAGGGAAGCTGCACGGCGTAGTTTGTGTAATATTCCGGGAAGCGCCCCGGCTGGTGGAAATCGGCGGGCAGGCCGCCCAGGATGATCTTGTTCCCGCCCAGGGCCATCACGATCTCGCCCACTCCCGGCGTGAACAGGGCCACCGTCGCCAGGGAGGGCTTCACGGCGAACCCGGCCGGGCCGATCAGGGCCAGCCGCCGGACGCGCTGCGGGTGGCGGTCGGCGAAAGTAGCCGCAATCGCCCCGCCCATCGACGCGCCAACCAGGGCGACCGGGCCGCCGAAGCCCAACGCATCGAGGAGTTGATCGAGCTGGCGGTCGAAGCGATCGGGGTTGTAGGGCGGCGCGGGCCGGTCGGAATACCCCCGCCCGAACAGGTCGTAGCGCACCACGCGCAGCCCGGCCTCGGCCAGGGCCGCGAAATTGCGATCCCACAGCATGTAAGGCGTCGAGAAGCCGTGAATCAGGATCACCGGCTGGCCGTCCTCCGGCCCGGCGATCTCGAAGTGAGTCACGCCGTCCGGCAGGGCGACGAACTGGCCGGGCAGCCCGGCGCGGGTCTGCGGGTTGAGGGTCAGGGA
>JARKOQ010000130.1 GCA_029976005.1 Aggregatilineales bacterium | reverse complement strand
GTGGGTTGGTGCTTTGTGCGGCGGAGGTACACCCGGTCCCTTCTCGAACCCGGTCGTTAAGCCCGCCAGCGCCGATGGTACTGCTCTGGCGACGGAGTGGGAGAGTAGGTCAGTGCCAACTTCCAGGACTGCTCCTTTTCATCCCCCCACCCACCCTGCTCCACACCCCCAATCTGATTTGATCGATCGCGGCCCCTTCACTATACTTCGCTGACGTCGGTTTGTTCCCGACTCATTTGCCTGAAAACTCTGAAGGGATTCCAGCGTGAAGAAAAACCTTCTCCTGTTGATCGCCCTGCTGCTTTCGGCCTGTAGTCCCACGGTTCCCACCATAACTCTCACCCCCTCCCCGGATGCCTACGCGACCCAATCCTACGTCACCGCCCAGGCCCTCTTTGAATGGGACTCCAGCCTCCAGGCAACTCAGACCGCCCTCGCCTCCAGGCAGGCCGACCTGGAAAGCGGCCTGGCCGATCTGAGCGCCCAGGCGACCCAGGCCTTCGCCACGCTGGAAGCCGCCGACGCGCTCAACACCGCCATCGCCGCGACCAACAGCGCGGTGAATGACAACCTGTACGCGGGCTTTGCCACGGTCGAGGCCGCCAGCACGCTCAATGCGGCCATCGCCGCGACCAACGACTCGCTGAGCGCCGATCTCGCAGTCGGTTTCGCCACGCTCGAAGCCGCCAGCACAGCCAACACCCTCGAAGCAGACCGGCTGGCCGCCACCGCGCTGGCATTGGACGCGACGGCGACCCTCCAGGCCGTGCTCGCTGCCACACCCACCCTGCCGCCCACGCTGCTACCGCCCGTTCCGGCCTCGATCGCCTGGAGCCAGGCCGAGGCCCCCACGATCGAGCTGAGTGTGAGCGTCCCGCAGGAGTTGCCCGGCCCGCAAGCTCTCGACGAGCACACGGTCTTCTTCGGCTCCAGGGACAACGGTGCCGTGCGCGGTATCACCTTCATCCGCCGAACCTCGGCCGAACTGCTCGACAGCCAGGGCCATCCCCTGGTCACGGCCGAGATCGCGAACGACCCGGTCGCCGTGCTCCAGGCCGCGCTGGACGATACCATCGCCGCGACCCAGACCGAAGTCACGATCGCGGAAGCCCCTACCCTCGTCGCGGAAATGGCCTATCCCGCTGCCCAGTCCCGGATCGCGCTGCCTGGCCTGTCGATAGAGATCGGCTACGCCGTCCTCCGCCTGGAAGCGGAGACCTGGGTCGCGGTCATCGTCCAGGGCAGCCTGGACGACATCACCGCCTGGATGGAACCGGCGCTGCGCGCCATCGCGCCCCTGGGAGCCGCCCCCACGGCAGTTCCCCCCACTGTCGTCCCAACGGAAACAGCCGCGCCCCTGCCGCCCTCCCCATCTCAGGACAATCCGCAGGACGCGCTCGGTGTCGATTTCACCGCGCCAGCAGGCTGGACTGCCCGCGTGACGAGCGATCCCGGCGAGGGCCTGGTCTCGGTGGAAATTCACCCGGATGATGGCCAGGACCGCATGCTCGGCCTGGTGCGCGCCACCGGCGCTGAACTGACCGGCGTGATCCCGGACTTCCCGGCCGGGGAGAGCGATCCACTGGCGGCTCTGCCCGCCATCGCGCGCGCCGTCGCCAGCAGCGGCCAGGGCTTCAGCGAAGGCCGCTACAACGAAATCGTGATTGGCGCGCTCAGCGGGGCCTGGACTCAGATGCGCAGCGACACGCACGCCCAGCGTCTGTACCTCTTCCCGGCCGGCGCGGGCGACTGGCTCCTGGTCGCCGCGCAGGCCACCCGCGACGATTTCAGCGCCTTCGGCCAGACCGAGCTGCGTGATTTCCTCAATTCAATAACCGTCCGCGCCAGCGCCGGTGTGGCTCTTGGCCTGGACTTCGTGATCCCGGAAGGCTGGGGAACCGGCCCGACGACGGACGAGTTGCTCACCGCCGAGGCCGTGCGCCTCAGCCCAGAAGGGGATGCTCCCGACCGGCGCGCGATCGTCCTGGCGCGAGGCGGCGCGGCCGGATTCGCCGCGATGGGCCTGCCCGCGGGCGAGGCCGATCCGGTGGTTGCCCTGGCCTCGATCGTTGAGGTCGTCCGCCAGGAAGCCGGATTCACCGGCGGGCGCGCCGAGGCGTTCCAGCTCGACACGCTGCCCGGCGCGTTTGCCGGCCTGCGCAGCGACACGACAGCCATGCGCATTTACCTCTTCCGGCTGGGAGACGACGACTGGGTGATGCTGGTCGCCAGTGCGAACCGCGACGCCTTCAGCACCTTCAGCCGGGCTGAATTGCACACCGTGCTGGGCAGCCTGCGCCCCGCCGCGACGGGTGGAACCGCCACGCTCCAGCCCATCGGCCCACTCGAAGAGGTCGTGGTCGCCCACGTCAGCGACGGCGACACGATCTACGTGATGCTCAACGGCCGGGAGGAATCGGTGCGCATCATTGGCATGGATACTCAGGAAGCCCACCACCCGGATTACGGCGCGGAATGGCTGGGCTATGCGGCCACGCACTTCACCGAGCAGTACGTCACCGCCGGCTCGACCGTCTGGCTGGAAAGCGATGTCCGCAACCGCGACGACTACGGGCGGCTGCTGCGCTACGTCTGGATCAAGGACGCCGGTGGCCACTGGATCATGCTGGAAGCGGAGCTGATCCGGGCCGGGCTGGCCCACGTCCGCACCTACGACGAAGACCGTTACGTGGCCTACTTCCACGCCCTGGAGCGCGAAGCCCAGGCCGCCCGGCTGGGCGTGTGGGGCACGCCCCCCACCCCGCCCGTGGAACCGGTCGCGGTCGACCAGCAGCAGGTGTGGGCCATCAACCCGGATGGCGATGTGATCCCGATGCTGTTCGACGCCGCCGCGCTGGGCAACGTGCCCGATCCGGTGGCCTACTGGCCCAACCACGTCCAGGCCATCGTGGAAGACGTTTACTACGTCTACCCGGAGGATATCGACCCGGCGACGGGCCGGCCGGTCAGCGAAGACAAAGTGGGTTACTGGTACTGGCTGGAGATCAACGACTTCCGGGGCTGGGTCCCCGAAGCCTGGATTCTGACCGAGGAGCCGGAGTGGACCTATCCCGCCCCGCAGACGGACATCATCAACTACTCGGAGCCGTTCGTGCTGGGTAACGAACTGCTGGACGTCGTGACCGAGGCGGGCGGCGACGAAGTCGTTGGCACCCTGGAGCCGGGCAGCCGCGCCCCGGTGGACGGGCTGGGCATCGATCCCGCCACCGGCGACTGGTGGCTGCGCGTGGATACCCAGGGCGTGGACGGCTGGGTCCCGCTGACCCGCCTCAGCCGCATGCGCCCGGCGAGCTAGTCCGTCGCGGAGCCTTCCCCAGAGAAGCCGGTCATTGTACCGGCTTCTCTTTTTGATCTCCCCAGGCGATCTATCCCTCATTCCCCAACGTGATGGGGTGGCAAACAGCCGCTGAAGTATGCGATAATTACGAGGGAGTACGTCTTATTGTGTTTTCGATCCCTGTCCGTTCGAAACAACGCTCGCAACTCAACGGTTACAGGCAAAAGGAGATTCCCATGACCCCAGCCAAGAGTACCACCAGGAAGTCCGACGGGTTCACGGCCGAAGAGAAAGCGGCGATGAAGGAGCGCGCCAGAGAGCTGAAGGCCGAAGCGCGCGCGAACCAGGACAGGGCGCAGGGGGAAAGCGACCTGCTCGCCAGGATCGCCGAGATGCCGGAAGCGGATCGCGTCCTGGCCGAGCGGATCCACGCCATCGTCACCGAAAACGCACCCGGCCTTATGCCGAAAACCTGGTACGGTATGCCCGCCTATGCCAGAGACGGCAAGGTCGTCTGCTTTTTCCAGAGCGCCGCCAAGTTCGACGCGCGCTACGCGACGTTCGGCTTCAACGACACGGCGCACCTCGACGACGGCGCCATGTGGCCGACCTCCTTCGCGCTGAAAGCGCTGACTCCCGCCGTGGAGGAACGAATCGCCGCGCTCGTGAAAAAAGCAATCAGTTGAGGACGCCTGCCATCGCAGACCCTCGCCCCAACCCAACACCCCTGTCGAGAGGGATGGAGAGGTCTCCGTCCCTCTTTTCGATTCGGGCGCCTCCGACCCGGTCGTCTTTCACAGAATCTTGCCACCATCCGATATAATGAGTGGTAATTTGAGGCGCAGCCGAAAGCGAGTACCCATGACCACCCACCCCACCGATCCCCACCGCGACCAGCCTATCCTGACGGCCGGCGTCCCCCTGGATCAGGCCCGCGCGGCCGTGATCATGCTGCATGGGCGCGGTTCCACGGCCCAGGATATCCTGAGCCTGAGCGCGTACTTCGACCAGGAGGGCGCGGCGCTGGTCTTCATCGCCCCGCAGGCCGCCGACAACCGCTGGTATCCCAACCGCTTCATGACCGCGCTGGAAGGCAACCAGCCCGATCTGGATTCGGCGCTGGCCGTCATTGCCGACCTGCTTTCCCGGCTCGAAGGCGAAGGCATCCCGCCGGAACGGGTCGTGCTGCTGGGCTTCTCACAGGGAGCCTGCCTGGCGACCGAATTCGCCGCGCGGAATGCCCGGCGCTACGGCGGCGTGGTCGGCCTGAGCGGCGGCCTGATCGGCCCGGACGGCACCCCGCGCGACTATCCCGGCGCGCTGGGGGGCACGCCCGTCTTCCTGGGATGCAGTGACGTCGATCCACATATCCCGGTCGAACGGGTGCGCGAGACGGCCGATGTTCTGGTCCGTCTGGGCGGGGCCGTGACCTTGCGCCTGTACCCCGGCCTGGACCATACCATCGTGCCGGACGAGATCGCCGCCGTGCAGGCCATGCTGGACGCGATCTGAGCGGTGCGATCTCGAACACAAAGCCCCGCAGGCGCGCTTGCCTGCGGGGCTTTGTCATTCCACACCTGACGATGCGCTTAGCTCGATTGAGAAGAACCGCCGCGCCGGATGAGTTCCTCTGCCATCTCAAGGCTGGCCTCATCCAGCACTTCCTCGACCTCGCCATCATCGGCCATCCGCAGCATCCGCTTGCGCTTCTCAAGCGGCTCTTCGTCCCCCACCCCCAACCGCAGCAGTTCCCGGCCCAGTTCGTGTCCAATGACCTTGTCGCGAATCTGCATTGTCCCCTCCCCAGATACAAAGGAGACAACCCGGTGAAACCTCATTTCGACGCCCATTCCGGGATACTTGTCTGCATCGGAAGTCCATTTCATCCCTGCGGCGAAAAACGCCCGGCATGGTAGAATAGCCCGTCAGATTGCCTGTTTGACCAACCGCGAGGGTAAATCATGTACAAAGTCGTCCTCCTGCGCCACGGCGAAAGCACGTGGAACAAAGAGAACCGGTTCACGGGCTGGACCGACGTCGACCTCTCCGAAAAGGGCGTGGCCGAAGCCCACCAGGCCGGCCAGGTGATGAAGGCCGAAGGCTACACCTTCGATCTCGCCTACACCTCCCTGCTCAAGCGCGCCATCAAGACTCTGTGGATCGCCCTGGAAGAAATGGACCTGTGCTGGCTCCCGGTCTACAACACCTGGCGGCTGAACGAGCGCCACTACGGGGCCTTGCAGGGCCTCAACAAGGCCGAGATGGCCCAGCAGTTCGGCGAGGAGCAGGTGCACGTCTGGCGGCGCAGCTACGATGTCCCGCCGCCCGCCCTGGAAAAGACCGACGCCCGCTGGCCCGGCCACGACCGGCGCTACGCCGACATGAACCCGGCCGACGTCCCGCTGACCGAATGCCTGAAGGACACCGTGATCCGCTTCCTGCCCTTCTGGCACGAGACGGTCGCGCCCACCATCAAGACCGGCAAGCGCGTGCTCATCACCGCCCACGGCAACAGCTTGCGCGCCCTGGTCAAGTACCTGGACAATATTCCCGATGAGGAAATCCCCGCCCTGAACATCCCGACCGGCATCCCGCTGGTCTACGAGCTGGACGCCGACCTGAAGCCGATCACGCACTACTACCTGGGCGACCAGGACGCGATCGCCAGGGCGGCCCAGGCCGTCGCCAACCAGGGCAAGGCCAAGTAGGCCAGGAGTCCGCCACGTGGAGAATCGCTGGTTGTCCTTCGTCCCGGACGAGATGGAGCCGCGAGACGCCTACAGGCTCATGCTGAGCCTGATCGTCCCGCGCCCGATCGCCTGGGTCTCGACCCTCAGCCCGGACGGCGCGCCCAACCTGGCCCCCTACTCGTTCTACACCGGGGTCAGCGGCAACCCGCCGGTCGTGCTGTTTTCGGTCTCACCCCGCTCGGCCCGGCTGGGCGGCGGGGAAAAGGACACCCTGCGCAACGTCCGGGCCACCGGGGAATTCGTGGTCAACCTGGTCGCGGAGCCACTGGCCGAGGCCATGAACCAGACTTCGGGGGAATATCCCCCCGGCGTGGACGAGTTCGCCCAGGCCGGGCTGACCGCCGCCCCGTCGGTGGACGTGCGCCCGCCGCGTGTGGCCGAGGCCCCGGCCGCGCTGGAGTGCCGCCTGCACCAGCTTGTGCCGGTGGAAGGCTCCGGGAGCGTCATGGTGCTGGGCCGGGTCGTGCGCTATCACGTCCGGGCCGACCTGCACCGTGAAAGCGGGCTGGTGGACGCCGCCGCGCTGCGGCCGGTCGCCCGCCTGGGCGGGAGCGAGTACGCCGCCCTGGGCGAGGTCTTCAGCCTGGAACGGCCCAAAATCGGATGAGCATCGCGCCGTACAAAAAAGAGCGCCCCCGGCAGCGGGGGCGCTTTTCTTTCCGGTTGTGTACCGGTCAGGCTTCTTCTTCTTCGGGAGGCGGCTCCGGGGCGGCCATCGGCCGCTTGCCAATCGCGATCCGGCACGCCTCGTCGCCCTTGGCCACGCATTCCGTCTCCACCACCAGGAAGCGCTTGCCGCCGGTCGCCCAGAACAGCCCTTCCTGCAAAATCCCCACCGCCAGGTGGCAGCACGCGGCGTCGGTATGGCGACCCCAGCACACCGGGCAACGCTCGATGATCCAGTAGTAGTGCTGGTGATCCTCGCTGAGCGTCACCCGCTGGTCGGAGAAGCGATTGAAGACCATGGCGAACATGTCGAAGCCCACGTGCAGCTTGAGCGACAGCGGCATCATCCGCACCGGCAGGTCGGCGATGCCCAGCAGCGGGTTGAATTCGCGCAGGCCGTTGTTCAGGCAGAGCTGCCCCACGCGCCGGTTCAGCTCGCGCCCGGCTGCCGCGCCGTGCACCTCCTCGACCGCCGCTTGCAGGCGGCCCAGGTGCTCGAATGGGAAGCCCAGCTCAAGATCGCCGGGAGGCAGCCGGTCGAGATACTCCGTCAGGTTGCCCACCCGCAGGATGGTCTCCAGGTCGGCCCGGCCGAGCATCCCCTCCATCGTGCGCAGGATGATCCGCCCCATGCGATTCGGGTAAAAGAACTGCCCAGCCTCAGCCATACCGCCCCCTGTCCGTCTGATCCATTTCCCCCGGCAGTATAAGCCCGCCCCCTGGCGGAGAAAAGCCGCGTCTCTAACCCGGCACAAACGCGCAGAGCGCCCTTCACTTCCAGGCTACTTGCAGCCCGGCTCCGGGCACGGTTCGGCGGCCGGCTCCCCGGCCGGGACAGCCACAGCGAGGGCTTGCTTCCGCTCGAAGCGCAGGTTGACCAGGGCCACCCCGGCCACGATCAGCGCCGCGCCCAGGATCAGGCGCGCGTCCACGACCTCGCTCAAGAAGATCGCCCCCAGGGCCAGCCCCACCGGCGGCATCAGGTACGTGACCAGAGTCGTGCGCGTCGCCCCCCAGCGGTCGAGCAGCCAGTAGTAGATCAGGTAGGCGATGTAGGTATTGAGCAGGCCCAGGATCAGGATGGCGACGACCGGCCCGGCCGTCAGCCCGGCTGGCGCGGGCAGGCCGTCCACCAGCAGCGAAGCGGGAACCATGATGCACGTCGCGGTCAGCAGCGCGCCGCTGGCTACGACCATCGGCTTGAGATGGCGCAGGTAACGCCGCACGTAAACCGTCGCCGTGGCGTAACAGGCGGAGGCCGCCAGCACAGCCAGTTGCCCGGTCAGGCTGCCGCCCAGCCCTTCCTCTCCCAGGCTGCGGCTGGCCAGCACCACGATCCCGCCGAAACCAGAGACCAATCCCAGCACCTTGAGGGGCGTGATCCGCTCGTCGGTCAGGGCGAAATGGGCGATCGCCAGCGAGAACAGCGGCGTGGTCGCGTTGAGCACGGTCGCCAGGCCACTCGGAATCGACTGCTCGCCCCAGGTGATCAGGAAAAACGGGATGGCCGTGTTGACCAGCCCGACCACGATCAGGCCGAGGCGGCTGCGCCGGTCGGCGGGGAAGTGCTGGCCGGTGAGGCGCAGGGTGATCAGCATCGCGATCGCCGCCAGGCTGACTCGCAATGCCACGAGCTGGAGCGGCGTGAAGACCCCCACCCCAATTTTGATCAACAGGAACGATGAACCCCAGATCAGGCCCAATACCCCAAAACCGGCCCACTGCGCCATATCGCCACACTCCTGGTCACAAAAACAAAACACAAAAACGCAGCCCGGCGCTCGTGCGGGCCGGGCTGCGAGTCAGATGTCAGTCTGACGAACCGCTACTCCTCCAGCACCGGCATGATCTGGATTTCGGGGAAGAACTGGTGGACGGTGCCCTCGACCCACCCGCGCAGCGTCATCGTGGACAGCGCGCAGCCCTCGCACGCGCCGCCCAGCTTGACATACGCCGTGCAGGTGGCTCCGTCAAAATCAACCAGCTTGACCCAGCCACCGTGATAGAACTCGATATAAGCTGAAATATTCTCGATCAACGCCCCCAGCCGTGTCTCGATCGGGGCATCGGCCGCCGCCATGTTGGGATTGGGTTGGTCGGTCATGACATGCCTTTCACTCTGATCACGGACGCGCGCCGCCGCGCGCCAGTCGCGGTTGTACGCTTAAGTATACACGAGGACTGCGGCGACAGAAAAAAGAGGCAAGGCGTTAGAGAGGCAAGAGGCAGGGGACAAGAGACAAGATGAATCCGGGGCGGCGCTCAAAGATCGAGATCAGGCGGTGACCTTCCCTCAAGACCGTGCTCCTTCGTTTCACCTGTCCAACCGATTCGAAGTCATTGTCTGGGCTGATGGCTGAAAGCTGATCGCTGACCACTCCAAAAAGCGGGGCAGCTCGTGGACTGTCGCGTGTGAGCTGCCCCGCCGGCGGGTCGGCCTCGTCTGGATCAGGCAAGATCATCGTCGGGCTACTCCATCAACAGGACCGGGCGAATCCGTTCCAGCGCCCAGTCAATTTCCTCCCGTGTGATGACCAGCGGCGGCGCAAAGCGCAGCACGTGCTGGTGCGTTTCCTTGCACAGGATGCCCCGGTCGCGCAGGGCTTCCGCGAACCGGCGCGCCCCGCCCGCTTCGTGCTTCAGCTCGACTCCGATCAGCAGGCCGCGGCCGCGCACTTCTTTGATGTGCGGGCTGTTGATCTCGGCCAGTTGATCCTGGAAGTATTCGCCCATCGCGGCCGCGTTGGCGATCATGTCCTCTTCGACGAGCACGGCCAGCGCCGCGCGGGCCACGGCCGCCGCCAGTGGATTACCGCCAAACGTGCTGCCGTGGTCGCCCGGCCGGAAGAGGCCCAGCACGTCATCGTCACTCAACACGGCGCTGACCGGGTAGAACCCACCGGACAGCGCCTTGCCGATGATCATCACGTCCGGCCGCACGTCCTCGTGATCGCAGGCGAACAAGCGCCCGGTCCGCCCCAATCCAGTCTGGATTTCGTCGGCCAGCATCAGGATGCGGTGCTCCGTGCAGATTTGCCGCACGGAGCGCAAATAGCCCGGCGGCGGAACGACCACACCCGCTTCGCCCTGCACCGGCTCCACCAGAAAGGCGACCGTATTGGGCGTGATGGCCGCTTCCAACGCCTGGGCGTCGCCGTAGGGGATCAGCGTGAAGCCGGGAGTGAATGGCCCAAAATGGCGGCGGTAGGCCGGCTCGGAGCTGAAGCTGATCGTGGTCGTGGTGCGGCCGTGGAAGTTGCCGCCGCACACGATGATCTCCGCCTGGCCGTCCGGCACGCCCTTGACTTCGTAGCCCCACTTGCGGGCGGCTTTGAGCGCGGTCTCGACCGCCTCCGCGCCGCTGTTCATCGGAAGTACACGCTCATAGCCGGTCAGATCGTGGACCTGTTTGTAGAACAGGCCCAGTTGATCGCTGCGGAAAGCGCGGCTGGTCAGCGTGACCTTGTAGGACTGGTCGATCAGGGCCTGGCGTATCCGGGGATGGCAGTGCCCCTGATTGACGGCGCTGTAGGCCGACAGGCAGTCCAGGTACCGGCGGCCTTCGACATCGGTCACCCAGACTCCGTCCGCCTCCTCGATCACCACGTCCAGCGGGTGATAGTTGTGCGCCCCGTAGCGATCCTCGAGGTCGATGTATTCCTGGCTGGTACGTACCACGGTCGCGTCTACCATACGACAATCTCCTGGAAGAACCAAATTTTATGCATTATACCCAATGAATTCGCTTTTCTTCTAGTCTAAATTGCCCAATAGACGCATGGCAGGATAGCCAGATGGTCCCGCCCGCCCGCGCCAAAACACGGCGGCGACCCCTGTCCGGGCCGCCGCCGAAACCGCCTCGCCTGTCGTTGGCCGGAGCTAGCCGCTGTGCGCGTCCAGCCAGGCCGCCACCTCGCCCAGCACCACGGCCTTTTCCGGCTCGTTGAAAATCTCGTGGTACAGCCCGTCGTACAGCCGCACGGTCTTGTCGGTAGAACGCACCAGGCCATCCAGCTCGGCCAGCCCGGCCGGATCGGCCAGCGTGTCCGCCCCGCCGTGCATCAGCAGAACCGGGATCGTCAGGCGCGCGGCCGCTTCCCGCGCCTGATCGCCCATCGCCAGCAGTTCCGCCCCCAGCCGCGCCCGGATTTTGCCCCGGTAGTTGAACGGGTCGGTCTCGTAGGCTACCCGCACCAGCGGGTCCTTGGAGACACTGCCCGCCTCGATCGGCATCAGTGGGGCCTTGGGCGCGACCTTCGACAGCACCTGCCCGATCAGCTTCATGTAGGGCGGCACCGCCGATCCGATCCGTACCGCCGTGCCGGACACGATCACCCCCGCCACCTCGGCCTGGTAGCGCCCGGCAAAGATCAGGCTCAGCAGCGCGCCCATGCTGTGCCCCAGCACGAAACAGGGCCGGCCGGCCGCCGCCTTCACCGTCTTGAAATGCTGGTACAGGTCGCCAATAAAGACGTCCAGGCTGTCGATGTACCCGCGCAGCCCTTCGCTGTGGCCGTGTCCGCGCAGGTCGATGGCGTGCACGGCGTATCCTCGCCCGGCCAGGTAAGCGGCCACGTGAGCGTAGCGGCCGCTGTGCTCGGCTAGCCCATGGATCAGAAAGATCACGGCGCGCGGCTGGCCCTCGGGCGACCACGCCTGCGCGTACAACTGCACCCCATCAGGCGTTTTAAACCGTTCCTCGGTGTGATTCACCCTGTGCTCTCCTCCGAACCCCAAACCGGCCGCCTTGCCCCGGCGGCCGGACGAAACCCGGTTGAATTCACTACCCCTCCGGGCGCAGGATGAGCAGCCCGGCCTGCGGCCCGGTCTGGTGAGTCCGGAGCGCGATCCGCATCTCCTCCGGCGTGCAGCCCAGCAGCAGCTTGATCTCCGAATCGCGCTTGACCAGGTCCACCGTGCAGATCACCCCGCCGACCCGGCGCTCCGCCAGGCTGCCCACCCACACGTCGATCCCATCGCCATCCATCGAGGTCGAGCCTTCCAGATAGCCGTAATCCAGTGGGTAGATATAGTCCGGATAGCGGGGATGGGCCGTGCCGCGCGGCCGGTCGATCCGCACGACCGACTCGGCGACCAGGCGATCCAGGTTGAGCCAGAAACACGGCGTGTGCGTCGAATCGGGCGTGTCCAGATCAATCCTCCCCCGACAACTTCAGATAATCGTCCAGCGTGGAAGTCAGGCGCTCCCAGGAGGTGAACAGGGCATGGGGAGCCACCAGCCGCGCCGATTGGACGCCATCCGGCGCGCCATCGAGAAAAATCATCGGCAGGCGATGGGTGTTCTGATCCCGGCGCAGGCGGCGGGCCACTTCCAGGCCATGCGCAGGCAACTCGGCCAAATCGATCAACACGGCGTCCGGCGGATCGGCCTGGACCAGCGCGAGGGCCTGATCAATACCCTGATCCGCCAGCTCGACGAACCAGCCGGCATCGCGCAGGCCGCAGGCCCGGCACTCCGGGTCGCCGTCCCACATGATGAGCACCAGCCGCCCCTTCATCCGTCTCTCCCCCTCGCCAGCCAGTCCTCCAGCAGTTCGGCCCGCGCCGTGCGCCCCAGCACGCGGTAAGCCCGCGCCTCATAGGCCAGATCGAGCACCGGAACCCGCAGGCCCTCGACCTCGATCCAGCGCCGGTGCAGGGCTACGTCGACCGGGTCTTCCCACGTCCCATCCGGCAGGCGTTTTTGCAGCGCGCCCATGATCTCGACCGCCACACCCTCGATCGTCAGCGCCCCAAAGTGCGAACGGATGGCCTCCGTGCCGCTGAAGGCGACCGGCCGGGTCACCCGACCCGCGAAACAGGCCGCGAGCGCATACGCGCCCTGGGCGTCCGTCTGGATGTCGATGTCGTGCGGCTCGACCGGCAGACCTTGCAGCGCGAAGGACATGCTGCCGGTCAGCGCCCAGAGGATCGGCTCCCCGGCCAGCCGTTCGACCAGCACGCGCAGCGCCCCAACATGGGCTTCGGGAATCACGGCCCGACCTACGGATCGATGCGCAGCCAGACCCGCCCGACGCGGAACAGCTCGCCCGGATCGATCTCGGACTGCTCCCGGAACAGCCGCCGGTCGCGGAACAGCGTCCCATTCCGGCTGCCCACGTCGACCAGCGTCAGCTTGAGACGCTGGGCAGGCATGGCATCGACCAGGGTGTCGTCGTTGAAGGCGCACACGACCTGGGCATGCGAGCGCGACACCTGGTTGTCGTAGGTCAGCGGGATGTCGCAGGTTTCGTCCCGGCCCACGTTGAGCGTCAGCTCCCCGCTGCCCTGGGGCAGCGGAAACTGGTACTGGTAGCCATCCTGAGGGCCGCTCATCACGGTAATCGAAAGGGTGTCTTTGGACATGCGCGTCTCCTCGGGCGCGGTCAATCGTCGGAGTCGTCAGCCTGACCGGGGCGGCTCTGCCACAGGCGGCGCGCCTCGGTGCGCTTGGTCCGGGATGCCTCGTGCTGGGGGTTGAGCGTCAGGGCCTGGTTGAGGGCCTCGACCGCCTCGGCGTAGCGCCCCAGCGCGATCTGGGTCTCGCCCAGGTTATACCAGAACCACACGTCCCCGCCGTTGTAGCGTGTCGCCTGCTGATAGCAGACCAGCGCGTCTTCCCAGCGCTCCAGGGCAGCGTAGGCCAGCCCCATCCCGTTGTAGGCCCAGGCGTACTCCGGGTCCAGTCCGACCGCGCGGCGGTAGCTCTCGACGGCTTCCTCGTTGCGGCCCAGGCGGCGCAAAATCTGCCCGCGCCGCGCCCAGACGTTGGCGCTGCCGTCCGAAATTCCCAGGGCCGCGTCGACCACCGCCAGCGCGCGATCGTAGCGGCGCAATTCCAGCAGGGGATCGAGCTGGTTGGTGTAGTACCACAGCCCGGTCGGGTCTTCGCTCACGGCGCGCTCGAAGCTGGCGAGGGCTTCCTCGCGCCGATCCAGGCTCTCCAGCGCCAGCCCGCGCCCGTTCCAGGCCCAGGCGTAGTGCGGGTCGACCGCCAGCGCGCTGTCGTAGGCGGCCACGGCCTCCTTGAAGCGCCCCAGCCGGCGCAGGGCCTGGCCCTTCTTGGCCCACGATTCGATGTGCTGGCTGTTGAGGGCCAGCGCCCGTTCCAGCGGATCGAGCGCTTCCTGGTAGCGGTGCAGCGTGACCAGAACGTCGCCCTGGTTGTACCAGAACCACACATCGCCGGGGTCTTCCTCCGCCGCGCGGCGGAAGGAGGCCAGCGCCTTTTCGTATTCGCCCATCGCGCTACACGTCAACCCGTGCCCGTTCCAGGCCCAGGCGTAATGCGGGTCGACCTGGAAGGCCTGCTCGTAGGCTTTCAGGGCGTCGCTGAGGCGTTCCAGCCGCCGGTAGACCTGGCCCAGCTTGGCCCAGGCCTGCTGGTGCAGCGGATTGATCGCCACCGCCCGTTGCAGCAGGGGCAGGGCTTCCTCGTTGCGGCGGAAATCGAGCAGCAGCTCGGCCTGGTTGAACAGGTACTGCGGGCTGTCCGGCTCCAGCTCGGCCGCCTGGCCGTAGGTCTGGAGGGCGTCTTCATTTCGATCGAGCGCCTCGTAGACCGCGCCGATTTCGTTCCAGGCCCAGGCGTAGTCCGGCTCCAGGCCGACGGCCTTCTCCAGGTGGGCCAGCGCCTCCTCAAAGCGCCCCAGGTGGCGCAGGGCATTCCCCATCCGCGCCCAGCTCCGGGCATGGTTGGGAGCAATCTCCACCGCCTTGCGCAGGGGGACCAGGGCGTCCTCGAAGCGGCGCAGCAGGACCAGGACGTTGCCCTGGTTGTACCAGTGCCAGACGTCCTCCGGCGCGACGCGCGCGGCCTCCTCGTAGCAGGCCAGCGCCTCGACATAGCGGTCGAGCCGTTCCAGCACGATCCCCTTGCCGTTGATCGCCCAGGCGTAGTCCGGGCTGAGGGCCGTGGCCCGGCTGTAGGCTTCCAGCGCATCTTCGTAATGATGCAGGTAGCGCTGCACCTGGGCCAGCTTGGCCCAGCTATAGGCGTGATTGGGATCGACCTTGACCGCTTCCTGAGCCGGGGCCAGGGCCTCGCTGTAGCGGCTCTGCTCGACCAGCATCTCGACCTGGTTATACCAGTGCCAGACCTCGTTCGGCGCGTCGCGGGCCGCATTACGGAAGGCCGCCAGCGCCTCCTGCCAGCGGCCCAGCGCCTTGAGGGCTAGCCCCAACCCGTTGCTGGCCCAGCCATAGTCCGGCTGGGCCTTGAGCGCCACCCGGTAGGCTTTGACCGCGCTCTCGTAGCGCTCCATCAGGCGATAAATCTGGCCGCGCTTGGCCCAGCTATGGGCGTGCATCGGGTCGGCGCTCAGGGCGCGGTCAAGCAGCGGCAGGGCTTCCTCGTAGCGGCCCATCGACTGGAGGATGTCGGCCTGGTTGTACCAGGGCCACACGTCCCCCGGCTTCAGCTCCGAAGCGCGCCGGTACGACTCCAGGGCCTCTTCCCGCCGGTTGAGGCGCTCCTGCACGATACCCCGCCCGTTCCAGGCCCAGCCGTACGTCGGCGAAAGCTCCAGCGCCCGGTCGAAGCAGCCCAGGGCGTCCTCGTAGCGCTCCAGCAGGCGCAGGGTGCGCCCCTTGCGCGCCCAGGCCCAGGCGTAGTTGGGCTGCAACGCCAGAGCGCGGTCGTAGGCTTCCAGCGCCTCCTCGGCCCGGCCCAGCTCGGTCAGGCTGTAGCCCTTGTCCATCAGTTCGTGCGCGGCAAGCTGCGCCTCGCTGACCGCCACTTCGGCCGACTCGCCCGTGATCTCTTCGTAAAGCGGGGCCAGGCAGCGCACCACCTCGCCCCAGTCCTGGGGCCGCTCCCCCGGCAGCTTGGCCAGGCAGCGCAACAGCAGGCTGCCGAGCGCCGGGGGCAAATCCCGCGCCACGTCCGGCGGAATGACCGGAATCTCGGTCAGATGGGCCGTGATCCAGGCGTGGAACTTGCGCGCGTCGAAGACGGGCCGCCCAGTCAGCATCTCGAACAGGATGCAGCCGAAGGCGTAAATGTCGGAGCGCTCGTCCACATCCTCGGCCCGGCACTGCTCCGGGGACATGTACGGCGCGGTGCCCACAATCGATCCCACGCGGGTCAGGCGGCCGGTATCCTCGTCATCGTCGCGCAGGGGCAGCGACCCGTCGGCGATCGAGCGCACCAGCCCGAAGTCGGTCACCTTGGCGACTTCATCGTGCGAGATCAGGATGTTGGCCGGTTTCAAATCGCGGTGCACCAGGCCGGGGACTTTCTCCACCGCGTGGCGCATCCCGCGCGCCACGTGCAAGGCGAAGGTGACCGCGTGCTCCAGCGTGATCCGGTTGTGATCGATCCAGGCCTGCATGTCGGAGCCGAGTCCTTCCGGCCCGCTGACGTGCTCCAGGAAAATATGCGGCCGCGCGCGGATGGTGCGCACCACCCGCGCCTGGACGATGTTGGGGTGTTTTTCCAGGCGAACCCAGGTCAGGGCTTCCTGCTCGAAGCGCAGCACCGCCCGTTCGTTGTCGAAGAAGCGCGACTGGAAACTCTTGATGGCGACCGGCTCGCGCTGGTCGTGATCGTAGCACAGGTAGACCACGCCCATCCCGCCACGCAGGACCTGGGCCACTTCGTAGCGATCCTCGATCCGGTCGCCGGGCCAGAATTCATCCTCGTGGGTGCGCGTATCCTGGCGCGAAAGGCTGATCGCGGGCCGGTCCACCGCCGAGAAAGCGCCTTCCGCCTGGCCCGGCCGGTCGGCAACCGGCGAATCGGGCGTGCCCTTTTCAATCTCGGCCGCCTCGTAAACATCCGACAGCACGTCCGAGACCGGCGGAATGCCGATTTCGTCCTGCGTGTCCTTGATGCCGCGCGGGGGCGGCGGGCTGTTCCCGATGGCGGCCTGGGCGACCTGCGTCGCATCCACCGAGGGCGTGAGGCCGGGCATCGGCTGGGTGCCGCGAATGTCCCCGAGACCGCGCGCCGCGACGCTGTGCACCGGATACTGGGGCACCAGCGCCGCGATCAGATCGCGCAACTCCTGGTTCTGCTCCTGAACCGGAATCTCCGCCGCCGCCCAGAGGGCCACCGCCACGTTGCGCGCGTCCGGCAAGCGGAGGGCCATCTCCGCCACCCATTGCACCAGGCGCGCGATCGCCCCGTCCGCGATACGCCGGTCGACATCATTCGCCGCGCGGGCCGCCGCGCGCCGGTAGGCCGTCAACGCCTTGCCGACGTAGAATACCCGGAGCTGGTTTTCCAGCAGGATTTGTCCCGCGCACAGGTCGCCCAGGCCAAAGGCGTCGTCGATCTCGTTGCGCCGCAGGGCCAGCAGACCCAGTTCCCGAATGCCGGCATCGGGGTCGTTGGCGAACAGGTCCAGCACGTCTTCCTTGCGGCGCTGGGCCAGCAGACGGCGCACCTCCTCGACGGGAAGGTCCGGGACGCGGCGGCCGGTCTGGGGCACGGTGGGGAGTGGCATCGCCATAACACAAGCCCTCTACGTGTGCGGGCGCGTCTTCGGGTGCGGCGCTCCCGCCGCATCGGATGGAACATCGCCGACTTCTTCTTCGGAAGAGCCTGCCGTGAAGACCAATCCGTCGCCCCCGGCCCGGACGTAGATCGTCTGGCCCGGCGCGAAGCGCTCTTCCAGCAGGTATCCGCTCAACGGGCGGGTCAGCAGCCGCTCGATCGCCCGCCGCAGCGGCCGCGCCCCCAGGGCCGGATCGTAGCCCTCGCGCAGCACCGCCTCGCGGGCGCTCTCGTCCAGGATCAGGCGCATGCCCTGGCGCTCCAGGCGCTCCAACAGGTCGCGCAGTTGCAGATCCAGGATGCCATTGAGGGCGCGCGTATCCAGCGGGCGGAACGTCACGACGTCATCCAGCCGGTTCAGGAACTCCGGCCGGAAGTAATCCTTCAGGAACGCCTGGTAATCGGGCAGGCGGTCGGACGGCTCGTTCCCGAAGCCCAGCGATCGCGATTCGCCCGCCCCGATGTTGCTGGTCATGATGAACAGGGCGTGCCGCGCGTCGGCCGTGCTGCCCCGCGAATCGGTCAGGCGGCCTTCGTCGAAGACTTGCAGGAAGATGTCCCAGACTTCCGGCGCGGCCTTCTCCACCTCGTCCATCAGCACCACGCTGTACGGGCGGCGGCGCAGGGCCTCGGTGAACTGCCCGCCGCGCTCGGTGTCGCGGTAGCCGGGCGGCGCGCCAATCAGGCGGGCGACGGTGTGCTCGTCGTGATACTCCGACATGTCGAGCCGGATCAGGGCTTCCTCGGAATTGAACAGGAATTCCGCCAGGGCCTTGGCCAGCTCCGTCTTGCCCACGCCCGACGGCCCCAGGAACAGGAAGACGCCGATCGGCCGGTTGGGATCGGACAGGCCCGCCCGCGCCTGCTTGATCGCCGCCGAAACGGCCCGCACCGCGCTGTCCTGGCCGATCACCCGCGCCCGCAGGGCATCCTCCATCCCGGCGAAGCGGCGGCGCTCGTTGGCGGTCAGCTCGCTGATCGGGATGCCCGTCCACTCGGAGAGCACCTCGGCCACCGTCCGGGCGGTGACTTCGTTGATCGCGCCCTCTTCGGGCAAATGCGTGCGCACCACCAGCCGGGCGCAGGCCTCGTCGATCAGGTCGAGCGCCTTATCCGGCAGGCGCTTGTCGGGCTGGTAGCGCACCGAGAGCCGCATCGCGGCTTCCAGGGCTTCCGGCCGGATCGTGACACCGTGGTGTTTTTCGTACTGGTCGCGCAGACCGATCAGGATCGCCAGGCTATCCTCTTCGGTCGGCTCGTCGATCATGATCACCCGGAAGCGCCGGTCGAGAGCCGGGTCCTGGGCGATCACGCGCCGGTATTCTTCGACCGTCGTCGCGCCGATGCAGCGAATCTCGCCGCGCGCCAGGGCCGGTTTGAGAATGTTGGCCGCGTCCAGGTTGCTATCGAGGGTATCCCCTGCCCCGACGATGGTGTGAATCTCGTCGATGAACAGGATCACCTCCGGGGATTCCTTGACTTCCTCCACGATGCCGACCAGGCGCTCCTCAAACTGGCCGCGCAGGCTCGTCCCGGCCACGAGCGTCCCCACGTCGATCTGGACGATGCGCCGTCCGCGCACCGATTCCGGGGCGGAACCCTGGGCGATGGCCCAGGCCAGCCCTTCGACGACCGCCGTCTTGCCTACCCCGGCGTCGCCCACCAGCAGCGGGTTGTTCTTTTTGTTGCGCACCAGGGTGCGGGCCAGCGAGCGGATTTCGCGGTCGCGGCCGATAGCCGGGCCGATGTGCCCCCGGCTGGCCTGCTGGATCAAATCCACCCCGAACTTATCCAGCATCGGGGTCGGCAGCCGGCCAAATTCCCGCGTCGGGCTTGGCTCGTTGATCAGGGCCTCCAGCGCCTCCGACTCGGATCGGTCGTCGGCCTCGCCGGCCAGCACGTTGCTCCAGTAGGTGAGGTCGAATCCCATCTGGATCAGAGTCCGGACCGGCAGCCCTTCCCCTTCTTGCAGCAGAGCCAGCAGCAAGTGATCTTCCTGCACTTCGTCACAGTCTTCGTCGTCCGCCGCGTAAATTGCCAGCGACAGCGTCAGCCGGGCGCGCGGGGTCAGCGGCATCGGCTCGGATGGCACGTCCGCCCCGCGTCCGGCCGCCTCGCGGATCGCGTTGCGAACCTGGGCGGGTTCGAGGTGCGCGTCGCGCAGCAGGCGCTGCGTCCGGCCATCCTCGATCTTGGTCATGGCGTTAAACAGGTGCTCGGTGCCGATATAGTTGTGGCCCAGCCGAACCGCTTCCTCGAAAGCCGCCTCCAGGACATGGCGGCAGCGCTCGCGGATTTCCTGTTCGCTGATCTCCAGGGGAGAAGACACGATTCCAACCTCGCTCTACTTCAGGCAGCCGGGAAGGCCCCCAGATCACGCATGGATGACGTGCAGAGTATACCGCAAGCCACGTCCTGCCACATGCGCCGAAAACGGCGATCGCGGCGCGGCCGCATCGAAACCCGCAAACCGCAAAGCGCGCCCGGAATGCAGCGGAAAGTAGGCAGGGAAAGCTCCAGGAAACATGGACTTCTCCTGCGTTCGCAGCGCCTCCAGGTGAGCGTTTCTTCAGTTCGGTGCGATTGTCCTGCCGGAATCCGGCCCTGGGCCTCGCTGATTCCTTTTCCGCGCGTAGAAACTCACTTTTACGGAAGTTCTGTTTCCGCCAGCCGCCGAATATGGCTATAATCAAGATAGTGTAAACGCGCTGCGATTCATCGAGCAATGGAAAAACAATGTCCGACCCACTGATCGGTAGAGTGCTTGGCGACTACACCATCGAGGAACTGCTGGGCAAAGGCGGCATGGCGCGCGTCTATCGCGGCTATGACGATAAGCTCAAACGCTTTGCCGCGGTCAAGGTGATCAACACCGAGCTGGAAAACGACGAGCTGCGCGAGGAATATCAGGCGCGCTTCGTGCGCGAAGCCCGCGCCATTGCCCGCCTCCAGCATCCCAACATCGTCGGCGTCTACCAGTTCGACCAGCTCTGGGACCTCAACTTCATGGCGATGCAGTTCATCGAAGGCGATGACCTGCGCTACCTGCTGGAAGACTACCACAACCGCGCCGATCTGATGCCGCTCAAGATGGTCGTGGCGATCATGCGCGACATCGCCAGCGCGCTGGACTATGCCCACGCGCACGGCGTCATCCACCGCGACATCAAACCGTCCAACATCATGGTCACGCCGGAAGGCCGCGCCGTCCTCACCGACTTCGGCCTGGTGCTGAATCTGGAAGATGGCACGATCGGCAACACGTTCGGCAGCGCCCATTACATCGCCCCCGAACAGGCCATCTCCTCCGCCCAGGCCGTGGCCCAGAGCGACCTGTACTCGCTGGGCGTGGTGCTGTTCGAGATGGTCACCGGCAAGGTTCCCTTCGACGACCCCTCCACGATGGCCGTGGCGCTCAAGCACCTCAACGACCCGCCGCCCGCGCCGAGCACGATCAACCCGGCCATCTCGCCCGCGCTGGAGGACGTCATCCTCCACCTGCTGCGCAAGGACCCGGCCGATCGCTATCCCGACGGGGCGACCTTCATCGCCGCCCTCAGCGCGGCCGTCAGCGAAAAAGCGCTTCAAGCCGACGACGAAGAAGACACGGTGGAACTGACCGCCACCCGCGCCGAACCAAAACGCGCCGCCGAAAAAGGCGGGAAGGCCAAGGCCGCGCCGGCTAAGGCCGCGCCGGCCAAGGCCGGGCCGGAGAAGCCCGGTCAGGCCCAGAAGGACGCGCCCAAGGCGGCCCCACTCCAACCGCCCGCGCCCCGGCGCGAGATCAAAACCCGCATCCTGCCCGATTCGCAGTCGACCGCCACGCCCCAGCCCATCCGTCCGGCCAAACAACGGAGTCGCGGCAGGCTGATTGCCGGCCTGCTGGCCCTGCTGATCGTCGCCATCGTGGCGATCGTCCTGTTCAGCCAGAGCGGAGGTTTCGGCGGAGCGCCCGCCGCCTCGCCCACGCCGGCCGAAGGCATCGCCGCCGAAACCGCCGTCCCCACGGACGAGTCCGAAGCCGCGGCCAGCCCGCGGCCAACTCGCACCGAATCGCCGGATGCCTCACCCACCACCGGGGCGACGACCACGACCGGGGCAACGGCTACCGTCGTGGCGACATCCACCGCCGGAGCCACGTCCACCGTCAGAGCCACATCCACCGCCGGGACCACGCCAACCATCCGGCCAACCGAACCGCCAAACGCCACGCCGGCCACCGGGCAACCGGCCCAGGCCGGCAGCACGTCCGAGGCGGGGGAAATCCTCCTCGTCTACGACGCCGATTCGCTCCAGATCATCAACCAGGCCGCCTACAACATCGACGTTCAGCCGCTGGTGCTGCGCGCGACCAACCCGGACACGGGCCAGGTCATCGAGTTCAACATCGCCGATCTGCGCGGCGGACTCGTCCCGCCCAACGCGCTGCGCCCCGGCTACTGTTTCCACATCTGGCGCATGGATTTGAGCGCGGACGCGGCCGATATCCCTTATGGGCCGGAATGCACGACTCGCGCCGGATGGCGATCCGTGTCACCCATTCGCTGGGTCTGGATCAGCGACCGTCCCGAGGCAACCTTCGACGTTGTCCTGTTCGACGAGGTGGTCGCGACCTGCGCGATTGCCGCCGGGCGGTGTGAATTCTCCCTGCCCTAACGACCAAGATCGGTTCCATATCGAGGCGGATTAGGAACGGCCCATGTCTGACAAACAACTTGCCCGAAGAACCCAGGAAGTCGCCGTTCTTTCCTCGGTCGCGGAACTGCTGACCACGCTCGACCTGGACAGCGTCCTGAGCAAAACCCTGGCTCTGCTGACCGATACGGTCAGCGCGGAACGGGGCAGCTTCTTCGTCTTCTTCGACGGCAGCAAGACCGCCCAGCACATCATCACCCGGCGCGACCTGCCCCCGGAATATTCCCAGATGGTTGTGGATCATGTCCTGGATCAGGGTCTGGCCGGATGGGTCTACCGCCACAAACAGGGAGCGATCATCAACGACACCAGCCAGGACGAGCGCTGGATCGTCTTCGAGGATGACCGATCCGCCATCGGATCGGTGCTGTGCGTGCCATTCCTGCTGGAAGGCCGCATCAACGGCATCATGACGCTGGAACACAGTGAGAAGGGGCACTTCACGCCCGCCGACCTCTCCCTGGCGACGGCCGTGGCGAACCAGACCGCGATTGCCATCCGCAACGCGCAGTTGTTCAACCAGGTCCAGACCCAGCAGCACCAGCTCCGCACGGTACTGGAAAGCACCGCCGAGCCGCTGCTCACCCTGAACGCGGACGGTCAGGTGCGGCTGGTCAATCCGGCCGCGCTGGCCGCGATCGGACTGCCCGAAGCAGAGGTCACCGGCCGGCGGCTGACCGACCTGCTGGGCAACCCCATCTTCACCGAGCTGGGGGAGCGGCTGGCCCAGCACCAGGCCAATTTCGAGCTGCACGACAATACCAGCGGGATCGACTATGCCGTGCGAGTCTCGGCCTGGCGCGAAAGCGAGACCGGCGAGCCGGGCCACGTGGTCGTGCTCAACGACATCACCACACTCAAGGAAACCTCCCGCGTCAAGAGCCAGATGCTGGAAATGGTCTCCCACGACCTGAAAAGTCCGCTGGGCGTCGTGCAGGGTTACGCCCAGCTCATCCTGCTCGACCTTCCCCCGGACGATCCGAATTACATCTACCTTCAGGATATTTCCCGTGTCACGCAGCGGATGCTGGACATGGTGACCGATCTGCTCGACCTGGCCCGGATCGAAGAGGCCGCCCGGCGCGATTTCGAGTCCTTTGATCCGACCGAGATGCTGGAAGAAGTCTTCTCCACGCACGAGGCGCAGGCCGCCGCTAAGAACCAGACTCTGCGCTGCCTGCTCGATCCAGGGATGGACGCGATCTTCGGCGCGCCGGGCCAGCTTCGCGAAGCCTTCGCCAATCTGATCGGCAACGCCATCAAGTACACGCCCGACGGGGGCACGATCCTGGTCGAAGCGCGCCTCGATGCGGCCAATCACCGGCTAAACTACCGCGTGCAGGATAGCGGCTACGGCATCCCCTACCACCTTCAGCCGCGCATCTTCCAGCGCTTCTACCGCGCCAAACAGCCCGGTACGGAGCACATTTCGGGCACGGGGTTAGGGCTGAGTCTGGTCAAGGCAGTGGTGGAAATGCACGGCGGGCAGGTGTGGTTCGAAAGCGAGCCGGGCAAGGGCAGCACCTTCGGCTTCTGGCTGCCGCTGCCGGATAACGCCCCGGCGGCATA
>JARKOQ010000195.1 GCA_029976005.1 Aggregatilineales bacterium | reverse complement strand
CCGGCCGGACGAGCAGCAGCACGCCCAGCCCGATCAGCGCCACCGGGACGAGGATCGCCATGGCCGTGGCGAAGGTTTCCACCGCGTCGAAGAGGAAGAAGGCCCCGATTGCCAGCATGATCCCGCCGGGGATCAGCAGCGGCCACTGGCGCGTGAAGGCGAAGGCGGCGATGAACGGCAGGCCGATCGCGAGCATCACGTAGGCCGGGACGAGCTTGCCTTCCTCGGCCGTATCGCCAAAGTACAGGATCGGGATGATCGCCAGCAGGACATAGGCCGGGATCAGCAGGCCCCACTGCTTACGGTCGCGCCACCAGGCGTATACGAACGGCACGGCGATGGCGGCCAGGATGACGGCCGGCACGAGGTTGCCGGTGAGGTTGGCCTGGGTCACCAGGAACAGGAAGACGGCCAGGACGCCGGTCACGTAGGTCACGATGGCTGCCCAGACCTGGCGCTCCTTGAGGTACACGTACCCGAAGGCGACCGCCGCCACGGCCAGCCCGATGATCCAGACCCACGCGCCGAATTCGACGGCGAAGACGTTGTCGAGCAGTTGGAGCAGGCCGATCAGGATCAGCGCCCCGCCGCCGATCAGCCGTCCCAACCGTTCCGATGGTGCGGATACAGACATGCTGGATGCCCCCTTTGATCAGTCGGCCGGGCGGTCTTTCCGAGCGCGCCCGGCGTCAAGCGCTTCACTGCATTGATCTACGCAGCCCGGCGCGGCGGGTTGCACCGCCGGTTCAATCCACGCCGGTTCAATCCAGGCCCGCCGCCCCGGCCAGCAGGGCGCGCGCCGCTTCCGGTGTGTCGGCGAAGCGCAGCGGCCGGTTGGCGACCCGGCTACCATACACCCGCAGGAAGCCGCCGTAAGCCATCCGGAGCAGCGGCCCCGCGCCGACCACGACCCGCTCGCCCTCGTTGGGGCGGGCCGGGCCGCTGTCCAGCAGATCGCCCGCCACGCGCATGAAGTCGCCGGGCAGCCGTCCCGCCTGGCGCAGGTCGATCACCAGGTGGACGGGGTGCGTAACGGCGGCGATCCGGCGGTCGGCCTCGTCGATCGCGGCGCGCAGCCCGTCCCACGTCCAGCCGGGCCGGAAGGTCAGGCCCAGCACATGCTGCCGGTCGTCCAGCCAGGTCAGTTCGATTCCCATTTTTGCCTCCATCCTCAGGCGACCCCATCATGCTCTGTATACGCAGCCGCACCCCCACGGTCGCGCCGGGCGCGGACGCAAAACCGGGACGGCGATCCGTCCCGGTTGAGTCTTGCGCGGTAATGTTCGAGGGCTTCCGGCCTAGCCGAAGCGGGCCAGAATCCACTCGCTGATCGTCGGCAGCAGGTCGGGGATGAACTCCTGGGGCAACGTGCCG
This sequence comes from Aggregatilineales bacterium, assembly GCA_029976005.1. GTDB lineage: Bacteria > Chloroflexota > Anaerolineae > Aggregatilineales > Ch27 > JARKOQ01. The sequence goes on along the minus strand of JARKOQ010000195.1, from coordinate 2,565 downwards.
TACTCTTCGATCCCGCCCGTGACCGCATCCTGGAAGAGGTGGTTGGCAGTCGGGAAGCGGACGATGGTCACGTCCTCCAGCCCGGCCTCGTCCACGATGGTTTGCAGGGCGGTGGCGTTCTGGTCGGCGTCCACCTGGACGTCGTTGTCGCCGAAGAGGGCCAGGGCGGGCACGCTGAGCTGCTCCCAGTCCACGCGCGGATCGTAGGCGAAGAAGTAGCGCAGCCAGTTCTGGAACTGCGGCATCTGCTCCGCGGCCAGATCGGCGGCATAGGCGGCCGGGTCGCTGATCCCGGCGCGCTGCTCTTCCGGCAGGGCCTCGATCTGGGCGATCGCGTCCTCGATCATCGAGGCTTGCAGCCCTTCCCAGTCCTCGGCCGCGGTCAGCAACGCCCACTCGCGGACATTGGCGACCTGGGTATCGATCTGTTCCTGGGTCGCCCCGGAGGCGGCCATCACGCGCTCGTTCTGGCGGAGCAGCAGGTCCAGGCCGTTGACCGCCGGGCCGGCCAGCGAGACGACATAGGCCACGTCCGCGCGCCGGGCCGCGATCATGGGGGCGATCAGGCCGCCCTCGCTATGCCCCAGCAGCCCGATCTTGGCCGGGTCGATCTCCGGGCGGGTCAACAGGTAATCCAGCGCCGCCTCGGTGTCGGTCGCCAGGTCGGCGGAGTTCGCCGTGGTCGGGTCGCCGCCCGATCCGCCCACGCCGCGATCGTCGTAACGCAGCACGGCGATGCCCTGCCGGGTCAGATAGTCGGCGATCAGGGCGAAAGGCTTGATCTCGGCGATGGGGGCCAGCGATTCATCGCGGTCCTGCGAACCGCTGCCGGAGATCAGGATCACGGCCGGGAAGGGGCCGTCGCCTTCGGGCAGGGTCAGCGTCCCGGCCAGGGTGATCGGCTCGCCGGAGGCGTCGGCCGTGTTCTCGAAGGTCACTTCCTCGGCCACGTAGGGCAGCGCCTCGGCCTCGGTCGCTTCCGGGGCGTAGGGAGCCAGGGCTTGCAGGGCCGGGGTGAAGACCGCTTCCGCCAGAGCCTCGTATTCGTCCGCGCTGGTCTGGAGCAGAGCCACGTAGGCGACGCCGTCCATCTCGGTCAGGGCGACGTCGATTCCCAGGCTCAGCCCGCCTTGCTCGAAGTCGATGTGATACACCGTCCAGGTGAAGGCCTCGGTTTCCAGCGTGGCCGGGTCTTCGGGCAGGCTGTCCAGCCGGAGCTGTCTGGCGAGCACCCCACCGAGCGCGTCGGCGGTCATACCCGGCGCGGCCTGCAAGATCAGGCTGGTTACGTCCAGGGCGCCGCTGCCGCGGGCATACACGCCCGGTCCGGCCTTGGTCCAGCCGTCGGGGATCAGCCCCTGCAGGCCAAAGGTCTCGTCGGTGAACGGCACGAGCGTGATCTCGCCGCCGTCCTGGGCGCTTGTCGTGGCCAGCGGCAGGGCCACCACCAGCAGGCACAGCGCCAGAAACAGCCGAATCAGGGTTTTCATGGGTTATTCCTTCACATCCGGTGGAGGCACGGCGCACTTTCGCGCCACCGGCAGAGTAGTCATCGAATCAAGCCTCCAGCCCCTCCAGGCCGGGCCATCGGATTGTGTCGCCGCGATCAGTCCGGCTCGTCGCCGGGCAATTCCGGGAGCGGGTGGCTGAGGACGGCGATCTTGCGCAGGACGCGGCCTTCACCGGGCGGGTTGGGGGCCAGGGCCAGCAGGGCCTTGTTGAGGGCCGTCCCGACCGTGTCCCATTCCGCGGCCGTCGCGTAGACGGCGGCGGTGGTGAAGCCCACCCGGTCGGCGCCCATGTCCACCACGGGCGTGTGTTCCAGGTAGTCCGCGTAACCATGCAGCAGCTCGGTCAGGAACACCGTGAAGTAACGCAGGTGCTCCTCGTGGCTCAGGCCGGCCATGTCGGCCGGATCGGTGATGCGCGGCGCGACCTTGAGGACGTAGACCTTCTCTTCGATCCCGTTGACCAGCCGGGTCTCGGCCACGTCGATCAGGCCGCCCTCCAGCAGCAGACGCAGGTGGCGGTAAATCGACGAGCGCGGCGTATCCGGCAGCGCGTCGCCGATCTGCTGGGTGGTGAGCTTGCAGCGTCCCAGCAGGCCCATGATGCGCAGCCGCACCGGATGGATGATCAGGTCGATGGTCGATTGGTCCAAAAGACCGCGTCCTTTCCCGCGCCGGGCGTCCAACGAGTCCGGGGACGTGCACACCCGCCGGACAACGTTACCAGGAATGATAATAGGACGATCGCGGGGCGGCTCGTACCCCAATCATTGGGGGGAGGGAAGGATCGAGGCAGGAGGCAGGGAGACAAGAGCCAGGAAAAGCGCTGTCGCGGCACGGCCCTTCGCAAATACGGCTCCGTAGGGACGACCGGCCAGTCGTCCCATAGGCGTCGGGATAAGGCCTCGTCGCTCGTGTCGCGGATTGATGAAGGTTAACAAATTGATCCGGTAACGCTGCGGACGGTTGTAGGGACGACCGGCGGTCGTCCGGGGCGGTTCGCGACCCGCCCCTACGGATGGCGTATCGATCCCGTTGCCGGATTATCTTGTGAAGG
>JARKOQ010000123.1 GCA_029976005.1 Aggregatilineales bacterium | reverse complement strand
TTCTGGAAGACGTGTCCGGCATCCTCCCAGACCGTCCACGAGTTGTGATTGCCGCCCTCGACCTGGTGGGACGCGGTCGCCGTGCCCCACAGGAAGCCCTCCGGAAAGGTCAGAGACACGTTCAGTTCGTTGGACATGGGTGCGAGTCCTTAGTGGATGAAGAAGGAAGCAATCAGCGTTCAGCGCTCAGCGAGAAGTGCTTTTCTCTGGTCTCTGGCCTCGGCGCAGCGAAGCTGCGCGGCCTCCTGGCCTCCCCTACCCCCGCCGGTACGCCTCCAGGCAGACCACCCCGCGCGGGCCGACCGTGGCCGCATGGAGCACACCGGGCGGCAGGTCGAGCCGGTCGCCGGGATTGAGCGTGATCTGTTGGCCGGTATCGGGCAGGGTCAACGTGATCGAGCCGCGCAGGCAGTACAGCACCTTGTGATCGGCATGGGTATGGGCGGCGTAGACGTCGCCGGGGTCGTTTGACCAGGCGTAGGGATGCAGGCCCTCGGCCTCGTAGCGGCGCAGCAGGGCCAGCTCGGTCGGCGGCTCGGATTCGATCCAGGGCGTCACGCGGGGCTGATCGGGCATGGGGCGGCTCCTTCCGGCGGCGATCTGCGTCCCCAGAATAGTAGCGACGGATCGCCTCCACCGCCAGCAAAAAGGGCGGGGCAATGACATTCCGCGTCACCCACCCCACCCCTTTACATTTCGCTGCTTTTCTCTGGCCTCTTGGCCTCCGGCCTCTGGCCTCGGCACAACCGGCGGTTGCGCTAGATATTGAACCGGATCGAGATGATGTCGCCGTCCTGGACGACGTAGGTCTTGCCTTCCAGGCGGCCCTTGCCGGCCGTCTTGACCGCCTTCATATCGCCCAGGGCGATCAGGTCGGCGTAGGCCGTGACCTCGGCCCGGATGAAGCCACGCGCCAGGTCGGTGTGGATCACGCCCGCCGCGTCGACCGCGCTGCCGCCGATCGGCATGCTCCAGGCGCGTACCTCGTCCTCGCCCACCGTGAAGAAGGATTGGATGCTCAACAGGCCGTAGCTGAGCCGGATCACGCGCTGCGCCCCGGCCTCGTCGATGCCGTATTCGGCCAGGAAGTCGGCCCGGTCGGCCGGGTCGAGCTGGGCGATCTCGGCCTCGATCGCCCCGCGCAGGCAAACCAGCTCCGTGCGCGGCTGGCTGTAGGTTACCAGAGTTTCCGGCGCGGGGGCGTCTTCCCCGGTGTTGAGCACGACCAGCATCGGCTTGAGGGACATCAGCCCGTAGCCGCGAATCAGCTTCAGCTCGTCCTCGGTCAGGTCGAGGCCGCGCAGCGGTTTTTCCGCCTCAAGCTGGACCAGCAGGCGCTGCATCAGCTCCGTCTCAAGCTCGTTGGCGCGGCGGAATTCCGGCTTCTTGCCCCATTCGTCCTTGAGCCGTTCCAGCCGCCGCTCGACCGTGATCTGGTCGAGCAGCAGGAATTCGCTCTCCAGCAGCTCCAGGTCGCGCTGGGGATCGACGCTGCCCTGAGGATGGGCCACGCTCTCATCCTGGAAGGCGCGCACCACGTGGACAAAGCCGTCCACCTGCTGAAGCTCGTTGCGCAGCGCGCCGCTCAGCCCGCCCTCGCCGACGCCGCTGTCCAGCCCGCCGATGTCCTTGTAGGTCACGGTGGCGTAGATCGTCTTCTGGGGCTTGAACATCCGGCTGAGGATATCCACGCGCTCGTCGGGCACGTTGACGACGGCGGTATGGACTTCGAGCTGGCCGGAGCCGCCAAAGCCGGTGGGCAGATTCTGGCCGGTCAGGGCGTTGAAAATCGTGGTCTTGCCGCACTGCGGCAGGCCGATGATGCCTAAGCGCATGGTGCTTTTTCGCCTCGTTCAATGGGTGTCGAATACCGGAGTCAGTATACCGCTTCCCGGCGCGCCTGGGCAGGGGAAAATGAGGCAAGGGACAAAACGGACGAATGGACTGATACCGGCGGTCGACATGGTCTTTCAGGGGAAGTTTCAGTCGATCCAGCCATCTTTCAAAGTGGGATCGCCTCCCTCAAAACCTGGTCGCGCAGACGCCAGTAGAGCGCCTTCTCGCTGACGACATCTACCCGATATCCCAGGAGTTGCTCAAGCTCTGCGTCCAGCCCAACCCCCCCCCCAGGCGGTGATCCGATCAAGGTCCCATTCCACCAGAAGGTCAACGTCACTCTCTGGGTGAGCCTCGCCGCGCGCCACCGAGCCAAATACACGCACGTTGCGGGCGCCATGTTTGGCCGCAATACGCAAAATCTCCTGCCGGTGACCACGGAGATCGGCCAAAGTGGGAATGGTCTTGCTCGCCTGACTCATGAGATCGCCTCTCCTAAGACCGGTGGTGGGACATCTTCCACCATTATAAAGACAATTCCGGTAGCCGCGGCAGGCAGGGTCCAGACACCCCCCGCGGGAGACTGCACGAAAAAGCCCGCGCCGGGCATTGGCGCGGGCCGATCGGGTCTGAAGAGCGCTCCCTGCCGGGGCGCGGCTACCTCTTGCGCTGGATGTAGCGCAGCACCGCCAGGAAGATCACGGCGCCGACGAAGGCCACCAGAATGCTGCCCAGATTGATCCCGGTTACACCGGCGCTGATGCCCAGCAGATCGAGCACGAACCCGCCCACAAACCCGCCGATGATGCCGACGATGATGTCCGTCAGCAGCCCTTGTTCGCGGTTGGTCTTCATTACCAGGCTCGCCAGCCAGCCGGCAATACCACCCACGACGATCCAGGAAATCAAACGGCCGAGATCCATTTCTTCCTCCTTATCCCCTTTTTCAGAAAATGGATTGGTTGGCCCGATCTCTGCCAGACCAGTCTTTTCCAGTTATACACCTGAGTTCCCTCAACAACAAGCAGGGCCATTACGGGATCATGTCGGGCAATCGCTCACACCCGGAGGCCCATCCGTCGGATCACCCGCCCACCCCCACCGGCAGCGCGCGGAGGCCCAGGTGGACCGCCACCGGGCGCTCCCAGCCGGGGACGCGGTTGCCGATCGGGGAATTGAGCACCTGGGGCCGCCCGTCCGGCCCCTCGATGACCAGCGTCGAGGAGCCGCCGCCATCCAGGTTGAGGGCGAATTCGACGCCGTATTCGCGCATCAGGTCGCCCAGCTCCCACAGGCTGAGGCCCTCGCTGTAGCCCGGCTGGCGGCCATCCACGACCACGATGGTCAGAGTCGTGCCCGCCCGGTCGATCCCGATCGCGGTGCGCGGGTGGATGCCGGTGCGCTCGTTGGTGATGGGATGAACCGCGCGCTCTCCATAGCGCAGCAGCATGTAGTTGCCGGTGATCGCGTTCCAGGTGTCCGGCGGCTCGACCTCGAAGCTCAGGTGGTTATCGGTGGTGATGTACAGCGACGGCCAGTCCGGCAGGGCGGACTGGTAGATCACGCCCTCCGCCATCACCAGCCCGGACGGATAGGCCGGCTCCCCCGCCAGGTACAGCCAGTCGAACAGGCCCCCACTCTCCACCTTGGTGAAGTAGTTGGCGTTGATCGCCAGTTGCAGGCCGTACTGATCCAGAAAAGCCGAGGTGATCTGAAGCGGCTGCGGCTCCCCCGGCGTGCCGGGCCGCACGAAGAAGTCCAGTCCCGGCGCGGTCAGGTCGACCGTGACGTGGTGGATGACGTTCAGGCGCGGTTCCCGGCGCACCTCGCGCTGGTAGGTGATCCCCTGGAAGAGCGTCCGGGCCTCGTCCACCTGGGCGGCCGGGATCGCCTGAGCCGGGGCCAGGCGCAGGTCCGCCAGCGCGATCGCCAGGACAACCAGCAGCAGGCCAAAGCGGGAGAGGAATCGGATCATGGGTGCCTCAGCAGTCGCTAATGACCGGGCGTGTCCAGTTTAGCGGAGAGTCGCCTCCAACAGCAAGGCGCGCACCCAGTCTCCAGTTCGATTTTGGGTCTTGACTTCGAGCGCGCTCTAAGCAGTAGAGTGGACGATGTAAACCGTTTTTTGAAGGGATAAGGAGTGTAACCATCATGGAAAAGCGACAACTGGGGCGTTCCGGCATCGAAGTCTCCCCGCTGGGCATGGGCTGCTGGGCCATCGGCGGCGTGTGGCGATTCCTGGACATCCCCGGCGGCTGGGGCGAAGTCGATGACGCCGAATCGATCCGGGCCATCCAGCACGCCCTGGCCAGCGGCATCACCTTCTTCGATACGGCCGCCACCTACGGCACCGGCCACAGCGAGGACATCCTGGGACGGGCGCTGGCCGGCCGGCGGAACGAAGCCGTGATCGCCACCAAGTTCGGCTTCCACGTGGACGAAGCGGCCAAACACGTCACCCGCTATGCCACCCCGGAAACCGTGATCGCCCGCCTGCGCGAGGACTGCGAGCGCAGCCTGCGCCACCTGAGCACCGACTATATCGACCTCTACCAGCTTCACGTGTGGGATTACCCGCTCGACTATGCGCCGGCCGTCCGCGACGGGCTGGAAGACCTCGTGCGCGAGGGCAAAATCCGGACCTATGGCTGGAGCACCGACTCGGTCGAGTGCGCCCGGCTCTTCGCGGAAGGTGAGCATTGCGTCGCCATCCAGCACGACCTGAACGTCGTCCTGGACGCGCCGGAGATGCTGGCCCTGTGCCAGCAGGCGAATCTGGCCAGCATCAACCGCTCGCCGCTGGCGCGCGGCGCGCTGACCGGCAAGTACAGCAAGGCCACGGTCTTCGCGGCCAACGACGTGCGAACCGATCCCTGGGCGCAAGAGGCGATCCTGCGGCCGGCCTTCGAGCACCTCGACGCCCTGCGGGACATCCTGACCAGCGCCGGGCGCACGCTGGCCCAGGGCGCGCTGGCCTGGATCTGGGCGCGCAGCCCCGTCACCGTGCCGATTCCCGGCATCCGCACCGTGGCCCAGGTGGACGACAACGCCGGGGCGATGGCCCACGGCCCGCTGACCCCGGATCAGATGCGCGAGATCGAGGCACTGCTCAACCGCGCCGGGGCTGAGGCCTGATCCTGGCTCTGAAGGAGACTAGGCGGGGGCGCGCAGGCGCTCCCGCCGGGGGTTCCGCCCAAGAAAGTGCCCTATCCAGCCTCCGCCAACGGCAAGGCTGACGTTTCTATTTGAAAGATGACCTTGAGAATAAAATCTGTTATAATGAAATTAATCCAGGTTACTGGAGGTGGAAGGCTGTGCCTTCGGAGCCCATTTGGGCTCTTTTTTATCCTTCAGGGTAACCATTTTCTTCCCCATCCGTCGATACGCCCCGACGGACTGCGCACGTATTTGCTTTCCTCAAGTATCTGGGCAATCTGTCCACCAAAGTTAGCCGCCAAGGCCTGATTCTGCCGCCGTGCCAACATGGCTTTGAAACTGGGATGCGCGATCAAATCCGCAAGCTGTAACCCCGCAATATTGTTGCTCTTCGTCTTGACCTTAAGCTGTTTACTGGTCAAATGTGAGGCAAAAATCGGCGGGGGCACATATTTGGTTCCCTCACTATAAACCCGCTCAAACGATCGTTTGAGACGCATGTCCTCCTTACCACCCCGCGACTCGGCCAGCACATCACCTCGCGCGCCGATCCGTTGAAGCCATAATGCATACCGTTCCAACAAGACCTCCTGGCAGTAGTGATATGGATCATAATGCCAGACTGAGTACCGTTCCACGTGTTCAAGCTTGTCGACCACAACCGTCATCACCCTATACTGCAAATCCCGAAGCATCTGAAGCAGGTCCGCACTAAAACGAGCCTCGATTGCGGGATCTCGTAAGGTATCAAATGGCGGTTTCTTATTCACCAGTTCCTTGCGATGAAGGACAATTGGATCATCGACATGGGTCACGAAATAGCGGCGCTTAAGCGTCTCTAAAGATGGAGCCGCAACTTCATCGACATAACCCAGTTCAAGAATGACGCCGGTCAGACTCAAATAGCGATGATTCGGGTCTTTAGATGCCCCTAGATCTGAATTGCCAACCTCGTCTACATAGAGCCTGTACTTCCCGAAGTTCATTACGCCCTACCCCTTCTTCAACCTCCCCGCCAACACCTGGGCGGGATGGAGGGCCTGCCTGCCGGTGAAGTCCTTGATCTGATGGCGGCAGGACGTGCCCGCCGCGACCAGGGCGGTGCCTTCCGGCGCATTGCCCACCGCCGGGATGAGCTGGCGGTAGGCCATCTGCTTGCTGATTTCGTAGTGCTCCTTCTCGTAGCCGAACGCCCCCGCCATCCCGCAGCACCCGGAGTCGACCTCCTGCACCGCGCCATAGGCCAGGCCCAGGGCCTTTTTGGCCGGGGTCGTGCCCACCAGCGACTTCTGGTGGCAGTGGCCGTGCAGCAGGCAGGGCCGCGCCTCCGGCTCGAACAGGCCGGCCCATTCGTCGGCGTGCAGGGCGGCGAACTCCTCGAAGGTGTAGGTATTGGCCCCCACCGCCGCCCGATCCGGGTGCTGGCTGAGGTACTGGTGCTCGTCGCGGATGGTCAGGATGCAGCTCGGCTCCAACCCGACGATCGGCACCCCCGCCCGGCCATACGGGGCCAGGATGTCCATCACCCGGTTGGCGGCGCGTTTGGCCTGGTCGACAAACCCTTTGGAGAGATAGGTACGCCCGCAGCAGCTATAGGGCGGGATGATCACCTCGTACCCGGCCGCGATCAGGACGTCGTAAGCGGCCTGGGCGACGCTGGTCTCGTTGAAATTGGCCCAGGTATCGACGTACAGCACAACCTTCTTGCCGGTGGTCTGCGTCACCGGGCGCGGGGTGGCCGTGAAGGCCTTCTCGAAGGCCGGGATGCGGCGGCGGTGGTCGATGCCCAGCGCCACTTCCAGGAAGGCGGCCGTGAACCTGTTGCGCAGGACGGGATTGGCGATCGGCGCGAAAATACTGCCCAGGCGGCTGAAGAAGGGCATGTTGGCGAAGAGCCACGTCCGCAGCGAGGGGCGGTGATGGCCGTAGTAGTGGGCCTGCCATTCCAGCTTGATCTTGGCCATGTCCACCGAGGACGGGCACTCGGTCTTGCACGCCTTGCAGGAGATGCACAGGTCGAGCGCCTCCTGCATCCGCTCGGAGAAGAGCGCCTCGCGCGGCAGCACACCGGACAGGGCCGCGCGCAGCAGGTTGGCCCGCCCGCGCGTGCTATGCTCCTCCTCCAGGGTGACCATGAAGCTGGGGCACATCGTCTGGCCCTCGACCTTGCGGCACACCCCCGCCCCGTTGCACATCTCGATCGCGGCGGCGAAGCCGTGGTCGGCCGACCAGTCCAGGTGCTCGTACAGCGGCAGGGTGCGGTAGTCCGGGCCGTAGCGGGTAGCGTGGGTCGGCTCCACCGCGTCCACGATGTTGCCCGGATTGAGGCGGTTTTCCGGGTCGAAGGCCGCCTTGACCTGCTTGAAGGCGTCGTAGACCTCGTCGCCGTAGAAATAGCGGTTCAGCCAGGAGCGCTCGCGGCCGTCGCCGTGCTCGCTGCTCAGGACGCCGCGATGCTTGAGCACCAGGTCGGTCACGGCCCGCTGGATGTGCATCATCGTCGCCGCGCCCTCGGCCGTCTTGATGTTCATGATCGGGCGGATGTGCAGGCAGCCGGCGCTGGCATGGGCGTACATCGCCAGCGATACGTTGCACTCGGCCGCCACCTGCTGCACGTCGCGCACGTAGGCCGCCAGGTGGGTGACCGGCACGGCCACGTCCTCGATGAAGGGCACCGGCTTGGCGTCGCCGCGCAGGCTCATCAGGATGCCCAGCCCGGCCTTGCGCACGCCCCACACGTTGGCCTGCCCGGCCTTGTCCAGAATTTCAACGTTGTCGGTGACCGGCAGGCGGTGCAGGCGGATGTGCTCGGCCAGCCGGTCGAGCTTGCCGCGCAGCTCGGCCGCGTCCATCCCCTCGAACTCCGTGAAGAGCGTCGCCGCCGGGTCGCCGCGCAGGAAGGTCAGGCGCGAGCCCCACGCTTCGGTCTTGCGGCACAGGTCGAACAGGGTTTTGTCGGTCAGCTCGATCGCGCTCGGCCCGGTCTCCAGCAGGGAGGGCACCGATTCCAGGGCGGCGTTGGTATCGGCGAAGTGGAGCACGGCCAGGGCGGTGACTTTGGGCAGGGGCACCAGGTTGACCTGGACGCTCAGGGTGGTTGCCAGGGTGCCTTCGCTGCCGACCAGCAACCGGGCCAGGTTGAAGCGCGGATCGGTCCAGCGGGTGGGCGGCAGGGGGACTTCGGCCCGCACATCGCCGGGCAGCATCCGGGCCAGGTCGTAGCCGCCGCAGCGCCGCCAGGTGGCGGGCAGGGTCTTGAGGATGGCGGCTTCCTTCTGCTGCACCAGGGCCGGGATGTGGCGGTAGATGCGGCCTTCCAGCGTGTCGAGCGCCGCCTTGCGGCCGATCTCGCCTTCCTCGGTCGGCCCGAAGGTGACCAGGCTGCCATCGGCCAGGACGGTCTCGATCGCCATGATGTGGTCGGCCGCCATGCCGAACTGGATGCTGTGCGCGCCGGTGGAGTTGTTGCCGGCGATGCCGCCCAGCGTGGCGCGGTTATCGGTCGCCGGGTCGGGGCCGAACTTAAGGCCGCGCTGCCCGGCGGCCGAATTGAGCCGGGCCAGGATCAGCCCCGGCTCCACTCGCGCCCACTTTTCGGCGGCGTTCATCTCCAGGATGCGGTTGAGGCGGCTCAGGTCGAGGATGACCGCTTCGCCCAGGGCCTGCCCGGCCAGGCCGGTCCCGCCGCCGCGCGGCACGACCGGCAGGCTGTACTGCGCGGCCAGCTCCATCGCCGCGATCACCTCCTCGCGGTTCGCCGGGATGACGACCACCAGGGGCATGATCTGGTAGTTGCTGGCGTCGGTACTGTACAGGACGCGGTTGAAGTCATCCGTGCGCACCGGGCCTGTGATGCGCTGGCGCAGCTCGGCGGCGAAATCTTCGACATGGGCGGTCGCGGGTAGAATGGCGGTCATGGGGGTCGCTCCTGGAAAGGCAGTCGTCAGTTCACAGTGGTCAGTTTTCAGTAAAGACAGGCCCAGGGGTCGCGCCAGCGGCGCGGCCGGTCCCCGGGCCGGAATGGGTATCGCAAGGGTTGGGGTCTATTATAGACCGCAGGCGGGGCGGACAAAAACATCGAGGGGTAAAAACGGAGCGGTCGGAATTCGTAGCGTCGCGTTGGAACGCGACGCTACCATCAGAATCGCGCGATTCAGCACACGGATGAACCCGGCTCCGCATCGCTCCCCGAAACCGTGTTCATCCGCGCCATCCGTCCAATCCGGGTCGAATTGAAACCTCTCTGACGGCCGCCTACTCCCCGGCCGGAACCAGGTGCAGGGCGTATCCGGCGATGATCACGTGACCATCCGGCCCCCAGGCGGCCTGGGCGTGGCGGGCGTAGTCCTCCACGGGGCCATTGCCCGCGTTGGTGGCGGGCAGCTCGGCCACGATGTGCCCAATCCCGGTCGCCGCGTCGACCACGTAGACTGTCACCCGGCTCGCCTCGGCGTCCGGATCGACGCGCAGGCCAGCGTGCGAGCGCACGGCCCCATCCGCCGCCACGATCAGCGCCGAGCCATCCGGCGCCCAGGCCGCCTGGAACGGCTCGAATGGGATCAACTGGCTCGACAGGAGCACCTCGCCCGGGGGAAGCAGCATCTCCAGGACCCCGCTGGCGGGATCGACCAGGAAGGCGGCCTGGGGAGCCTGAGCAGCGCCGCCGCTGCCCGCCCAGGCCACCAGGCGCGAGCCATCCGGCGCCCACACCAGCGGGCCGATCTGGGTGCTGTAATCGGCGGAGCCAATCTGATTGAGCCAGTCGAGGAACACACCGCCGCTGGCCAGCAGCCGCCGCTCGCCGGTGTCCAGGTCGATCCGCCAGACGCCGTTGCCAAATTCGCCGCGCGCAAAGCCCTGGCTGATCACCAGGGCGCGGCCATCCGGCGCAAAGGTCAGGTCATCGGGGCCGATCACGAACTCCAGCGGCGCGGCGATCGCCTGCACGACCGCGCCGCTGGCTGCGTCCAGCACGGCCAGGCGCTCGAAGGCTGAGACCGCCGCCCCCGAGCGGGCCACGGCGATCCGGGTCCCATCCGGCGACCAGGCCGGCTGGGCGATACTCGTTGTTTCCTGCGGGGCCTCGTGAAGTTGTCCGGCGAAGCCATCGTCGGCCAGATTCGTCAGCGTGCCCGTGGGAATGTCCCAGACCCACAGGTCGCCGTCAAACAGGCCCACCGGCCCGACAATCGCCACCCGCGTGCTGTCCGGCGACCAGGCCAGGGCGCGCAGGGTCGGGCTACCGGTCTCCAGGAAGGGCGGGAAGTCGTCCGGCACGGCGATGCACCGCGGGCTTTCATCGGGAAGAGTCAGATCCGCCACGCACAGGGACCGGCTGTCCAGAGTGAGGTAGTGCCGCCCATCCGGGGCAGGATACACATTGCGTAGCATCACGGAATCAAAGGGCAGCGCCTCGACCGACTCAACCATCCAGCCGCCGCCCTGCGCATCGGCCGGACAACCCGGCCCCGCCAGAACCAGCAACATCCCCAGGCCAACCAGAAGTCCACGCGCTTTCATCCGCGTCCTCCTCGCCAGCCCCCCGGCGATAGTCCACTCCCCTCCCCGTTCAGCGCCCCGGAATCCTACGGCCGTTGGCGCTGCTCCCAGAGCTGGCGGGTCATCTGAATCTGTCCGGCGTGCAGGCCGGTATGCTCCAGGGCGTGGAACAAGGCCCAGGCCACCGTCAGCGGCGAGTCATCCGGATCGTGGCTGCGCACCGAACCGCGCTCCGTGCCGCGCGCCGCGCCGAGCGCCTCGGCGCTCAGCCCGTCCAGCACGCGCTGGCTGTGGTTCAGGACGTGATCGAGCTGGGCGATCAGCACTTCGGCGGCCAGGCCGCGTGCCTCGAACTCGATATCGCGCACCCGGCCGGAGGGGTCCTGCCCCGCCACCTCGCCGATCCAGTAGCGTTCCGACCCGGCGGCGTGCGTGACCAGGGCATTGATCGAGTTCATGTCCGGCCCCGGCGTCCAGTCAAGCGCCTCGACCGGCAGATCACGGATCGCCAGCTTGATGTCTTCGTGCAGCATGGCCAGCCGTTCCAGATAGTCCCGCAGTATCGGCAGCATGGATCGCCCCGTCCTCTTTTCTGAACAGGCGGACACCCGCCCGAAGTGTCATCTATTCTGAGTGCTTGCTTGACCGGCCGTCCGACCGGAAATCCAGACCAGGTAGTTATGATAAGCCGTGATCCGCCAGATGCAAAACAGCGGTCGGCCCAGGGCAAAAACGGCCCGGCAGCGCCCCCAATCCCCGCCTGATTTAGCTTTTCGCCTGGACGCCTGCCGCTTTGACGCTGCCAGCGCCACGCCCCCTCTTGCGGCCAATGGCCCTCGCAACCCGCCCCGGCTCACAGCCGCTCCCGCAAAAAGTCCACCACCCGCCCGTAATATTCTCCCGGATCGCGGCGGTAGGCGTCACGGTGAGCCGCGCCGGGCACGATCCAGAGCTGGCCGCGCGGTGCCAGACCGGCCAGTGCCCGCGCCCCGGCGGGGGTGTTGAAGGGATCGTCGGCCCCGTGGATGAACAGCACCGGGCAGCCGGTCCGCCCGGCCCAGCGCATGGGATCGGCGGCGGGAATCCAGGCCCGCGCCCGCAGCGAGGCCAGCAGCACGATGGCCCAGGCGGGCAGGATCATCGGCGGCGCGGGGATGCCCCTCGCCCGCCCCAGCCCGATCAGGCCGTCGATCACGCGGCCGATCGTCCCGTCGGCCACCACCACCCCCACCCGCGCATCTTCCGCTGCGACGCGGAGCGCGATCCCCGCCCCCATGCTGAAGCCGACCAGCCCAACCCGGCGGATGCCCCGCGCCGCTTCCAGCCAGTCCAGCGCGCCGAGCACGTCCAGGTATTCCCGCGCGCCAAAGGTGACGTGCCGCCCGCCGCTGCCGCCGTGGGCCCGCAGGTCGAAGAGCAGCACCCGGAACCCGGCCCGGGCCAGGGCCGCCGCCTGGCCGGTATCGCCGTCGCGGCTGCCGTTGTGGCCGTGGACGATCACGACCGTCCGGCCGGTGGGGGCCGGCGGCGCGATCCACCAGCCGGACAGCGGGACTCCATCCCGCGCCGGGAAGTGGACGGTTTCATAATCAAGGCCGTAGTTGGCGGGCGGATCGGCGGGATCGGGGGTGCGGCGGCGGAGCAGGATCGTGCTGCCGCGCCAGGCGAGTCCCCCCAGCCCGGCCAGCAGCGCGCCGCCCGCGAAACCCAACAGGGTTTTATTCATGGGTCAGAAAACAAGACGAACCGCCGAGACGCCAAGAACGCCAAGGAGGAAGCAAAGAGAAAAATGCTTTTCCTGTCTTCTCGGTGTTCTTGGCGTCTTTGCGGTTCAATGCTTTTCCGGACGCGCTAGTGCTCGATGATCTCGACGCGGATCAGGCGGTCGCCGGGGGCCGGATCGGGATAGAGCACCGGGTCCATCGGATCGCGCGGCGTCAGGGCGCGCAGCACATCCATCCCGCCGGTCACGATCCCGAAGATTGCGAACTGTCCGTTCCATTCGTAGCTCGGCTCCAGCGGCCCGTAGGTGATGAAGAACTGGCTGCCGCCGCGGTTGGCGATCCCGCGCGTGCTGGCCATGGCGACAATCCCCTCGCGGTCGAAGAGCAGGTCGTCGACGCTCTCGTCCAGGATGTTGTAGCCGGGGCCGCCCAGGCCCGTCCCGCTTGGATCACCGGTTTGGGCGAACAGGCCGGGGATCACCCGGTGGAAGGTGATGTTGTCGTACCAGCCCTCGCGCGCCAGGAAAACAAAGTTGTTGACGGTCACCGGGGCGCGGTCGGCGAACAGGTCGATCGTGATCTCGCCGCGCTCGGTGACGAGCACCGCGCTGTACGACCTGGCCAGGTCGATCACCATGCCAGGCTGTTCGGCATACTGGCGCTGGCCCAGGGCGTAGAAGCGCACCGCCTCGTCCAGGCCGTACAGGTCGTAGCGGCCGCTGTAGGGCTGGCCGTTGATCAGCAGGGCCGGGATGCCCATGATATCCAGGGCCAGGGCCTGCATCCGGTAATGGTCGACCAGGGCCCCGGCGGGCTGATCCAGGGCGGCCTGGAAGCGCGCCACATCCAGTTCCAGGGTACTGGCGTAGGCGATCAGAGTCACCTTGAACGCGCCCAGGGACAGGTCAGTCCAGTTGGCCTGCTCGTTGAAGAGCAGGTCGTGCATCTCCCAGAAACGGCCTTGCTCCCCGGCGGCTTCCGCCGCGACCAGGGCCAAAGCGGCCTTGTCGTGGGTGACGGTGTCCGGGTAATGGCGCCAGATCACGCGCAGGTCGTCAGGATAGCGATCGAGCAGGATCGCCAGGCTGCGCGCCACGTCCGCGCAGGGAGCGCACTGAAAATCGCCGTAGTGGATGATCGTGACGGGCGCGTCTTCCGGCCCCTGGGCGTAGTCGGTCTCGTCGAATTCGACCTCGTCCAGCGTCTCCGGCGGCGGCAGGGTGATCACCAGCGGAGTCAGGGTCGGCAGCGGAGTCAGAGTCGGGGTCGGCCCGGCATTGGCCGGCGCGGCGGGGAAGTTACAGGCGGCCAGCAGAACGAGCAGCCCGGCCAGCAACCCCAGGCCCGCGATCAGGCTGGCACGGCGCGCGATCATGCCTCCTCCCGCGCCGCGCCGGAAGAATCGGAGTCGCCGTCCTCCTCATCGTCGAGCACCTCCAGCAGGTTGACCGGCTCGAACTTGAAGGTGTCGGGGGCCAGCTCCGGGTTCAGCTCCACGCCCACGGGCGTCAGTTCCATGCTCAACTCGTCGTCCCAGAAGCGCTGGACGGTGGCGGGCATGATCAGCCGGTCGACCAGGGTCAGCTCCCCGGCGACCACCAGCCGCTGGCGCTGGGACTGGTTGTTGACGGGGTTGACTCGCTCGACTGTGACTTCCTTCAGCCGCCCATCTTCATGCAGGTAGACGAGGGCCGCGGTCGAGTCGCCATCCGGGGCGAAGGCGCGAAAAGCGTACGGATCGTCCTCGATCCGCTCCACGCGGACGCGCTCGTCCGTGATCAGCGGGCTGATGAAAAAGACCGTCTCCGCCCAGGCGCGGGTGCGCGCGGAACGGATCGATTCGGCGTCCGTCCTGACGACGGCCTTGCCCCGTTCCAGCTCGGAGACGACCTGGCCGTCGAAGGCGGTCGAATAGGCGGAGCGCAGGACGCGCAGCACGTTAAGTTTGAAATCCCAGCGGAGGTGATCCGGAAAGCGGTAGGTCGCCACGGCTTCGACGCGCGCCCACAGCGGAATCGGCCCGATCCGGGCCTGGGAACGGCCCTGGTAGGTCACGCGCAGGGTCTCCAGCGCGGGTGGGCTGCCCCCGTAGCGCGCCTGCGCCATCTTCTTGAGCAGGCCCTTGCCGACCGAGTCGCCCTGGGCCAGTGTGAGAAACGACATGCGACCGCCTCCAGACACCGCGGATGCAGTTCTTGACAAACGGAATACCAACCCTGATTTCATTGTAGTCACCGAGCGCGCCACGGGTCAAGACCTGCCCCGTTCGTTCGGGACTGCCACCGGAAGATTCACGAATTATTTAGAATTCGCGGCCGTTGGCCGGCCGACAGGCCCGCCGATCCATCCCCGGCCGGGCCAGACCGGTTGGCCTATTGTATACAACTCCCACACCAGACTCAAATATTTTATTCACGGAAAATTAAGAAATGACCAATCTCGTCTCCTGCAACAAGCAGTAGATTATGCTAAAATAGAAGCGCCGGTCTGAATAATCGCCCAATCATTCACCCTTGCGCGCCGGTCTGAACAGTCGCTCAATCGTCCAATCTCGCGCGCCGGTCCAAAGAACCGCGTCCGTGCCAGTATCAGACCCTGGATTCCATGACGCACCAAGCTCCGATTCCTGACGGGACTGCCTCCTCCATACCGGGCGACATCCAGCCTGAGCTGGTGATCGTCAAGGATACCCAGGGCCGGATCGTGTTTGCCAACCAGGCCGCCGCCCGCTGCCTGGGCGTCACCGATCCGGCCCAACTGCTGGGCAGAACCGAGCAGGAGTTCCATCCCGATCCAGACACGCAGGCTCGCCTGGCTGAAGAACAGGCGAGCCTGCGTTCCGGGCTGGCGATCGCCGGGCGCGACATCCGTCTGCCGGGGTGCGACGGCCGCCCGGTGACAGTCCGGCTCTCCAGCACGCCGCTGCGCGACGCGCACGGCCAGATCACCGGCCTGATCAGCCTCGGCCAGGAAACCGCCGCGCCGGCCAACCCACCCTTCTCGCTGCTCACCCTGGATTCGACTCACGCCGCGGCCCTGGATCTGCTGCCCGTTCTCCTGTTCGAGATCGACCGCGACGCCACGATCGTGAATTATCGGGCGTCCCATACGGAGTCGCTCTATATCGCTCCTCAGAACTTCCTGAGCAAACAGCTTCGGGACGTTCTCCCGGCGGCGGCCAGCGCGGCCATTCCGGAGGCACTGGAGAAAGCCCGATCAACGGGCCAGCACGCCTCCATCGTCTATCCACTCAGCACCCCCTCCGGCGACCGGTGGTACGAGGCCATCATCGCGCCGCGCCAGGACACGCCCCAGGGCGAGGAGCGCTTTGTCGCGCTGATCCACGACATCACCGCGCGCAAGCAGGTCGAAGTCCGCCTGCGAGAGATGCTGGCCAGGGAGCTTGAGCAGCGCATGCGCGCCGAAACCCTGACCGGACTTGTCCTGACCCTGACGGCGCACAGCACCCTCAACGACGTCCTGGCCGAAATTCTGGACCAGATGCACGCCCTGATCGCGCATGACATCGCCAAGGTCAGCCTGCTCCAGGGCCAGATCATCAAGGTCGCCCGCTGGAGTTTTGCTTCCGGCTCCCCCGTCCGGCTACCGCCCGAAAACGAGCAATACCCGCTCGGCTTTCTGCCCATCGAGGCGGAGATCATCCAGACCTGCACACCCGTTGTCATCGCGGACGCGCGCGAGGAACCGCGCTGGGTCTGGTTGGACGGGCAGGACTGGATTCGCTCCTACATGGCCCTGCCCATCCAGTCGCAGGGCCGTGTGATCGGGCTGATGAGCATGCTCGGTTCGCAGCCCGGCCTGTTCGATGCCGCCGACATCGAGCATTTGCAACCCTTCGTCAGCGCGGCCGCGATCGCCATCGAGAACGCCCAGCTTCACGAAAGCGCCCGCCAGGAAATCGCCCGGCGCGAGCAGGCGGAACGCGCCCTGCGCCAGGCGTACGATCAGCTCGAAAACCAGGTTCAGGCCCGCACCTTCGAGCTGGCCAACGCCAACAATGTCCTCCAGGCACAGATGGCCGAGCGCGAACGCATCGAGCGCGCCCTGCGTGAGAGCGAGGAACTGTACCGGGCCGCCGTGCAGCAGTCCCACGATGCCATCTACCTGATGGAAGACAGGCGAGTGATTCTGGTCAACCAGGCGTTCGAGCGAATCTTTGGGTTCAGCGCCGAGGAAGTGACCTCCCCTGAATTCGAGGCCGTCAACCTGGCCGCGCCGGAACACCGGGCCAGCTTGCTGGCCCGCTCCGAAGCCCGCACTGGCGGCTGGCCCCCGGCCTCGCGCTATGAAATCCGGGCGATGAAGAAAAACGGCCAGACCTTCGAGGCCGAGGTCCACGTCACCCAGATCGAGTTGGGCGGACGGACTTTGCGCCAGGGAATCCTGCGCGACATCACCGAGCGCAAGCAGGCCCTGCAAGCGCTGCACGAAAGCGAGGATCGCTTCCGCAGCGCGTTCAACAATACCCCGATCGGCATGGCGATCCTGGACCTGGACGGCCGCTGCATCCAGGTCAACAGCGCCATGTGCCAGATTCTGGGCTACACCGAAGCCGAGATCAAGACGCTGGACTTCCGGCAGCTTGCGATCCCCGGCGAGCACGACACGGTCGTCGACTACTGGCAGCAGATTCGTCAGGGCACGTTGGACGCCTACCGCCAGGAAGGCCAGTACCTCCACAAAGCCGGGCACATCGTCTGGGCGCTGACCAGCGCGTCCGCCGTCCACGACGACCGGGGCCAGCCGCTGCATGTGATCGTCCAATTGAATGACATCACCAGCCGCATCCAGGCCGAGGAAAACCTGGAGCAGCTCCTGGAAACCCTCCAGCAGCGCAACCGGCAACTCATCACAGCCGCCGAGGTCTCCAAATGGGCCAACGCCAACCTCGATCAGCAGACCCTGATCGAGCGCGTGGTCGATCTGATCCGCGACGGCTTCAATTTCTATTACGTCGGGCTGTTCCTCTGCGACGAGGCGCGGGAATTCGCGGTCCTGCGCGCCGGGACGGGCGAGGCCGGCCGGCGCATGC
The DNA here is from genome assembly GCA_029976005.1 of Aggregatilineales bacterium. Classification (GTDB taxonomy): domain Bacteria; phylum Chloroflexota; class Anaerolineae; order Aggregatilineales; family Ch27; genus JARKOQ01. The sequence goes on along the minus strand of JARKOQ010000123.1, from coordinate 32,517 downwards.
TGATCGCCGGACACAAGCTCGACATCGGCGGCGAGTCGATGATCGGCCAGTGCGTGCGGCATGCCCTCCCCCGGATCGCCCTCAAGGCGCGGGAGGAGCCGATCCGCTTCGACAACCCGCTGCTGCCCGGCACGCGCTCCGAGATGGCCCTGCCCCTCAACACACTCACCGGGTGCATCGGCGCGCTGACGGTTCACAGCGCCCAGGAAGCCGCGTTCACCGAGGAGGACGTCACAATTCTGCAATCGATGGTCGATCAGGTGGCGATCGCCATCGAGAACGCCCGGCTGTACCGCGCCGCCCAGGACGAAATTGTCCGCCGGCAGGCCATCGAGGCGGAGATCATCCAGTTGAACGCATCGCTGGAACGGCGCGTCCGGGAGCGAACCGCCGAGCTGGAGGCCGCCAACCGGGAGCTGGAGACCTTCTCCTACTCCGTGTCTCACGACCTGCGCGCCCCGCTGCGCAGCATCAATGGGTTCAGCCAGGCCCTGCTGGAGGACTACGGCGACCTGTTGCCCGTGGAGGGGCAGGACTACCTGAAACGCGTCCGCGCCGCCAGCCAGCGCATGTCGCAGCTCATTGACGACATCCTCGACCTGTCCCGCGTGACGCGGGCAGAGATGCAGCGCGAAACGGTCAGCCTCAGCACGCTGGCCCAGGCCATCGCCGCGGAACTGCTCGCCAACCAGCCCGAACGCCGGGTCGAGTTCGTAATCCAGCCCGGCCTGGAAGCCTACGCCGACCCGCAGCTCCTCCAGATCGTGCTGGAAAACCTGCTTAACAATGCCTGGAAATTCACGAGCAAACATGCCCAGGCGCACATCGAGTTTGGACAGACCCGGGTCGACGGCGTCCCGGCCTACTTCGTCAGGGACGACGGAGCCGGCTTCGACAGGACCTACGCGAGCAAGATGTTCATGCCTTTCCAGCGGCTGCACGCGGTGACGGAGTTCGAAGGCAACGGCATCGGACTGGCGACTGTCCAGCGCATCATCCACCGCCACGGCGGGCGGGTGTGGGCCGAGGGCGCCGTCGAGCGCGGCGCGACGTTTTACTTTACACTTATCTGAGGATCAGCCCATGCCATTCGACTTCACACCCCTGGTTCTGATCGGGCGAGGTAGCCTCATGACCAAGAAATACATCCTGCTGGTGGAGGATAACCCGGACGACGAGGCGCTGGCTCTGCGCGCGCTCAAGCGCAACAACCTGACCCAGGACGTGGTGGTCGCCAGGGATGGCGTCGAGGCCCTGGATTACCTCACCGGAGCGGCCACGCTGCCCACGGTCATCCTGCTGGACCTCAAGCTGCCGCGCAAGGACGGCCTGGAAGTCCTGCGCGAGATACGCCAGAACAGCCGCACCCGGCTGGTGCCCGTGGTCATCCTGACCTCGTCCAACGAACAGGCGGACATGCTCAATGGCTATACGTTGGGAGCCAATGGCTATATCCGCAAGCCGGTGGATTTTGTGGAATTTCGCGACACGGTCTACCAGTTCGGAGTGTACTGGCTGACCATCAACGAGCCGCCGCCCAACTAAGATGAACATCTATCCTTTGGAAGTGAATTCATCGTCACGTATGGCCGATCGTCCGCCTACTCAGCTCCGCCTGCTTCTGGTCGAAGATTCAGAGGATGACGCGCTGCTGCTGCGGCGTCTGCTGCACCGCGGCGGGTATACCCTGAGCACTTTCGAGCGGGTCGACACGCCGGAAGCCATGCGCGCGGCCCTGGCCGACCAGACCTGGGATATCGTCATCACCGATTACTCCATGCCCCGCTTCGACGGTATGACCGCCCTGGCGATCTTCAAGGAATCCGGGCAGGACATCCCCTTTTTCGTCGTCTCCGGCATCATCGGCGAGGATGTCGCCGTGGCCGCCATGAAGGCCGGCGCGCACGACTACATCATGAAGGGCAATCTGAACCGGCTGCTGCCCGCCATCCAGCGCGAACTGGAGGAGCATCGGGTCCGGCACGCCCGCCGTGAGGCCGAGGATCAGCTTCGCAAGCTGTCCCTGGCGGTCGAGCAAAGCCCGAACGCGATCTTCATCACCAATCTCCAGGGCGAGATCGAGTACATCAACCCCCGTTTCACCGAGACCACCGGCTATACAAAGGCCGAGACTCTCGGCCGCACCCCGCGCCTGCTCCAGTCCGGGCTGACTCCACCCGCTACCTACGAGTCGCTCAGGCAGCAGCTTGAGGCCGGGCATGAATGGCGCGGGGAACTGCTCAACCGCCGCAAGTCCGGAGAAACCTACTGGTCCTCGATCACGATCGCGCCGATCAAAAACGCCGCCGGAGTCACGACGCACTACGTCGCCATCGAGGAGGACATCACCGAGCGCAAGCTGGCCGAGGAAGCCCTGCGCGACAGCGAGGCGCGCTTCCGGCAGTTGGTGGAGCACGCCGCCGACGCCCTGTTCGTGGTCGATCCGCACGGGCGGGTCGTGAACGTCAACCAACAGACCTGCACGTCGCTGGGATACACGCGCGAAGAACTGATGGGAATGGCAATCGCGGACATCGACGTCGAGTTCAGGCCCCAGCCGGATTTCGAAACCTGGTTCGAGCGCAACCTCGACCAGACCGGCACGATCTCCGGGAGACATCAGCGCAAGGATGGCACGACCTTCCCGGTCGAGGTCCGGATGGGCTACTTCGACATGGGCGGCCGTAAGTACATCCTCGCCCTGGCCCGCGACATGACCGAGCGCGAACTGATGCAGGCCGAACTGGAACGCTACGCCGGCCAGCTCGCCAACCTGGTCGACGAGCGCACCCGCCAGCTCAGCCGGACGATGGAGCAGCTCCAGGCCATCCTGAACAACAGCAGCGACGCGATCGCCCTGGCCCGGCCCAACGGCGACATCATAGCGGCCAACCCGGCCTTCGAGCGGCTGTTCGACTTCCGGGTTCAGACGGCCATCGAGCAGATTTTGGATGTGATCCCGGAGCCGCAGCACCTCGAAAAGGCGTCGCACGCCCTGTTCGACGTGCTGGAGCACGGCCGGGGCGCGCGAGTCGAGGTCAGTCTGGTCAGGTCGGATTCCAGATCAATTGACGTGGACATCGCGCTCACCCCGGTCAAAACCCAGACGGGGGCGCTGGATGGAATCGTGCTCAGCCTGCGCGACATCACCCACCTGAAGGAGATCGACCGCTTCAAGACGCGCTTCGTCGCCAACGCCGCCCACGACCTGGCCAACCCGATCGCCAACCTCAAGCTGCAGATTTACGCGTTGCGCGCCTCGCCCGCCCGCCTGGAATACCACCTGACCGCCCTGGAGGCCCAGACTCGCCGCCTGGAAAACCTGGTCAACGACCTGCGCATGCTCTCCCAGCTTGATCGCGGCGCGGTGCAATTCCACATGGAATCGCTCGACCTGGGCGCGCTGATCGAAGAGGTGGTGGTCACCCACGCGGCCCAGGCGGAAAGCAAGCAGCAGACCGTCCACCTGAACGTGGCCGATCACCTGCCGCTTATCCTGGGGGATCGCTCCAAGCTGGAGCGGGTGATCGCCAACCTGTTCGCCAACGCCGTCAACTACACGCCCATCGGCGGGGCAATCGACGTGGATGTCGACCGGGATGAGGATCAGGTGCGCCTGACCGTCTCGGATACCGGGATCGGCATCGAGGCTGCCGATCAGCCTCGCATTTTCGAGCGCTTCTACCGCAGCGACGGGGCCAAACTGAGCGGGGTCGAGGGCACCGGGTTGGGCCTCTCCATCGTGAAGGAAATCGTGGACACCCACAACGGCCGCGTCACGGTGGAAAGCACCCCCGGCCAGGGCAGCACCTTCAGCGTCTATCTGCCCTGCGCCCAGGCCCGGTAAACCCCAATGTCCGTGGAATCCACGCTGAAGCGGTTGGACGGTCTGGTGGTCAAACAGCAGAGCGGATTCTTTTGGGTGGAGACGCCGGAAGGCGACTTCACCAGCCAGATTCGCGGCCGTATCAAGGAAGAAGCCTCCCGCAAGGTCCGCAAGGAAGAAGAAGAGCGCACCGACCTGTGCACCATCGGCGATCGGGTCACGATCGAGGTTCAGGCCGATGGCAGCGCCGTGATCGAGCGCGTCCATCCCCGCGCCCAGGTGCTCTCCCGCGCCAGCCAGCAGGGCGGCCGGGGCACGGCGGCCCAGGGCCGCGAGCAAATCCTGATCGCCAATGTGGATCAGGCCGTGTTCGTCTTCGCCGCCACCCACCCCGACCCCAACCCGCGCGCCCTGGACCGGCTGCTGGTCGCCGCCGAGAAGGGCAAAATCCCGCTGATCCGGATCGTGGTCAACAAGATCGACCTGGCCGGCCAGGTCATCGACGGCGAGCCAACCCCTTCCCGCGAGGACATCGAGGCGATCTTCGAGCGCTATCCCCGGATCGGCTACCCGGTGTTCTACACCAGCGCCCGCAGCGGGGAAGGCATCGCCGCCCTGCGCGAGCAGCTCGCCGGGCACATCTCGGTCTTCAGCGGGCCATCGGGGGTCGGCAAAACCAGCCTGCTCAACGCGATCCAGGCCGGGCTGGGCCTGCGCGTCAGCGAGGTCAGCGAGGCCACCACCAAGGGCCGCCATACCACCGTCCACCGCGAGCTGTTCAGGCTGGACGGCGGCGGTTACGTGGCCGATACGCCCGGCATCCGGGGGATCGCCATCTGGGACGTCGAGCCGATGGAGCTGGAAGCCTATTTCATCGATATCGCCCCGTTCGTCAAGGACTGCCAGTTCGCGGACTGCACCCATACCCACGAGCCGGGCTGCGCCGTGCGCAACGCCGTACGGCGCGGCGACATCCACCTGGAGCGCTACAAGAGCTTCCTCCGGCTGCGCTACGAGATCGAGAATTCCTACGAGGATTGGGTATAAGAAGCAGTTATCAGTGGACAGTTCTCAGTTTTCAGTGGAAGCGGGGGCGCGGATGCGATCGGGCGCGCCCGGCGACGAATTTGTAGGGACAAAGCACGGCCTCGTCCGCCCGCCTCGAACGGCCGACCATGCCGGATACACTCTTTATGGATGCCGCCCGCCGATAGGTTGGCTATGACCTTGCACCATCCACTCTTTTCAACGTCAGGAACCCGCCCATGCCCGTCTATCTGGCCGTGATCCCCGGTTACAACGAAGAAGCCCACGTCGGCGCGACCGTGACCCGCGCCCGCGCCTATGTGCCCGTCCTCGTGGTCGATGACGGCTCCCGCGACGAGACAGCGGCCCGCGCCGAAGCGGCGGGGGCCGCAGTGATCCGCCAGGCGCCCAACCAGGGCAAGGGCGCGGCATTGCGGGCGGGCTTCCGGCACGCGCTGGACGAGGGCGCGGACGCCATCGTCATGCTCGACGCCGACGGCCAGCATGACCCGGACGAAATCCCGGCCTTCCTGGCCGCTTACGAAGCCACCCGGCCTGACCTGATCATCGGCGCGCGGCGCTACCAGGAGATGCCCCTGGTGCGCCGCCTGAGCAACACCCTGGGCCGCTGGCTGTTCTCCTGGGCGCTGGGCCAGCCCGTGCCAGATAACCAGTCCGGCTACCGGCTGCTCAGCCGGCGCATGATGGAGGCCGTGCTGGACAGCGCCGAACAGGGTTTCGAATTCGAAGTGGAGATGATCACGGTCTGCGTGCTGCGCGGCTACACGCTCGGCTGGGTCCCGATCAAGACCATCTACGCCGACGAGCGCAGCCACATCCGCCCCCTGCACCACGCCCGCCAGTTCGCCCGGATCGTTCTCCAGACCCGCCGCCGCGTCCAGACCGCCCGAAAACAGCAATCCACGCCCGGCGGATAACCCCGGCAAGAGCGTCCTGCCCTGCTTTTCAATTCAAAATTAAGCATTCAAAATTAACAATTATTTCTCACCCCACCCCCAGCAGGGCCAGCAGCACGCTGAGCGTGATCAGGCTGGCCGCCGTGCTGACCAGGACCACCGCGGCGGTGAATTCCCCATCCGCGTTGAACTGGGCGGCCAGAGCGCTGCTGATCACGGCCGTCGGCATGGCCGATTCGACAATCGACACGCTACGTGTGATCCCGGTCAGGCCGAACAGGGCGGTCATCCCCACGGCGACCAGCGGGGCGACCACCAGCCGCAACCCGGAAGCCAACACAACCGGCCCGATCTGGCGGCGCAATGACGAAACCTTCGCCAGTTGGAGGCCCAGCATGACCAGCATGCACGGCACGGCCGCCTGGCCCAGCAGATGCACGGCACGGGCGACTGGCGTCGGCAGGATCACGCCGCCAAAGTTGAGCGCCAGCCCCAGCAGGAGGGCATACAGCAGCGGCACGCGGAACACGTTGAGGGCCGCTTCGCGGCCGGAAGCCTCCCCACGCGAGGCCAGGAAGACCCCCAGCGTGTTGGCCACCACCGTGGTCATCACGTAGTAGACCATCGCCCGCGCCACGCCCTCCGCCCCGAACGCGAATTCGTTTAGGGGCAGGCCATAGTTGCCCGCGTTGATCAGGATCGAGGTCATGATGAACACGCTCGCCAGCTTCCGGTCGAAGCGCAGGAGACGCGTCGTGCCCCAGGCCAGCAGCGCCACCACCCCCGCCACGGCGAAGACCACCGCGGAAATCTGGCCGATCTCGCCGGGGTCGAGGGCCGAGGTGGAAATCCCATCGAGGACCAGCGCCGGGGAGAACACGTAGATGATCAGGGTGCCGAGCGTGCGCGAATCGAGCGCGAGCCGGCGCGAGACCAACGCCGCCAGTCCGACGATGAGGAACACAGGCAGGACGACATTGTAGGCGACATTCAGCACGGTCATAGCGGTGGGATATCCTGAGCGAGTCCAGATGGATGCATGGGGCCGGATTGTACCACGATCACCCCAGACTCCAGGGCTGCCGCATCCAAAACAGCAAGCCACGGACCGCACTATACAGGTCGGGCCGCAGGCAGCGTCGAAGCGGCAAGCGTCCAGGCGCAAACCGGCACACCTAAGGGGTGAAAACCGGACCTGCTTGGCAATGCTGCATGTCTGTTTTGTGTTTGGCTGACCGCTGACGGCTGAGTGCTGATTGCTGTTGTCCGAGCAGCCCATTGATTCTCAGGCCGGTTTGATGCTACGATACACAGAACAAAATAGAGATTTATTGTCTACATAACGAGATTCGCATCCATGCCACGCATCTTCATCTCCTACCGCCGGGCGGACAGCGTGACCGTCACCGGCCGCATCTACGACCATCTGGTGAACGCCTTCGGCGACGACCTCGTCTTCAAGGACGTGGATGACATCCCGCCGGGGGCCGACTTCCGCGCGGCGCTGGAACACGAAGTCTCCGCCTGCAACGTGCTGCTGGCGATCATCGGGCCGGGCTGGGTGGCGTCCGGCACGCCGGAGGGCGTGCGCCGCCTGGACAACCCCGACGACTTCGTCCGGATCGAGATCGAAGCCGGGCTGACCCGGCCGGACGTGCTGGTCATCCCGGTGCTGGTCTATGGCGCGCCGATGCCCGGTTCCGCCGACCTGCCGCCGGGGATGCAGGAGCTGGCCTATCGCAACGCGGCCATCATCCGCGACGATCCCGATTTCCGGCGCGATATGGAGCGCCTGATCGCCAAGATCAGGGAGTTCGCCGCCGTCCGGGAAGCACCCGCCCCGCCCCCCAAGCCGGAGACTCGCCCGCCTTCCCCGGCTTCCGTCCAGACCGCGCCGATCCAGCCCGACCTGTTCAAGACGGCTCCAATCCAGCGCCCCGGCGCGGGCCAGGTCCGGCCGGCCAGAGCCGCCTCCGGCAAACCGCCCACCCGGAACCGGCGCTGGCCCCTGCTCGGCGGGATCGGCCTGCTGGTCGCGATCGCGGCCGGGGTGGCGGCGCTCCTCGCCAATCCGAGCCAGCCCACGGACCAGACCCCACCTGTCCCGACGTCCGACACCTTCCTCAGCGGAATCCCGGCCGGAGACAGAAGCCTGGCCTGTGGCGGCGAATTCCACGGGTACCTCAGCGACTCCATCCCCCAGGAGACCTGGACTCTGACGGCGGCCGGACAGGGCGAATGGGTGCTGCTGACCCTGGATGCCGAGCCGGGCGGCGGGCTTGATCCCCTTCTGACCCTGCGCGATCCGGCGGGCGAGGTCGTCAAACAGGACGACGACAGCGGGCTGGAGAACAACGCCCGCGCCGATTTCCAACTCTGGAGTCCGGGGGACTGGACGGTCGAAGCCGCGCGTTATGGCGGTTCCGGTTCCGGCAATTACCGGGTGACGGTAATCTGCGACTTTCAGGCCATCGCCTGCAACAACGAGACCTATGGCCAGCTTTCCACGGGCCATCCGGAAGAGCGCTGGCTGTTTCTGGGCACCGAGGGCAAGCCCATCTCCGTCTCCCTGCGCCATGCCAACCGCAATGCGGACAACACCTACCTGAATACCAGCCTGACCCTGCTCGATCCGGGCGACAATGTTCTGGAGCAAAACGACGATGTCTCCCCCTCCAACACCGACTCCCGGATTTCTTTCACCCTGCCCGAAGAAGGAATCTACAGTCTGATCGTCGGGCGCAGCGATTCCGATGCCAGCCAGGAATACGCTTGGGGGGAGTACGTCCTCCACCTGGAGTGCGACTCTCTTCAACAGCAGGCAGCGCCCCAGTCCCAGACCGCGCCGTAGGACTCGAATCGAAAAGAGCGCCATCGGGCGCCCTTGTCGATTCAGTCCGATCGGTGAGGCGAGCTAATCCTCGTCCTCGTTGTCGTCGTCATCCCAGGTGACGATCCAGATGCAGGCCCCGGCCACCAGAATCGTGACCACGATCAGCGCGATCCACTGGCCGACCAGCAAGCCCACGTCGCGCGCCTCGATGGCCAGCAGGATCACCATGCCCAGGGCCAGCACGATCCACGCGCTGAGGCGCGGGTGCGCGGCCGCCCAGGCCGCCCCAGGGAGCTGCTTCAAACGCTCGATCATCGATCCTCCAGCCTAAAGCGGTTTCAGAACGCGCTCGGCGCGCAGTTTCTTGGCATAGATCACGGTCCCTTCGGGCTGGCTCTCGCGGATGGCCTCGCGCCAGGCCGGAACCTTGATCTCCTCGACCACCTGCCTGGCATAGCCCTGCTCGCTGAAGACCGCGAGGACGGCTTCGGAGGTCGTGGGCGGCAGGAAGAAATACCCGACCTCGCTCTGAAGCTCCTTGGAAGCGGCTTCCACCGCTTCGATCAGGCCGGTGATGACGGGGGCCTGGGCCGCGTCCGGCCGGATCAGGAACTCGTCCACGCGTGTGATCAGGTTCTCCACCTGGAAGCCGACCAGCCCAACGTTCTGAGTGTTGGCTTCGGCCAGCAGGTAGCTCTTCTGGCCGAAGGCATACATGATCCCCATGCGGTCGGCGGCCTTGCCGGAAAGCTGGGTCTTCAGCGTGGCGATGATGTCGGCATTGTGCGGCGTGCCACGCTTGATGACGACCTGGGTGATCTCCATCATGCCGGTCACGGCCGGCTGGGCTTCCACCGCGATCGTCGCCACGGGTTCTTCCGCCTCGGCCATCTTGTGGCCGAGCATGTCCAGCAGTTTGGTCCACTCCGCCTGGACGACGACCCACGCCTGTTCCGGGGAACCGTTGTTGTCGATCACGAGGCTGGCGCGATCCAGCTTGGCCTGCTGGGGATTTTGCAGCTCGATCCGCTTGCGGGCTTCCCATTCGGAAAGGCCGGTCTTGATCAGCCGTTCCACCTGGTTATCCGGCGTGCAGTCCACGACCCAGATGGCGTCCACCGCGCTGGCGAAGGCGCCTTCCAGCAGGTCGACCGCCTCCACGACCACGACGTTTTGCCCGGCCCGGCCGATCAGGGTATCAATGGCCCGGCCCACGATGGGCTGAGTCAGCGCCTGCTGGCGCTGCAAGGCTTCGGGATGAGAAAACGCGACCGCCGCCAGTTTGGCGCGATCCACCCGCTTTTCGCCATCAAGAATCCACGTCCCAAAGGTTTCGACGACGGGCCGGTAGGCCGGCGCACCGGGAGCCATCGCCTGGTAGGCCAGACCACCCGCATCGATGGTATACGCCCCCAGGTGCTCCAGCATGCGGCGCACCAGGCTCTTGCCCATCGCCAGATTACCTGTCAGGCCGATGACGTATTTGTTTGGCCAGCGACCCACTGTCGTCCCTCCCGGTCAATAGTTCCGGATCATTACTCAGCGGATTGTATCTTGGGGTGCGTTTAAGAGCAACCCACCCGAAAAGAGCCATCAGCCCCAGTTTTCAGCAATCAGCCACCGGAGATACCGGCCGTGCCCCCTGGCCGGAACGGGCCATCAGGCCCAACGCTACTGGCCGTATCTTGCCTCCGCTTTTTCCGCCTAGCGGGCGGCCACGCGCTCCGCGTCGGCCACCAGCGTGCCGACGTGCTCGCCGCGCACGGCGGCTTCCAGAATCCCCGGCGCCCAAAAGTCGAGCACGATGATCGGCATCTTGTGTTCCATGCACAGGGTGAAGGCCGTCAGGTCCATGATCTCCAGCTTGCGCTCCAGGCACGCCTCGTAGGTCAGCGCGTCGAAGCGGGTGGCGGTGGGGTCTTTCTTGGGATCGGCGGTATAGACCCCATCGACCTTGGTGGCCTTCACGACCAGGTCGGCATCGATCTCGGCCGCGCGCAGGGCGGCGGCGGTATCGGTGGTGAAGTACGGGCTGCCCGTGCCCCCGGCCAGGACGACCACGCGCCCCTTTTCCAGGTGGCGGATGGCCCGCAGGCGGATGTACGGCTCGGCGACCCGGTTCATCTCGATTGCGGTCTGGACGCGGGTCGTAATCCCCACGCGCACCATCGCGTCCTGCAAGGCCAGGCCGTTCATGACCGTGGCGATCATGCCCATGTGGTCGGCCGTGCTCTGATCCATGCCGCGCGCCACGCCGACGGCGCCGCGCCACAGGTTGCCCGCCCCGATCACGATCGCCACCTGCACGCCAAGGTCGACCACGGCCTTGACGCGCTGGGCGATGAACGCCGCCTGATCCGGATCGATCCCCATGCCGCCGTTGGCGGGGGACAGGGCCTCGCCGCTCAGCTTGAGCAGAATGCGCCGGTAGATCGAAGTCTGGTTGGTCTGGGTCATGCAGTCCTCTCCCATGTGTCGCCGCGCAGGGCGGCTCGCCGGGCAAAGCCACCCGGTCCGTGCCAACAAAAAGGGGGATTAGCGATCTAATCCCCCTCCAACCATCATGGCTGAACCCAGGTCTCCTCAAGGAGATCGGCGCTCCTGTTGGAACCCGGTTTCTTCACGGCGGTTTAGGCCTCTGCGCCCGTGTCGAGGTTTTCACCCAGCTCGTAGCGCACGAAGCGCGCGATCTGGATGTTCTCGCCCACGTCGGCAATCGCTTCCTGGACGAGCTGGTCGATGGTCTTGCCTTCGCCCAGCAGGTACTCCTGCTCCAGCAGGACGATATCCTGGAAGAACTTGGCCATGCGGCCTTCGGCGATCTTGTCGACCATGTTGGCCGGCTTGCCCTCATCCAGAGCGCGGGCGCGCTGGATGGACATCTCGGCTTCGACGACCGAGGCCGGGACGTCCTCGCGCCGGACGTACTTGGGGTTGAGGTTGGCGATGTGCAGCACCAGGCCGTGCGCCAGGCTCTGGAACTTCTCGGTCTTGGCGACGAAGTCCGTCTCGCAGTTCAGTTCCAGCATCACGCCCACGCGGTGGTTGTGGTGCTGGTAGATTTCGATCAGGCCTTCATTGGTGGCGCGGCCGGCCTTCTTGGCGGCCTTGGCCAGCCCCTTCTCGCGCAGGTAAGTCGCGGCCTTGTCCAGATCGCCGTCAAACTCGGTCAGCGCCTTCTTGCAATCCAACGGGCCTACGCCGGTCATGTCGCGCAGGTCCTTGACCATCTTGGCCGTGATTTCCATCAGAGTTGTCCCTCTCGTGCGACTCGCAGTCAAAAAACGCCCGGACGACTAGGCTTCGTCAGCGGCGTCTTCATCGTCTTCGAACAGATCGGATGCACCCTTGAGCTTGGCCAGGGTCGACGCGCCGAGATACGCCTCGTCGTCTTCTTCCTCGTCCCGGTCGGTGAAGGGACCGGTTTCCTCGACCACGCCCTGATCGTCCATGTACGCCTTGCGCATGTCGCGGCCTTCCATCACGGCGTCGGCGATCGTCTTGGTGATCATCCGGATGGCGCGGATAGCGTCATCGTTGCCGGCGATCACGTAGTCGACCGAGTCGGGATCGCAGTTGGTATCGACCACGGCGATCACCGGGATGTTGAGCGTGTTGGCTTCCTTGATCGCAGTCGCTTCACGGGTCACGTCGATGACGAAGATCAGATCGGGCAGGCCGCGCATCTCACGGATGCCGCCCAGACGCTCCTGGAGTCCGTCCACCTTGCGCTGGAGAAGGAGGGCTTCCTTCTTCTTCAGCTTGTCCCAGATGCCCTCGTCGCGCTGGCGCTCCAGCGTCTTCAGGGCATCGATCCGCTCGCGGATGGTGCGCCAGTTGGTCAGCGTGCCGCCCAGCCAGCGGTTGTTGATGTAGGGCATCTCGCAGCGGATCGCTTCCTGCATGATGGTTTCCTGCGCCTGGCGCTTGGTGCCCACGAAGAGCACGACGCCGCCGCGCGCGACCTTGTCACGCACCAGCTCGCACACGTCTTCAAGCTGCTTGACGGTCTGCTGCAGGTCGATGATGTGGATGCCATTACGCTCGGTGAAGATGTAGGGCTTCATCTTGGGGTTCCAGCGACGAGCGCGATGCCCGAAGTGAACACCCGTCTCCAACAAAGCCCGCATGGAGACATCTGCCATGGTTTGGAATTCCTCCTGATCGAATTGTGTTTTGGCGTTCACACCCCTCAGCCCAAACCCTCATCCCGCTGCGCGGGACACACAGGTCCAGTCCGGGTGTGTGTAGTGTGGCCGGCCGGCGCGAGACAGGCGAACCTGCCAGGCCAGCGACCCGATGGGGTATTCTAGCCGATCCGGCTGGGGGATTCAAGGGCGCAAAACAGCTTTCAGCAATCAACGGTCAGCCATCAGCCAAGCGGCTCGTATCACAGGCAGGGTCAGCGCCCAGGCGGCAAACGAAAAAATCTCACTGCGGAGGACGCAGGGGACGCGGAGAAGAACACTGCGAAAAGCGGATTTCCTCCAATCTACCGGCGTTTTCCTGGCCTTTTTCTCCCGCCTTCCTCCGCGTGCTCCGCGCCCTCCGCAGTGAGATGCCTTTCCTCAGTCTGATCGTTGTTGGGCGCGGATACGAGCCAGGGCCGCGCGGGCGGCCTCCTGCACGTCGGGGGCCGTATCCTCCAGGGCGGCTTCGAGCGCGTCCAGGGCGTAGCTGTTACCCAGCCAGCCGAGCGCGACCGCGGCCTTGCGCCGCACGTCGGCGTCCGAATCGCCCAACGCCGCGACCAGCGGACGCGCGGCCCGCCCCACGCGGGTCAGGCCGAGGGCCATCACCGCCGCGCCGCGCACGCCGGGGTCGGGATCGTCCAGCAGGGGACGCAGGGCCGGGATCGCCTTCGAGCCGCAGCGGCCCAGGGCGGCCGCCGCCCGGCCGCGCACGCCCGCGTCCGGCTCGACCAGCAGCGCGACCAGGGCCGGGATCGCTTCCTCGCGCACCCGGCTCAACTGGCGCACCGCCTCGTCGTGCTGGGCGGGACTGCGCGCCGGGTCGCGCAGCATGGCAAGCAGGTAGTCGACATGAGATTGGGACGCGGGCACGGGCGATCCTCCAGGCTCGGGGACATGGCGGGCTTCAACCGGGCAGAGGGTGGCGTTCGTCGAAGCGGTGCAGGCCCTCGGCCTCGGCCTGGACGCGCGCCAGGTCCAGCTCCTCGCGGGTCACGGGGCGGCTGAGCGGCCCCAGGTCCTCCAGTGCGGCGCGATAGGCGGGGCGATACTGGCCCATCAGGTTGAGGTAGGTTTCGGGGGAAATCTCGCGGGCCAGGAAGCGGGCGATGGCCTTCGTCCCGGCCAGCCCGCCGGGCAGGACCAGGTGGCGCACCAGCAGGCCGCGCCGGGCCAGCCCCGTCTCCGCGTCGATCACCAGGTCGCCCACCTGGCGGTGCATCTCGCGGACGGCCCGCTGGTTGTGACGTGGATAGTCCGGGACGCGGCTGTACTTCTGGGCCGTGATCTTGTCCGCATATTTCATGTCGGGCATGTAGATGTCCACCACCCCATCGAGCAGGCTCAGGGCCGGGAGGGAATCGTACCCGCCGGTGTTGTAGACCAGGGGCAGGCGCAGCCCGGCCTGGGCTGCGATCAGTACCGCCGCCAGGATCGGAGCCACGACGTGACTGGGGGAGACCAGGTTGATGTTGTGGCAGCCCTGAGCCTCCAGGGCCAGCATCATCCCGGCCAGCTCCTCCGGGCCGACCTCGTCACCCTGCCCCTCGGCGCTGATCTCAAAGTTCTGGCAGAACTGGCAGCGCAGGTTGCAACCCGCGAAGAAGATCGTGCCAGAGCCGTGCCGGCCGCGCAGGCAGTCCTCCTCGCCCAGGTGGGGGAAGGCGCTGCTCACGCAGGCATTCACCCCGGTCTTGCAGGCCCCGGTCTTGCCCGCCAGCCGGTTGGCCCGGCAGTGCCAGGCGCACAGGTCGCAGGCGCGCAGATGCTCGCGCGCGGCCTGCGCCCGCCGCTCCAATTCCCCGCTGTGCAGGAGGGCGATATAGCCAGGCTCGAACTCAGCCATCACGGAAGTCTCAAAAAAACGGCTGTTGGCTGTTAGCCAAAAACCAATAACTCATAGCCAACAGCGCTTATATCCCCTTCCAGCATACCGCAAAATCCACGAGTCCGGTCGTGGGGGGACAGCCCGTCCCAGGGCTACACGCCCGAAGCACGCCCACGCCTGGGTTTTGTTCTTCGCCTGGGCGCTAGCCGCCTGGACGCTGCTTGCGGCATAACCCGTTCCGCGACGGGATTCTTCGGTTTGCCGCGACGACCCTGTAGCCCTCCCCGGCCGGGGCTGGTATGATAAACGCCATGAGCGACACCCCACCCCGCCCCCCCGATTCCGATCCTGTGCCGGACGGCGCGCAGCCCGCGGACTCCGGCGCGGCCGAGACCACGCCCCAGCCGGACCGGTCTCCCACGCCGTATCCGATGGAGGATCCGCCGGAATGGCTGCTGCGCATCCGGGCGCGCCGGGAAGCGGAACAATCCCGTCCGCGCCCGCCCGCCCGCAGACCGGCTCCCCCCGCGCCGCCCCCGGCTGAACTCGCCGGGCAGGCCCCTGTCCAGGCCGGGCCGGGCGAAGCGCCGGTTCCCGGCGGCGATTCCGGCGCGGCAGCAACCGAGACGCCCACCGGCCCGGTAACCGAAACACCTGCCGGTATACCCGCCGGCATACCCGCCGGCACGCTGGACGAGCCGCCCGAATGGCTGGCCAGCGCCCGGAACGAGGCGGCCCAGATCGATCCGTCCAGCGTGCCGCCCTGGGTCCAGGCCGCGGCCCGGCCAGCAGCCGCAATCAAACCGGCGGCCGCGCCGCCCGCCGCCGAGCCGGCCCCGCCCGATGCGCCAATCCCGGAATCAGAGGAAGAAGCGCGCGCCGCGCGCCGCGCTCGCCTGACGGAGCGCCGCCAGGCCCGCCGCGAGCGCGCCCGCCGCGAGCAGGGCATGGTCGGCGCGTTTCAGTCCGTCGTGATCGTCGGCGCGGCCGCCGTGCTGATCGCCACGATCTTCACCTTCTGGACTCCCGCCAGCTTCCTGAGCGACCAGACGCGCGAGGGCCTGCGCCCCGCCTACGCCACGCTCAGCGCCCAGAACCCGCCCACGCCCATCCCGACCCCGGTCTGGCTGAAGCGGATCGGGATCGTCAGCGGCCACTGGGGGCCGCACCCCAGCACCGGGCGCAGCGATCCCGGCGCGGTCTGCGAGGACGGCCTGACCGAAGCCTCGGTCAACCGCAGCGTGGCCCAGCTCGTCGTCCAGGCCCTCAGCGGGCGCGGCTATCAGGTCGACCTGCTGGACGAATGGGACCCGCGCCTGGAGAACTACGAAGCGGCCGCCCTGCTGTCCATCCACGCCGACTCGTGCCACGAGTTCGACATGCCCGGCGCGACCGGCTACAAGGTCGCCGCGCCCTCGTCCCGCACGACCACCCGCTCCGACGATCAGCGCCTGGTGGACTGCCTGATCCAGCACTACGGCGCGGTGACCGGCATGCCCCTCCATCCCAGCATCACGCGCGACATGACCGAATACCACAACTTCGGCGAGCTATCGTCGGTGACTCCCGGCGCGATCATCGAGCTGGGTTTTCTCTTCGAAGACCGTCAGATTCTGACCGAACAGCCCGATCTGCTGGCCCAGGGCATCGTCGACGGTCTGCTGTGCTTTTTGGAAGCCGCGCCGCCAACGCCGCTGCCGGAACTGACTCCCTGGGCGACCGCCATCGCGACCCCCACCCCCCTGGAGACGTTCGGCCCGGCCTAGTCAGCGCGCTTTCCGCCCACCTGAGGATGGTTTGACATCATGGCGCAAGAACTGGTCATGTATACCCGTACGGCGACCTGCCCCTGGGTCAGCCTGGCCCGCCAGGTGTTGCGGGACAACGGCCTGCCCTACCGCGAAGTCAATATCGACCAGGACCCGGCGGCGCGAGAGCGCCTGCTGGGCTGGACCGGCTTCCTCTCCGTACCGACGATCCTGGTCGCCGAGCCGGGCAGCGACCTGCCCATAGCCCCACCCGCGCCCCTGGCGCAGGGAGCCAGCCCGCGCGGGATCGATCGTGGCGTGATGATCACCGAGCCGGACGCCCAGCAACTCGCCGTCTGGCTGCTCGCGCGCGGCTTTCTGGGACAGTAAGAATCATCGGCCTTCGTTATATCATCGCCGCCAGTCTTAGATCGGTAAAATCGGCCCGCAGAGAAGGGTTTGTGTTTGTGTGCGGGTATGTCATTCGTTAACGGCTGGTGTATAATGAAGAAGAAGCCTAAATTCTGCTCCAATGATTTTGGCAGGCTGCGTTCACACTGATTTCGTTGGCCTCCTCCCTTTTCAAGACATTCGGGGCCATCAACGAATCGCGCTCTTTGATCCAGGTCCCTCCTGTCCATCCCAGCGGCGCAGGAGCATGTTCCAGGCAGGTTGACGCTCCCCAGGAGAATCGGCACGGATGAATTCGTCGCCCACGGCTCCTCTTCTGGCGCTCATGCGCGAGGCGCCCCGCCGTACCCATCTGGCCGTGCTCCTGGCCGGGTCCATCCTGATTGGGCTGCTGCTGTTCCCCCCGAAAACCGGGCTGCCCTTCCTCTATTCCGCCTGGGCCTCCTACGTCATTCTGTTCGCCCTGCTGGACAGGCAGAGTCAGGACTTCCGCCCCACCGAGCTGGTTCCGGCGGCCCTGGTGCCGGTCACCGCCGCGCTGCTTTCCTTTGGCCTGCTGCCCGCCCTGCTGACCCTGCTCGGCGGATCGCTGCTCTCCCTGCTGCTCTCCTTCCTGGATCCGCTCGGCCAGGCCGAGCGCCGCGCCAACCTGATCCGGATCGGGCGGAACGCCGCCATTTTGGGCGGCGGGCTGCTGGGCAGCGCGATCGGCTACGCCGCCGTGGGCGGCCAGACCCCGCTGATCAACCTGACCGGCCGCGACCTGCTCCCGCTGATCGTGCTGCTGGTCAGCGGGCTGCTCATTCGCCTGGTACTGCGCCGGCTGATCCAGCACGAGGTCATGGTCCAGCCCCTGGGCGCGGTGCTGCTCTACAGCGGGCTGGTGGAATCCGTGCTGATCGCCTTTTCGGTCCTGCTGCCCAACACCCTGTTCGTACTGGGGCGGATCGGCTTCGGCCTGCTGATGTGGCTGCTGATCCTGGCCAACATCATGCTGAGCATGATCGAGCTGTCCAGCCAAAGCCTGCGCCGGCGCGTCGATGAGCTGGCCATCCTGAACATCGTCGGCCAGACCCTGACCGCCACCACGACCGTGGAAGACCTGTTCCAGGCGATCTACCAACAGGTCAATCGCCTGCTGGACGCCCCGACGTTCTACATCGCGATCCACAACCCCGCCAGCGACAGCCTGGATTTCCCCCTGGTCTACCGCGATCGCCGTCCGGCCGAGTGGCCCGCCCAGCCCTGGGGCAGCGGCCCCACCGAGCACATCCTGCGCACCGGCCGCGCCCTGCTGTCCGAGGGGGAGTTCGACGCGCTGCTGGCCCGCCACAACCTGGCCGCCGCCCCGATCAACCGCCCCTGCCGGTCGTTCCTGGGCGTGCCCATCCGCGGCGGCGGCGAGATTTATGGCGTGCTGGCCCTCCAGCACCCCACCCATCCGGGGGCGTTCGACGCAACCGACCAGGCTTTGCTGGAGATTGTGGCTTCCCAGGCCGCGATTGCCCTGCGCAACAACCGCCTGCTGGCCGATTCGCGCCAGCTTGCCGACAGCCTGGTCGCCGTGAACCAGACCGCCAGCATGGTCAACGCCAGCCTGGATATCCAGACCATCCTGCGCCAGATGTGCGACACCAGCCTGAGCCTGACCGGCGCGCGCCACGGCGTGGTTCTGCTCCGCGACCAGGGCACGCCCGGATACACCGTGGTCTACCACGTCGGACTGAGCCAGCCGGTGTTGGAGATCGTGGCCGGCGGCGCCTTCTCCGGGGACGATCCGCCTCGCTGGAACGCGCTGCTCAAACGCTTCCATCCCCAGGTGGTGCCGGACCTCGCAGCCGACCCGCGCACGGACTGGCTGCGCCCGCTGGCCGAAACCCACGGCCTGCGCAGCCTGACCGTGACCCCGCTGATCTCGTCACGCAGCATCCTGGCGGAGCGCACCATCTCGCCCATTCAGGACCTGATCGGGTTCCAGGTGCTCTTCTTCCCGGAAGTCCAGGCCGCCAATCCGACCCACCTGAACCTGCTCGAAATGCTGGGCAGCCAGGCGGCGATCGCGGTGGAAAACGCCAGCCTGTTCGAAGAAACCCAGAACGCCGTCAAGCGGCTGGCCTACCTGGCGGAGGCGACCCGCATCTTCACCGCCAGCCTGGACCTGCCCAGCGTCTGCCAGTCGGTCGTTGACTGGGTGGCGGACGCGCTGGATGTCGATTCGGCCACCCTGGCCCTGCTCGATTCCAGCCAGGAGCGCCTGGAAGTCGCGGCCTTCGCGCGCGGGTTCGAGGCCCCGCTCAACCTCGTGGCCCTCGATCTTAACCGGCCGCTGGCCGCGCTGCCGGAGGTCGCCGCGCTGATGCAGGGGCGCTGGTCCCGCATGTTCCACGCCCAGGACGACGACCTGGGCCCGACCATGCGCAACCTGCTCCGCCTGGCCAATCTGAAAGTCGTCGCGCTCACCCCCCTGGTGATCCGGGGCGAAATCCTGGGCGTCCTGGCCCTGGGCATGGTCAGCGACCGGGTCTATTCCGCCGGGGACATGAATCTGGCCGAGGCCATCGCCAGCCAGAGCGCCACCGCCATCCAGAATGCGCGCTTCCACCAGGTCACGGAAATGGCCCTCTCCAGCCGGGTGCTGGAGATGAACGTGCTGGAGAACGTGCTGAGCCGCCTGTCGGCCAGCACGGACAGGCGCGACATCATCCTGACCGTGCTCGATGCCGCCACCCGCGTCACCGGGGCCGACATGACCGCCTGCGCGCTGATCGAAGGCCAGCAGCTCGAAATCCACTGGCGCATGGACGGGGATTCGGGCCTGCGGCTGAGCCACCTTCCCCTGCCGAGCAAGGGCCTGATCGGCTACGTGCTGGATACCCGGCAGCCGCTCCACGTGGCGGATACCCACCAGCAGCCGGCCTACATCGCGCCGCCGGGAGAAACTTCGCTCCGATCCGAGCTGTGCGTGCCGATCCTGCACGAAGGCCGGGCGCTGGGGGTGCTCAACCTGGAGAGCCGCGAGCCGGCTCACTTCACCCAGGCCCATCTGCGCTTCCTGGAGAATCTCTCCAGCCACGGCGCGCTGGCCCTGGAACGGACGCGCCTGTTCGCCAGCAACCAGCAGCAGATCAAAATCCTCACCGGCCTGCGCCAGCTTTCAATGGAACTGCTGATTGCGGACACGCTGGATGCCGTCCTCGATCTGGTCTGCACGCGGGCGCGGGCCATGGTCGACGCGCTCAACGTCCACCTGTATTTCTACGAAGCCGCGACGGACAGCCTGATCTTTGGGGCCAGCCTGTGGCGGGATGGCCGCCGGGACATCGAAGTCGCGGCCCCCGGCCCGTTCGGCCTGACACGGCGCGGCCTGATCACCGGCCAGCCGGTCGTCAGCTCGGATTTCGTCCGCATACCGGGCGTGAATACCGAGCTGATCGGCGTCTTTCCGATCAAGCGCGGCGACCAGACCGTCGGCGTGCTCAACGTGGCGGTGGACGATCCGGCGCGATTGGACGAGGGGGCCATGCAGGCCCTCGAACTGCTCACCAACCAGGCTGCCGTCGCCATTGAGCGCACGCGCCTCTCCGAAAGCCGCCGCCGCCAGATCGAGCTATTGAGCACCCTGCGCAGCCTGTCCGTGGAACTGCTGGAGACTCCCGCCCTGGACAAGGTGCTGCGCATCGTCGTCCGTACGGCGCTCTCGATCGGCGAGGCCGAAGACGTCCACCTGTACTTCTACAATCGCGACGCCGACCGGCTGACTTTCGGGGCCAGTCTGTGGCGCGACGGCCGCCAGGACGTCGAATACGCGCCGCCGGCCCCACGGGGACTCACCTACCAGGCCGCGCGCTCCGGCCAGACCCGGACGTACAGGGGGCCGCTGATCGAGGACAAGCCGGGATTTCCACTGGTGGAGCGGCTGGTCAGCATCCCACTCAAGCACGGTGGCCAGGTGGTCGGCACGCTCAACGTGGCGGGCTACCAGGCGCTCGATAACGAACAGACGATCAGCGCGCTCGAACTCCTGGCCAACCAGGCCGCGGCGGCGATCATCAACGTGCGGCTCTACGAGGAAGTGCGCGACGGCCGGGACCGGATGCAGGCCATCCTCAACACCGTGCGGGACGGCCTGTTCCTGGTCGATCAGCAGGGCCGCCTGATCCAGGTCAACCCGGCGGCGATGCGCCTGTTGGGCTGGGAAACCCGCCCCCCGTTCGGCCAGCATGTCCTGCGCGTCTTCCGCGCCATGCGTCGCAGTGGGTGGGAGCCTCAGACCGATGACTTCAACCTGGACTCCGTCCGGAACCTCTGGCAGCAGTTGAAGGCGGACCCGCTCGGCCTGACTCACCGCGAGGTTCGCATCCAGACCGACGGGCACCTGCGCTTCATCAGGGAGAACAGCACGCCCGTCCTGGACGTGGCCGGATCGCCCATCGGCCGCCTGTTCATCTGGCGCGACGTCACCGAAGACAAGCTGCTGGAGGAAACCCGCACCGAGCTGACCAACACCATCGTCCACGACCTGCGCAGCCCGCTGACCGCCCTGCGCGGCGGCATCAGCGCGGCCCAGGAGCTGCTCGACATCCCGGAGGCCGCCGCCGACGTGCAGGAACTGCTCCAGATCGCGGCGGATAGCACCGACAACCTGCTCAAGCTGGTCGAAAGCCTGCTGGACGTGGCCCGCCTGCAATCCGGCCGGGTCCCCCTCCAGCTTGCCCCGACCGAACTGCGCGAGCCGGTGCAGCAGGCCATGCGCCTGCTCGATCCCCTGGCCCGCAAGGCCGGGGTGCAGCTGGTCGATTGTCTGGACAGCCCCCTCCCGCCGGTGCAGATCGATGTCTCCCAGATCCGGCGCGTGATCACCAACCTGGTGGACAACGCCTTACGTTTCACGCCGGAAGGCGAAACGATCTCGATCCGCGCCGAAGTCCTGCCGGAGGCCCGGCAGATCGAGGTTTCGGTCGTCGACCGCGGCCCCGGCGTCCCCCCCGAAGCGCGCGAGCGCATCTTCGAACGCTTCGCGACCGGCCTGACCGGCCAACCCCGGCGCGGCAATCGCGGGATGGGGCTGGGCCTGACCTTCTGCAAGCTGGCGGTCGAAGCCCACGGCGGCCAGATTTGGGTAGAAGATGGTTTGAACGGCGGCGCGGCCTTCTGCTTTACCTTGCCGATTGCCTGAGAAATGAGTATGATGCAAAAATACCTGTACAGCGAACAGGGCTAATATGGTGGTTGATCAGGCACATATACCGGGGCGCCCGACCGCCAGCGCCCCTGAGTCGCGCCGGAACGGGCTATGACCTCCAAGCGCAACACGTCGTTCACCTCCTGGGCGCTGGGCCTGCTCACCCTGGCCGTCCTGATCCTCAACCTGCCTGTTCACCTGGACAGCGTGCTGGGTCTCTGGCTCCAGTTCGTCATCCTGATCGCGTTCATCCTCAATCTGGGCGTCCTGCTCACGGCGGGTGAAATCAGCGCGGCGCATGCCTTCGCCATCATGGCCTTCCTGGCCCTGGGAGCCACCGATAACGGGGCCGAGGCCCTGTGGGCGGCGGGAGTCGGCTCCCTGATCGGCAGCTTGATCCAGGTCGCCCGCTCCGACGAATGGCTGCCCCGCCGGCGCATGATCGTGCGCAACCTGAGCACCGTCGCCGAGACGATGGCCCAGTTCACCCTCAGCCTGTTCGTCGGCGAGGCGCTGTACCTGACCCTGGGCGGCCGCCTGCCCCTGACGTCCCTGCGCGGCGAGGATGCCCTGCCGCTGCTGGCTTTCTGCGCGGGATTCGTGCTGGTCTACCTGCTGCTGTACGTCCTGCGCGTCCGGCTGGAAGGCCGCCAGGTCGCCAGCGTCCTGCGGGCGGACTGGCTCACGATCGGGCTGGTGGTCCTGCTCCCCGTCCCGTTTGGCATCCTGGGAGCGGTCGTCGCCAACGAGCTGGACCCCTTCTCCTGGGTGATTTTCGTCGCCGGCCTGGTCCTGACAACCCTGGTCGTCTACGGCCTGAGCCGCACCCAGTTCCACTTCCGCCAGCAGTTGGACGAGCTATCCTCCCTGTCGGTGGTCAGCCAGGCCCTGCGCAGCAACCTGGAGCTGAATACCCTGCTGGAGACGATCTACCGCCAGGTCTCCGGGCTGCTGGGGGTGGACAGCTTCACGGTCGCCCTGCTCGATCCGCTGCACAACATCGTCCACTTCCCCCTGGTCGTGCGCCACGGGGAAATGCTCAGCCGCGAACCGCGCGAGACCAGCGCCACCCTGCTCGACTACGTGCTCAAGAACAGCACGCCCCTGCTGATCGAGCGCCAGGTCAACCAGCGCGCGGCCGAACTGGGGCTGGACGCGCCCGCCGATCCGATCTACTCCTGGCTGGGCGTGCCCGTCCTGGGCACCGATCGCACCCTGGGGGCGATCGCCGTGGCTTCCGGCAACGCGGAACACCTCCTGGGCAGCGGCGACCAGCGCCTGCTGATGAACATCGCCGCCCAGGCCGGGGTCGCCATTGAAAACGCCCAGCTCTACGGCCAGACCCAGGAGCGCGCCTTCCAGCTTGCCACCCTGAACAGCATCTCGACCCTGCTGACCGGCTCGCTCTCCCCGGAAAAAGTCATCAATCTGGTCTCGTCCTCGGTGGTCGCGGTTGCCAACTGCGACGCCGTGGCCGTCTACCTGTACTTCGATAACCGCCTGAGTCTGGTGCGCAACATCGGCCTGAGCGAGCACTTCAGCAAGCACTCGCCGCCGCCCCTGATCGTCCAGCCGGAGGTGATGAACGATCCCAACCGGGCGCTCTACCAGCCGGTCATCATCAGCGACATGTACAGCGATCCGCTGGTCGACGAGACCCGCCGGGCGGTGATGGAGGAAGAGATCAAACACGCCTGGGTGGAGATCATGCTGGTCAGCGGCGAGCTTCCGCTGGGCGTGATCGCGGCCTACTACGACCTGCCGCGCGCCTTCAGCACGGACGAGATCGAACTGCTGCGCACCTTCGCCGTCCAGGCCGCCCTGGCGGTCAACAATGCCCGGTTGTACGCCACCACGGACAGCGCCCTCAACCAACGTGTCGGGCAGTTGCAGGCCCTGTACGACATCGGCCAGGAACTGACCTCCACCCTGAACCTCCAGAAGATTTTCGATCAGGTGGTCGCCCGCGCCCTGGAAGGCACGCGCAGCCAGTCGGCCATGCTGGTTGTCGGCGCGGAGGATGGCCTGAGCTTGCAGGCGGTCGCCAGCCGGGGGTATCCCACCGGGCAGGTCGACAAGCGGGTGGACGTCAACACCGGGATCACGGCCGAGGTCTTCGACAGCGGGCGGCCGGTGCTCGTCCAGGACGTCAGCCAGCACCCGGATTACGTCCCGCTCAACCCCGCCACCCGCAGCCAGCTCAGCGTACCGATCCGGCGCGAAAGCGAGACCCTGGGCGTGATCACGGTGGAAAGCCCGCAGTACAGCGCCTTTGGGGACGACGACCTGACCTTCGTGACCCAGCTTGCCACCCAGGCTTCGATTGCCATCGACAACGCGCGGCTGTTCAAGCAGCTTGCCGAGGGCCGCGACCGGATGCAGGCCATCCTGGACAGCATGACCGAGGGCGTGCTGCTCATCGACCGCGATGGGCGCATCTCGCTGGCCAACCCGCACATCGAGCGGCTGGTCGGCCTCAAGCCGGCCTTGCTGGTGGGGCGGCTGGTCGACGACCTGCTCCAGGGCACCGGGGTGCTCTTCACGGCGCGGCTGGGCTTCACGTCGAGCGAACTGCGCCTGCTGCTGGCCGACCTGCGGGCCGGCGATCTGGCGAGCGAAAACGCCGTCCAGCACACCTACGCCCTCGACACGCCGCGCCAGCTTTACATCAACCGCCAGGTCGCCCCGGTGCGGGATGAAACCGGGGCGCTGCTGGGCCTCCTGCTGGTCTTCATCGACCAGACTGAACAGGAGGAGGTCGCCCGCACCCGCGAGGACCTGAGCCGGATGATCGTCCACGACCTGCGCGGCCCGCTGACCGCCGTCACGGCCAGCCTCAAGCTGCTCAAGGACGTGATCCCGGCCAGCAGCGACTACGCCCAACTGGTGCATACCACGACCGAAACCAGCCAGCGGGCCGTGCGCAAGCTGCTCAACCTGGTCGATTCGCTGCTGGACATCGCCAAGATGGAAAGCGGCCAGCTCAACCTGGATCGCGGGCCGGTGGCCCTCAACGCCGTGTGCGGCAACGTGGTGCTGGAGATGGATTCGCTGGCCCGCGAACTGGACGTCACGCTGGCGGTGGACGTGCCCTACGACCTGCCGGAGCTGGACATCGACGCGGAGCAAATCGAGCGCGTGCTGCTCAATCTGGTGGACAACGCCCTCAAGTTCACCCCGGCGGAAGGCCACGTCGTCATCTCGGCCCGCCAGCCCGGCGTCGCCGCGCGCGAGGGATTCGTGCGCATCGAGGTCAGCGACACCGGCCCCGGCATCCCCGACGATTACAAAGAGCGTCTGTTCAACCGCTTCGTCCAGATGGAAGGCTCGCGCGGGCGGCGGCGTGGGACGGGCCTGGGCCTGACCTTCTGCCGGATGGCGATCGAAGCCCACGGCGGCCAGATCTGGATCGAGGACAACCCCGCCGGCGGCGCGATCTTCGCCTTCACCCTGCCCATTGCGACCGCCAAGCCCCCCCAGGGCAAACTCTCCTCCGACGATACCGTGACGCTGCTGTAGGGGAGTCATCCGTTCACAGCCGTCCGCAGGGACGGGCCTCCGCCCCGTTTGGCCTCGTCCAGCTTGCCTCACCCGCAGACTGCCAGCGGGCGCATTGGCACGCGGGCCGGCTCACTGTATGATCGTCTCAGATGAGTATAGTGAGAGTCCACCATGGCCGACTTGATTCTGCCCACAGACAAAATCGCTGAAATCTGCCAGCGTTATCACGTCTTGCGGCTGTCGCTCTTTGGCTCGGCTTTGCGAGGAGAACTGCGCTCGGATAGTGATATCGACGTCCTGGTGGAGTTTGAGTCCGGGGCCGTGATCGGGTTCAAAATCGGGGCGCTGGAAAACGAGCTGACTGCCCTCCTCGGCCGCCGGGTCGATTTGAGCACCCCAGCAGGCTTGAGCCGCTACTTCCGCCAGGATGTCCTGGAGACGGCCCGGCCGATCTGTCCCTGATTGCAAGACCCCTTGCGGAAATCCCCCTGGAGAGCAACCCGCATTTTTCTGCCCCCCTGTCAGTTCCAAGCCAAATCATCTCAAGAAATCTGCTGCGCGGCGGCGGTGAGGGCCGCCTCGAAGACGCGCAGCAAGTCGGTCTCCGTGATGATGCCCACCAGGTGCCCCTGCCCGTCCAGCACCGGCAGGCCGCCGATCTTCTTCTCCCGCAGGGTGTGCGCCACCTGCCAGACCGGCGTCTCCGGCGTGGTGACGATCGGATCGGGGGTCATGCACACCTCGACCGCCACCCGGTCCAGCAGCATCTGATCCTGCCAGCGCTCGTGGAGCACCAGCGGGGAGTTGACCGCCAGGCGCAGGTCGCGGTCGGTCACGATCCCGGCCAGACGGCCGGCCGCGTCCACCACCGGCAGCCGCCGGAATCCGCCCGCCTGGCAGCGATCCAGGGCCGTGCGCAGGCTGTCGCCCATCCGCACGGTCTGGGGGTTGGCGGTCATGACCTCGCGCACGCACAGGTGGCAGCGGCCGGTGACGCTCAGGGCGATGCGCACCCGCGTCACAGTGTCGACTTCATCCATCACCGCGTCGATCGCCCGCTGCAATCGCCGGTTTTCGGCCACCAGACGGGTCATCTCCGCCTGGAGTTCGGGGTCGCTCATGCTTTGCTCCCTCGTATCCCTGAGTCATCCTGTTCGAATGATACCATGAAGCCGCCCGCCTAGAGCCGAATTCTGACCTTGCCCCAGGGGGCGCGGCTCAATGGTACAATGGGCGGCGTTGAGCATGCACGCGAAAGACGCCTTATGACCGACGATCGTTCCCCATCCGCACCGCAGTCGCCCATCCCGATCCTTTTCGTCTCCACCTACATCGGATTGGGCGGCGGCGAAACCAGCACCTTCGAGATGGTGCGCGGCCTGGACCCCGCCCGCTGGACGCCGCACCTGCT
The DNA here is from genome assembly GCA_029976005.1 of Aggregatilineales bacterium. Classification (GTDB taxonomy): domain Bacteria; phylum Chloroflexota; class Anaerolineae; order Aggregatilineales; family Ch27; genus JARKOQ01. Next base: position 5,644 of record JARKOQ010000123.1, on the reverse strand, counting down.
TTGCCCGCGGGAGGGCCAGTACATCCGCCGCTGGCGGGAGCAGGGCTGGCCGGTGCACGTCATCCCCTGGCGGGCAGCCATGCCGATCTTCGTCCCGGCGGTGTGGGGGCGCTTCCCCGTGGTGGGCAGGATCGCCGCGCTGCTCCGCCAGGAACGGATCGCGATCGCCCTGCCCGATTTTCACAGCATCGCCTACGTGGCCGCCGCCTGCCGCCCGCTGACTCTGCCCTGGGTCTGGCTCTCGCACGGCCCCTGGACGCACCCCTACCCCTGGCAGCGCGCTCCGTTCCAGGCGGCCGCCCACTGCTTCGCCAACTCCGCCTGGACCCGGGACGGCTTCCTGGGCAATCCGCCGTTCATGCCGCCCGACCGGGTCGAGGTGGCCTACTACGGGATCGACACGGCCCGCTTCCGGCCCGCCGAGGACGGCGGCGCGGCCCGCCGCGCGACCCGCGCCGACCTCGGCATCCCGCCGGACGCGCCGGTGATCACAATCCTGGGGCGATTCCAGCCGGTCAAGGGCCACCTGAATTTCATGCGGATGGCGGCCCGCCTGGCTCCGGACTACCCCCAGGCGCGCTTCCTGGTCGTGGGGGATAACGTCCTGGACGGCCTGGCCGGCGACCGCCACAAGGCCGCCATTCACGACCTGGTGATGGGCGACCCGTGCCTGCGCGCGCAGGTGATCTTCACCGGCTTCTCCGACACGCCGCAGCAGCTCCTCAACGCCAGCGATGTGCTGGTCTGCGCCTCGGACTTCGAGTCGCTCGGCATGGCCCACCTGGAGGCGATGGCCTGCGAAATCCCGGTGGTCAGCACCAACGTGGGCGGCCCGAACGAGACGGTCGTCGACGGCGAGACGGGCTTCCTGGTCCCCCCGCGCGATCCAGACGCATTGGCGCAGGCCGTGCGCCGCCTGCTGGACGACCCGGACCTGCGGGCGCGGATGGGCCGCGCCGGGCGGGCGCGCGTCCTGGCCCGGTTCACCGTCGGGCACTACAGCGCAAAAGTGGCCGCAGCCCTGGACGCGATCGTCGCCCGGCGCTGAACCACGCCACGTCAGCTCACCAGGAGGATAGCTGCATTGCCCTCGCCCGGACGGGCCAGTGCCCCGTCCCGACGGCCCGCGCCTGCCCTCCGCTTTAGCCGGTAACCAGCGACCAGGAACCAATCACCGTTTTGAAGAAGTATCGCCCCCGCCAAAACAATGCTACACTGGCGACAGGATAGAGGAGGAGAGCCAAACATGGTCAGCAATCCGACTCAGTTGCTTCAGACGGAGATCAACCGCCTGCGGGGCGAAAACGACACCCTGCGCAGCGAGCTGTACAACCTGCGCAGCTTCGTCACCGCCCTGCAATCGCTGGCGGACGCCGAGGAAAAATACAAGACCAACGAAGACCTGCTGCGCCTGTTGAGCGAAATCGTCAGCCAGACCCTCGACCTGCTGTCCGCGCCGGACGGCTCGCTGCTCCTGATGGACGACGAAACGGGCGAGCTGGAATTCGTCATCGTGCACGGCTCGGCCCGCTCGCTGATCGGCCGGCGGCTCAAGCCCAAGGAGGGCATCGCCGGCTGGGTCGCGGCGACCGGCAAGGCCTGCATGGTGCGCGACGCACGCACCGATCCGCGCTTCTCGGCCCGCATGGACGAGGAATCCAACTTCCGCACCCAGTCGATCGCGGCCGCCCCACTGATCGGCAACGGCCGCGTGCTGGGCGTGGTCGAGGTACTCAATACGCCGGGCGACGAGCCGTTCGATGACCTGGATCAGGCCCTGCTGATGCTGCTGTGCCGTTTCGCGGGGGAAGCCCTGGCCAACATCGACGACGCGACCCGCCAGGATGGGCTGATGACGCCCCCCACCTTCGATCCATCCGCCTGACCCCGCCAGCTTCCGTGACGCGACTCGCGGCGACCTGCCCAGGTCGCCGTTCTGTTTTTCCGGCCTGCGAGATAGTTACTGACTCGCCACCGGCCGCCCCTCGGCATAGACGATGTGGCGGGCCGTCCCGGCCAGCAGCGGCGTGATCAGCAGGTCGATCTGAAGCGAGTCGCCCGGCTCCAGGCGGCCCGGCGGGCGATCCACCCGGAAGCCGGAAATCCGCCCGGTCTGATCGAACAACGCGATCGTGACCAGCAGGTCGGTCAGGGTACCCTGGCCATCGTGGCGGGCCGCGCCCCACACCCGGATCAGCCCGTCCTGCTCGGACTGGCGGCTGGTGGTGATGGTCAGCGGCACGCTGCCCAGCCGGTCGAAGCCGGTGAGGTCGGCGGCCAGCACCTGGGCCTCCGCCCAGGTGAAGGCGCGCAGCCCGGCCGGGAAGCGTACCGCGTAGGGCGCGCCCTCGGCGGGCAGCACCGCCTGCTGAACCAGGGTCGCGATGCGCTGATCGAGCACCGCGCCGTCGACGCTGTGCAGGATCGTCTCGATCCGCACCCCGGTAATCGGGCGATCCAGGGGATTCTCGATCCAACCGATGCACAGCACCTCGTCGGCGGAGGTGCGCAGGCAAGTTGGCGCGGCCAGCGCCAGCGGCGGCGGGGTATTGGTCATCACGAAGCGAACCAGGGTCTCGGTCGGCGCGCCGATGGCGGCTTGCAGGGGGATGAACACCATCTGGCCGGGTTGAAGCTCTGGCGAGTCGAGGCCGTTCCCTTCCTGGATCGCCTCCGGGGCCACGCCGAAGCGCGCGGCAATCCCGGCCAGCGTCTCGCCAGGCAGCACGGTGTAATAGAAGGGGGTCGCTTCAAAGCCTGAAGGAGAAGACCCCGACGCCTGAGAGGCGCGGGCCGTAGGGGCGGCGGGCGTCTCGGCACCGGGGGTGCGCGGTGTGGCGGGTGGCGGCGAGCCTGTACTGAGGCGCAGGGCAGCCGTGGCGGAACTATCCGGCTGCGGCGGTTCCGCAGGCAGGAGCGGCCCGCACGCGGCCATCACCCAGACTGTCACAAGTAGCGTGGCAATTTCTCGCCAGCCCCAGCGCCCCATTGCGGCCGATATCCCAAATATCCAACAAAAACGGCGTCATATCCCACATTATAGCCCGTTCTGGCAAAAGGAGAAGTCTCCGAACCTACCAAATCCTCACAATTTCCGGAGGCGTCTCAACACTCAGCCCGAAACCGGACACCGCGAGACCCGTAACTTCAAAATAGGACATTTTCTTGCTAACAGAAAACGGACGTTCTTACAGATGCCGGACAAACCCAATGATCGTGGCGGACATGACCTTGCAAAAACTTTCCGGCTATTTCCATCCAGAATGAGATTTGGCGCTTCGCCCCGCCCCCGCTACAATTCCGGCCCATGTCCATCTTCCCGCTGATCCCCACCTTGATCTTCGGCGCGGCGGTGCTGGGCGCGGGCGTGCTGCTCGCGCCGGGCCTGCCGCCGGGTACGGCACGCCAGGCCGCCGCCCCGCGCATCGGTCTGGCGGCAGCCCTGACCCTGGCCTTCGTGATAACCGGGGCGCTCTTCCTGGCGGCCCTCTTCGGCTGGGATAGCCCGGCCCTCGATTTCCTGTGGCTCACGGCCCTGGTCGCGGCCGGCCTGGGCAGAAGGCTGGCCTCCCGCCCGGCGCGCCGCGAGATCGGCTGGCCCGGCGCGCGCGAACTGGCCTTCTTCGGGCTGGTGCTGGGCCTGTTCGTCCTGCCCGTGCTGATCCTGCCCGTGCCGCTGGATACCGACGCCCAGGGCTTTGGCTATCTGGCCTACAGCCTGCGCGAGGGCGGCTCCCTGACCAGTCTGGCCCCCTTCCACCCGGAGATCGAGTACCTCTATTCGCCGGGGTTTATCGCCCTGGCCGCCTACCTCAGCGACCGGCTGGGAATCGGCCTGCACGTGATCATGCCCGCCATTGCGGCCGTGCTGGGCTTGCTGTTCGTGTGGCTGCTCTACGACCTGGGCAACGAGGTCGAGGACTGGCTCGACGCGGGCACGGACGCCGCCGGCCGCCCGCCACGCCATGCCGGGATCGTCCTGGCGCTGATGGGCCTGTTCGGTGTCGGGCTGCTGACGGCCACCATGGACTCGCACTACACCACCCTGATGGCCCTGGTCTTCGCCCTGGCCTTCCTGACCTTCGTGGTGCGCTACCAACGCGGTGGGCGCTGGCCGGACGCGCTCTGCGCGGCGGTATGCCTGAGCGCCGTTCCCCTGACCCACCCCGATACCACCCTGATCCTGATCCTGGGCTACGTGCCCTGGCTGGGCACGCTCTGGCTGGCCCGCCCACGCCCCACCTCGCGCACCTGGCTCGTCCTGGCGGTGGTGATCCCCGGTCTGGCCCTGCTGGGCATCCTGCCCTGGCTGGGGCGCATCCTGCCCCTGCTGGGCAGCAGCATCGAATCGCCATTCGAGATCAGCCCCGAACACTGGAAGACCCTGGTCTTCATGCACGGCGGGCTGATCGTGCCGTTGGCCCTGGGCGGGGCAGCGATTGCCGCGCGGCGGCGCACCCCGCTCGATCTGCTGATGATCGGATGGCTGGTGCTCGTGATCGACTTCAGCACGACCGGGATACTGCCGCGCCTGCTGCCGGGCCTGCTGGCCCCGCTGCTCAAGTACGATTACCCGTTTAGCATCGCCTGGCACGGGCCGATCATCCCCTACGCCACCCTGGGCGCGACGGCCATCCTCTGGTTGGCCCGCCGGATCGGCTGGGGGCGCGTCCGGCGCTGGAGCGGGCGGCTGGCCTGGCCCGCCATGGGAATCGCCGCGCTGGGTCTGATCCTGGGGGCGATCCTGGCGGAGCCGCTGCGCGCGGCCAGCAAGGGTGTGATCGGGTTCTACGGCGCGTTTTCTTCCCACGCCGACGTGCAGGCCATGCTCTGGCTGAAGGCCAACACCCCGCCGGAAACGCGCGTCCTCAACTTCCCCGGCCCGCAGGAAGGCGACTGGGCCCCGGTGATCGGCGAGCGCGACACGGTCTACTTCCGCCCGCAGCCCTTCTTCCGCCACACGGAAGCCGCCGAAGCCGTGCAGGCCGCCTTCGAGGCCTTCTGGAACGATCCCGCCGACCCGGCCAACGCGGCTCTGTTCGCGCGGTATGGGGTGGACTACGTGCTCGTCCCGCAGGTGATCGGGAACCCGGAGTCGTTCGCGGGGCTGTGGCGCTGGCGGGAGCCGTTCGCCTGGGAATGGCCGATGGCCTCGGCCGTGGCGGACGCGCCCTACCTGGAGCTGGTCATCGACTTCGACGGCGCACAGGTCTGGCGGGTGATCGAGTAAGGTGAAAAACAATGGGGCACGGATAACACGGATGATACACGGATTTTCGCGGATACAACCATTAACTGAAAATCCGTGAGAATCCGTGCCTGATCCGTGTCATCCGTGCCCCATTGCCTTTGCTTTCAGGCGTAGGTCGTGCGGTACATGGGATGCCACGCGCTGGGGGAAAAAGGCTTCAGCAGGCCGGCCTGGCCGGTCAGGATGCGCTCCGCCAGGAAAGCGTTCTGGCCGTCGAAGGGCATCCGGCGCAGATCGTCCAGACCCCAGAAGGCGGCGGCGTTGGTCTCGAGACCGTCCGGAGTCGGCTCCCCGGAGACGTGGCGCGCCAGGAAAACCAGGTAGAGCATCGGCGCGTCGCGCCAGACCAGGGTCGTCGCGCTGATCAGCCCCTCGACCGCGCATACGATCCCG
>JARKOQ010000115.1 GCA_029976005.1 Aggregatilineales bacterium | reverse complement strand
CGATTGGCAGGGCTACAGCGGCGACTTCGGCAATCAGCTCGGTTACGATACGCTGGCCGAGGATGACCCGCTCGACTCGATGCCCTGCCGGGCCAACGTCGGGATCGGCCCTTATGCGGTGCTGATCCTGTCGCAGGATCGCGCTTAGGCGGCAAAGGCATAAGCCACGGACAACGCACGGAAAAGCACGGATTTTCCACATCCGTGTTTCATCCGTATTATCCGTGGCCGGTTTGTCCAGCCAGCTTAATCGCCCCGCGCCGTCAGGGGCAACTGTTTTCCGTGTGCTGGAGGATCACGTTCTGCGCCGGGATGGTCGCGGCGGCGTAGCCTTCGGCATTCAGGCAGGCCGGGGGCAGCAGCGCGCTTTCCGCCGAGGCCGGGGGCGCGCTGTAGAACTGGTACTGGATTGCCGTACCGGGCAGCAGGCGGGCATGCAGGGTATACGCGCCGTCGCTCAGGGGGAGCTGCCTCAGGCGGCGGCCCTGGCCGGTGAAGTTGCCCCAGAAGTAGATCGTCTCCGGCGGGTCGCCCGCGTCGAAGCGGAAGCTCAGCGCGACCTCGACCGGGTACTCATACGGGTACTGGAGGAATTCGATTCCCGGCAGGACTTCGTTGCCGTTGTTGAAGTCGAAGAAGGTGGCGTTGTCCCAGTGCGATCCCTGGCCCCACAGGGTATGGCAGTCCGTGGCGACCCAGGCCGGCTCCCAGTAGACGATCCCGGAGCCGCCGTTGGCGAAAACGGTCTGGGCCAGGTCGATCAGAAACCGGCGCTGCCCTTCCGGGGTGGCGGGGTAGTCCTCCGCCAGGAAGTCGGCCCCCAGAACGTTCCCGGCGTGATCGTTGGCCCCGTCCAGCGTCCAGGGGTAGGCCGTTTCGACGATCATCACGTCCGCGCCGAACCTGTAGCGAAGCTGGCGGACGACGTTCCCGACGGTTTCCACGCTGTGGTTCGACCAGCCCGGATAGTACGAGATGCCGATCAGGTCGTAATCGGTCACGCCTGCGCGCTCGGCGGCCAGCAGCCAGCCCTCGACCTCCTCCGGTTTGGCAATGTGCAGCATCACGCGCGGGGCTGCGCTGCCGACGGTCCCGGCGTCGCGCACGGCCTGGATGGCCCGGTTGATCAGGAAGGCGTTGCGCTCCCAGTCGATGGGATAGCCCGACGATCCTTCCGCGCGCAGGATTTCCGTGTTGATTTCGTTTCCGACCTGGACGATCTCCGGCATCAGTCCCAGCGAATCCAGCTCGACCAGGACGTCATAGGTGTACTGGTAAAGAGCCTGGCCCAGCGCGTCGAGGTCGGTGATCGCCGCCCAGGCGGCGGGGATGATCTGCTTGGAGGGATCGGCCCAGGTGTCGGAGTAGTGGAAGTCGAGCAGGACGTCCATGCCTAGCGCCTGGGCGCGGCGCAGGGAGCGAATCACATCCTCCAGGGTGCTGTAGTCGGTCCAATCCGGGGTATGCCACAGCCGGATGCGCACCAGATTCGCGCCATAGTCCGCGAAAAGCTGATACGCATCGCGCGGCTCGCCGCCGACCCGGAAGACCGCGCCGCAGTCGTCCATCTCGTTGACGTAGGACAGGTCGACGCCGAGGTAGAACCCCGGTGGCACCGCTCTCGGCGGCACGACCTGCCCCGGCCCCTGGGCGGCGGCCGGGAGTCCGGCCGGGCCGAGGCCCAGCACCAGCCCGGCGATCAGCACCAACCAAAGCGCGCGGCGTGTTCTCATCGGGTGGGCCTCATCGATCTCCGGCCCGGACATCCTGGGCCAGAATCGCCAGCCCGTAGGGTTCCAGGCTCAGGCTGGCCGCGACCGGCTGGCCGGATACGGCGTCCGTCCAGCCCGCGCCGACCTCGACCTGGCGCGCGGCGGCGGCGAAATTCATGACGAAGGCAAAGCGCCGCGCGTCCGACTGGCGCACCTGGACCGAGACGCCTTCCGGCGGCTGGACGGGCAGCACCCCCGCCAGACCGGCCTGGCGGGCCAGCGCCCCGTACACGTCGTCCAGGAAGCGATCCTCGGTCCGGGCGGCAATGAAGCAGGCGCGGCCCTTCCCATAGGCGTTGAGCGTCAGCGCCGGAGTCCCGGCATAGAACTCGGCGCTGTAAGTCGCCAGCACGCCGGCCTGCTCGGCGTGGACGATCTCGGCGTAGTCGTGGAACTGGTAAGTGCCCGCGATTCCCAGGGCGTTTCCCACGCTGGCGGTGATCGTGCCGGACTGCTGCTCGGTCAGGGTATCGCGCTCCTCGGCGTAGATGCCCAGGGTGCGGCGCAGGGCGGGCGGATAACCGCCCAGGAAGCACAGGTCGGACTCGTTGACCAGCCCGGACAGGTAGGTCGTGACGAACGTGCCGCCCGCCAGGACGTACTGCTCGACGCGCTCCGCGAAGCCGGGGATCAGCATGTACAGCATCGGGGCGACCACGATTGCGTAGGCGTCCAGGGCGGCTTCCGCCGGGAGGATGTCCACGGGAATGCCGCGCTTCCAGAACGGGCTGTAGTGGCGCTGGCAGGTCTCACGGTAGAGCTTGCGATCGCGCGTCGGCAGTTCGGCCAGGTTCAAGGCCCATTCGTTCTCCAGGTCGTAGATCACGGCCACGGGCGCTGCGATCCGGGTCTCGGCCACGCCTTGTAGCTTCGCCAGGGTCTCGCCCACGTTGGCCACCTCGCGGAAGGTGCGGGTCTCGGCCGTGTTCAGGTGGCTGACTACCGCGCCGTGGAACTTCTCGGCGGAGCCGCGGCTCTGCCGCCATTGGAAGTACTGGACGCTGTTGGCCCCGTGGGCGACCGCCTGGAAGGACGACAGGCGGTGCATCCCCGGCCGCTTGAGCCGGCTGACCGGCTGCCAGTTGGTCACGCTGGGGGTCGATTCCAGCAGCAGGAAGGGCTGCCCGCCCTTGAACGAACGGTGCAGGTCGTGATAGAACCCGGTCTGCATCCCGGTGAGGGTATCGTCGGTCTGGTGCCAGCAGGGGTAGCTGTCCCAGGCGATGATGTCCACCTGTTCGGCGAAGCGCCAGTAGTTGAGGCCGACGTTGGGCTGCATGAAGTTCGTGGTCAGGGGCACGTCCGGCGTGATCGCACGCAGCGGCGCGCATTCCGCCAGGAAGAAGTCCAGCACCCGGTCGCTGGTGAAGCGCTGCCAGTCCAGCATCAAGCCCTGGCAGGAGGGATCGAACGGCTCGATCTGATCCCAGCCGGTGTAACGGTGGCTCCAGAAGGTCGTCCACCAGGCCTGATTGAGGCTGTCCAGGTCTTTGTAGCGGGCTTTGAGCCAGTCGCGGAATCCGGCCTGGCACAGGTCGCAGTAACACGGATCGCCCAGGTATTCGTTGGAGACGTGCCACAGGGCCAGCGCCGGGTGATCCCTGTAGCGTTCCGCCAGGCGGGTGTTGATCGCGGCGACCTTCTCCCGGTAGATGGGCGAGGAGACGCAGAAGTTCTGACGGCCCCGGTGCGGGACGCGCTGGCGGTCCTTGTTGACACGCAGCGTTTCCGGGTACTTCCTGGAGAGCCAGGCCGGGGGCGCGGCGCTGGGGGTCGCCAGGTCGGCCGCGATCCCGTGGGCGGCCAGATCGTCCATCAGCCGGTCCAGCCACTCAAAGGTGGTGCGGCCCTCCTCCGGCTCCAGCATCGACCAGGCGAAGATGCCCACGTTCATGATGTTGCAGCGGGCCTGGCCCATCAGCCGGAAGTCATCCGCCAGGATGTCTGGCGAATCAAGCCACTGCTCGTAGTTGTAGTCCGCCCCATGCCAGAGCTGGCGCAGGAGGCGCCCGGCGCGTCGTTGAGTCATGGTCGCCCTCTAGAGCTTGACGGCCCCGGTGGTGAGTCCGCCAATGATGTAGTTCTGAAGCAGGATATAGATCAGCAGGATGGGCAGCGCGGCGATCACCGCCCCGGCGGTGAAGACGCCCCAGTTCTGGGCGTAATCCGCCGACTGGAACAGGTACAGCCCGACCATGATCGGCAGCTTGTCCGCGCTGGAAAGCAGGACGCGCGGCAGGATGAAGTCGCCGTAGATCGCCATGAAGGTCAGCACGGCGATCGTGACCAGGATCGGCTTGGCCAGGGGCAGGGTGATCAGGCGGAAGATTTGCCAGTGGGTCGCGCCGTCGACCAGCGCCGATTCGTCGATCTCGATCGGGATCGAGTCGAGGTAGCCCTTGACCAGGAACACATTGATGCTCAGCGCGCCGGACGTGTAGATCAGGATCAGTGAGGCGTGCGAATCCAGCCCCAGGAAGGTGATGTGGTTGCCCAACTGCTGCATGATGGTATACAGCGCGATCATCGACAGGATGCCGGGAAAGACGTTGATGATCAGGATGGCGCGCATCAGCAGCGCCCGGCCCTGGAACTTGAAGCGGGAGAGGGCGTAGGCGGCCACGGCCGTGCTGAACACGCTGAGCAGGGTCGATGTCCCCGCGATCTTGAAGGAGTTGAGCAGCCAGGTCTTGAAGGGGTAGTACTTGTTCTCGAACAGCCCCTGGTAGTTCGCCAGGCCGGGATTCCTGGGGATGATCTCGATTGAGACCAGCGAACCGGAGGGGTTGAAGGAAGCAGACACTACCCAGACCACCGGGACGAACGCGAACACGATCAGGACGAAGGCGATCGCGTAGCGGACGGCGTAGCTCAGCCCGCGCCGCTGGCGGAGGCTCAGCTCGATCGGCCGGGACTGGGCGCGGACGGTCGAGCGGGATGAGGACGTGGGTCGGTTGGCCATCAGTGCCGGTCCTCCAGAACGCGCGTGTAGCGGAATTGCAGCCAGGTGATGACCGCCACGAACGCGAACAACACGATCGAGATGGCGCTGGCCAGGCCGTAATCCTGCTGGGCGGAGGTGAAGGCCAGTTTGTACACGAACGAGATCAGGATGTCGGTATGCCCGGCCGGGATGGGCGTGCCCGCGATGGGCGGGTTGCCTTCGTTGAAGATGTAGATCAGGTTGAAATTGTTGAAGTTGAAGGCGAAGGACGCGACCAGCAGCGGGCTGACAATTTGCAGGAGCAGGGGCAGGGTGATCCGGCTGAACTTCTGCCAGAGGCTCGCGCCGTCGACGGCGGCCGCGTCCAGCATGTCGGTGGGGATGGCCTGCAACGCCCCGCTGGAGACGATGTAGAAGTACGGGTACGACAGCCACATGTTGATCAGGATGATGGCGAAGCGCGTCCAGCCGGGATCGGTCAGGAAGTTGGGCGCGCTGCCGAAGATCGCCTGCATGAGCTTGACCAGCGCGCCAAAGTCCGGGTTGAGCAGGTTGCGCCAGATCAGGATCGAGACCAGGGCCGGGATGGGATAGGGGATGATCAGCAGCGTGCGGATGATTCGCTTGCCGGGCAGGTTGTCGAACAGCAGCGCGATCAGCAGCCCCAGCGCGAAGCTGAACAGCACGCTGAAGATCGCGTACATGAAGTTCCAGGTGATGATTGCGGCCAGCGGCCCGCGCAGCGCCGCGCTGGAGAAGAACCGGTTGAAGTTATCCAGACCGACGCCGGTAAAGAAGCCGGGGCGCAGCGCCTCGCCGTCCTCCGAGACGAACGAGCCTCCGGCCGGCCGGTAGAGCGTCCCCGTGGACTGATCGAGGATGGCCTCCTGGGCTTCGTCGTAGTGATAGCGCGCCTGGGTGGTGGCGGCGGCGTTCAGGCCGGTGATGCGGATCGTCTCCGGCGGCGCGCCGAATTCCATCTGGCCGAGCCGGTCGAGCAGGACGATCACGTCCCGGCGCTCCAGACGGCGGTAGCCTTCGACTTCCAGCGGGATGCCGTTTTCGTCGGCCGGTCCGAAGCTGCCCGTCCCCGGCTGGACATCCGCCTGGACGGCGCCGACAGTGACCCATTGGGCGGCGCTACCCTCGGCTTGCAGCCAGAGGGCATATTCGCCCGCAGGCGATTCGAAGGCCGTCCAACTGAATTTCCGGCCGCCTTCCGGAACGTACTGCACGCGCTCCAGGGCATCGATCACCTGCTGGCGGGTCAGGACATGGCCGCCGCCGGTGTTGGTCGTGGAGATGTAAAAGGTGTAGAGGATCGGATAGAGCACGAACAGCAGAGCCAGACTCAGACCCACACACAGCCAGCGCCAGGCCCGGAAGCGATCCAGGGACATGCTGACGGTGACCACCAGGCCGAGCGCGATGAAAATCCCGGCCAGCGGGTAGCTGCCATCCTGCACCAGACGGACGATCAGCCAGATCAGCCCGGCATCGAACAGACCAACCAGTCCCAGGCGGAGGGCCGAGGCGGGCGAGAGATTCGGATGCGTCGTTTTAGGAATCAGCATGGGGCCCCCTACCCACCGGTGGTATCAGGGTGTGACAGGCCGGGCTACAGAAGTGGCAGGTGTCTGGTAGCCAGACACCTGCCTGTGAGGTTCATTGGACGGTCTAGTTGCCTTCTTCGATCTGGGTGCGAATCTGGGCGGCCGCTTCGGCCAGCGCATCGGCCGGGGTCAGGTCGCCCTGCGCGATCAGCAGCCCGGCGTTGCCCCAGGCGTCCCAGACGTAGCCCATCTCCGGGATGGCGGGCATCGGCTGGCCGTTGGCCCCAGCCGCGGCAAAGCCCTGCATGTCCGGGTCCTCGGTCGCTTCGAAGATCGCCAGCCAGGCCGAGGGGCGCGGGTCGCCCTCGAAGATGGCCTGCTGGGCCTCGTCGGTGGCGATGAACTCGGTCAGGTAGGTCTGGGCCAGCAGCAGGTTCTCGCTGTTGGCGTTGACCATGAAGCCCTGCACGCCGATGAACGGCGCGCCAGGCTCGCCGCCGGCTTCCGCCGCCGGGCAGGCGCTGATGGCATACGGCACTTCGTTGTTCTTGAAGCGATCGACCGCCCAGGGGCCGGTGATAATGAACGGCGCCTGGCCGGATTCAAACAGCACGTGGGCGGCTTCCCAGTCCAGGTTCTCGGAGGCATAGCCATCGCGGATCAGGGCATTGGCCCACTCCGCGCCGGCGATCATGCCTTCGCTGTCCATGCCGACGTCTTCGGAGGTGTAGCTGCCTGCCTCGTCACGGCCGAAGATGTAGCCGCCGAACGCGGTGTAGACCGGGTAGTAATTGTACCCCAGGTCGGGCAGGGCGACGGCGTATTCCACTTTGCCTTCGTCGACCAGGGCGCGGGTGACTTCCGCCAGCTCGGCCCAGGTCTCCGGCATTTCGGGGATCAGGTCCACGTTGCGGAAGCAAGCGTCATTCTCCACGGCGAAGGGTACGCCGTACAGCTCGCCGTTGTAGGAGAAGGCTTCCAGCGAATTGGGCAGGAACAGCTCGGCCTTGTCGCCCAGGTCGATCGGGGCGACCACGCCGCTGTCCACCAGCGCGCCGATGTTGTCGTGCGGGATGATGAACAGGTCGGGGCCTTCGCCCGTGCTGGCGCCCCGGATCATGGCGTCCTTGGTGTCCTGGATGCCCATCGGCTCGACGACGACTTCGATTCCGAATTCCTCGGTGAACTGCGCCGAAAGCTCGGTGATGACCGGCAGGCGCTGGTCATCCGTCCAGATGGTGAGGACGGGCGACTGCGCCGCGCTCACCGACGACAAAACCAGAGTGCTCAACAAGACGACGACGAAAAGCAGGCGTTTCATTTGGAAGTCCTTTTCTGATGACTGAAGGGCCTATCTGCATTCCCTGGCACGCTTTGTGTAGCTGTGCGACAGGAATTCGATCCCGGCATGAACGTGATGCTGCTCGTCGAAGAACGTGGCGTTTTCCCAGGTGGAGGGCCGATCTGGCGTGGAAATCCAGGCCGGCTCCCAGTAAATGACTCCCGTGCCCCCGGCATCCAGCACGGTCTGGGTCAGGTCGATCAGAAAGTCGCGCTGGCCCTGCGGGGTGGGCGCGTAAGCGGGCAGGACTGAGTCCGGCCCCAGCAGATGGTCGTCGGTCTGGCCGGCCGCCAGCGTCCACGGATAGGCGGTCTCGACGATCATGACCTCGGTCTGGTAGCGTCGCCGGGCCTGGTCGATCGTCTGCCCGGCCTGTTCCATCGAAGACGTGCTCCATTTGGGGTAGTAGGAAATCCCGATGACGTCGAAATCGTGCACCCCGGCGGCCAGGGCGGCATCGAACCAGGGCACGACGTTTTCCGGCTGGGCGATGTGCAGGATGATCCGGGGGGACGTGGCGGTCTGCTGTCCGGCGACGCGCCCTGCGACGCGCACCGCGCTGATCCCGGCGTTGATCAGGCGGGCGTTGCGCGGCCAGTTGATCGACGCGCCGTTGTGGGGCGCGCCGACCATGATCTCGGTGTTGATCTCGTTGCCGACCTGGACGTAATCGGGCATCAGCCCTTGCGCGTTCAGTTCGTCCAGCACGGTGTAGGTGTAGTCGTACACCGCCCGCTCAAGCTGGTCGATGTCGCTCAGGGCAGCCCAGGCCGCCGGGACGATCTGCTTGGCGGGGTCGGCCCAGGTGTCGGAGTAGTGCAGGTTGAGCAAAACGGCCATGTCCAGCGCTCTGGCGCGCCGGATCGTGCGCTGCGCGTCGGCCAGGGTGCTGTAGCTGGTCCAGGTGGGGGTGTGCCAGAGGCGCACGCGGACGAGATTCGCGCCGTGATCCTTGAGGATGCGGAAGGGGTCGCGGGCCTGGCCCTGGTCGTAGAAAACGCCGCCCAGCGCTTCGACCTCGTTCACGTAGGATAGATCGGCACCGAGGATCATCTTCATCAAGGCCCCTGCATGGGCGTAGACCCCTTGATCGACGCGCGTCGACATCTCGTGTCTACACCATACCATGAAGCGCCCTGCCGTGTCAATTCAGGTAGGGTTGAGACGCGGGCAGGCGCATCCATGCGACAAAGCATCTCTCACCGCAGAGCTGCTTATGCCGCTGGCAGCGTCCAGGCGGCAAGCGTCGAAGCGAAAAGCGCAAACCGAGCACGAATCACACTGCCGGTCTTGGTCCCCAGACGGCACACCAGAGGGATCAAAATCCAGTCGGTCGACACGCTGCCTGGCTGTATTTGTCTTTGGCTGACCACTGACCGTTGAGTGCTGACCGCTGTCTTCCGAGGAGGCAGCAAAGAACGCGGAGGCCAAGACGGTGCTCTCAATACGCTCTGCGCTTTTCCCTGGCGTCTTGGCGGTTGGTTTTGTTTTTGTGCGCTTGCTCTGTCTAGCTCGATTCGCGGACGACGAGCTGGGTGCGGACGGTGATGGCGTAGGCGGAGGGGCGGGTCTGGGCGGGGCCGGAGATCAGCGCCTCGACAGCGTGCAGTCCGATCTGGCGGCGCGGCACATCGATCGAAGTCAGCGCGGGGATGGTGTAGGCGGCGATGTCCAGGTTGTCGATGCTGGCGACGGCGATCTGGCCCGGCACGGCCAGCCCATGTTGGTGCAGGGTCTTCAGCACCCCAACAGCGACTTCATCCGTTCCCGCGCAGACGGCATCGATAGGAAGCCCGGACCGGATCAGCCGGTCGCAGCATTCGTAGCCGGAATGGGAGTCGATCGCGAAGGCCATCAGGCGCTCGTCGGCCGGGATATGCTTCTCCCAGAGGGCCTGCTGATAGCCCGTGACGCGCTTGTCTTCCGGTCCAATGTAGGCGATCGTGGCGCGATTCGAAGCCAGCAGGTGGCGGGTGGCCTCATAGGCGGCCGCCTGGCGGTCGAACTGGATCGAGGGCACGCCGGGCCATTCCCATTCCACGCACACCACCCGCTCGACCCGCCGCACGATTTCGCCGACGAGCGCCATGTCGTCCGGCGTGCCGATCACCTGATCCAGGCCCAGCAGGATCACGCCGCTGATCTCGTCCGGGTGGATCAGCTCGTTGAACAGGGCCGGGTTGTTGAAGTCGTTGAAGACGCGGATGAAGCGGATGTGCCAGCCGCGCGCGTGGGCGTGCTCGTGGATGCTGGCCAGGATGCTGCCGTAGTAGGGACGCTTGAACATGTAGTTGCTGGCGAGGATGATGCCCAGGTACCGGTTGGCCGCGCCCTCCACGCTGGAAAGCAGTTGGGCGTGTTTGTTGGGGCGGTAGCCCAGCTCCTTGATGGCGGCCAGGACGCGCTCGCGCGTTTCCTCGGAGACGCTGCGCGGGCCGTTGTTGATTACGTAGGAGACGATCGACCGGGTCACGCCGGCACGGTCTGCCACGTCCTTCTGGGTGACGGTTTTACCTTTGCGGTTGTCCGGCATGGCAGTCTGTCCTGTGCAAGCCGCTGGTTCGTCGTCCGGGAGTCCTACGGCCCCCATTGTAGCGCGGAGCCGTTGGAAGGAAATACCGGGTTGGCGCGGGCGAGGGGCGCGGCTGTTTTAACGAGCTTTAAGTCAACCTGAACATCTTCTGAATATCTTTCGAGTATCGTTTGGTTAGCTCGGTGCTGGACGGATGGACGGTTCCAGGGCCGGGCCAGTCTTAAGAGGGTTGCTGGCGGCCCGCGCGTGACTGGCGGCCGCGCTTGGAGGGAGTCTCATGGTCGCGATTGACCAGTTACCGGAGCACGTGGAAGATGATGCCCGGCAGACCGAGCCGGGGTTGGAGCGCATCGAGCGGCTGCTGGCGCGCTTCGAGCCGATCGGCCTGGACGAGATGGACGGTGTGGCGCTGCTCGACCGCACCGACACCAAGTTTATCCTGCGCTTGAGCCAGCTTCACGAGGCTTTGGCACGGATCGCCGGGCAGTACCAGGTGCTGGACATCAGCCAGACGCGCCTGAATCACTATCGGACCCTCTACTTCGATACGCCCGACTTCGCACTGTACCACCAGCATCACAACGGCCTGCGCGCGCGCTACAAGGTGCGGATGCGCGAGTACGTGGACTCGGAACTGGCCTACTGGGAGGTCAAGCGCAAGACCAACCAGGAGCGCACGGTCAAGGCCCGCTTGCAGACGCCCGACCCGATCGGCCGGCTCGCGACGCAGGTCGACGACTTCATCGACGCACACGCGCCGGTCGATGCCCAGGACCTCGAGTTCAAGCTGTGGAACACGTTCCAGCGCATCACCCTGGTCAGCAAGCATCAGCCGGAACGCCTGACCCTGGACGTGCACCTGGCCTTTGGCTGCGGCGACGCTGTGGTTGGGCTGCCGGGCATCGCGATTGCCGAAGTCAAGCAGGAGCGCGCCTCGCGCCAGTCCGATTTCATCGCCCAGATGCGCCGGTTGGGAGTCCGCTCCAGCCAGTTCAGCAAGTACTGCGCCGGGGTTTACATGCTGTACGACAACGTCAAGACCAACAACTTCAAGGCTCGCATGCGGCTGGTGGAAAAGCTGATGCAGGAAGAGAGCGATCATGGACCTGTTCATTGAGTCCCTGGCGGGATTTGGCATCAATCTGGCGATCGTCTTTGTCATTGTGCGGTTCATTTATTACCCGCAGCGGCACGACAAGGACTACGTGTTCACGTTCTTCGCGTTCAACACCATCATCTACTTTGTGATGGGCCTCCTGAACAACGCTCAATTCAGCGTTGGAGTGGGCTTCGGGTTGTTCGCGATCTTCTCGGTGCTGCGCTACCGCACCTCGACCATCCCGATCCGGGAGATGACCTACCTGTTCGTCCTGATCGCGCTGCCCGTGGTCAACTCGGTGCTGCTGGGCGAGCGCGCCTATGCCGAGTTCGCGCTTGCCAACCTCGCCACGATCGCCGTGCTGTTCGTCCTGGAACGGGGCTGGGGCTTTCGCTACGAAGGTCGCAAGACCATCGTCTACGAGCGTATCGACCTGATCCGGCCCGAAAACTGGTCCCTGCTGCTGGAAGACTTGCAGCAGCGCACCGGCCTGACGATCAACCGGGTGGAGATCGGCCGCCTGAACTTCCTGCGCGACACGGCGGAAGTCACCCTTTACTACGACGCGCAGGCGTCGGGCACGGCCCGCGTGGTCCTGGTCGGCAACCGCCACATGCCGGAGGATCACGAGTCGCTTGACGATTGAGTCCGAACCGATCGAATGCACGCCGGAATCAGGAGGCGCACCATGAACGGATGCAAGACCTTCTCGATCGTCGCCGGGATGATCGCGGCCCTCTCGCTGTGCGGCGGGCCGGTCTTCGCCCAGGGCGGGGATCCGGCCCGCCCGGCGGGCTGGGACGAAGCCTCGCATGGGAACGACGCCGACCCGGATTACGCGGTCGTTTTCCCTCAGGACGAAGTCAACACGATCACGATCACCCTCTCGCCGGAGAACTGGCAGGCGATGCTGGACGACATGACCGGGCTGTACGGCGCGTTCGGTTCCGGGCAAGGCGGTGGGGCAGCCGGCCCCGGCCGCCCGCCGCTTGGCGGCCCGCCGCAGGGCGGCGGACAACAGGGCCAGGGCGGCATGCAGCCGCAGCCTCAAGGCGGCCAGCCCAATCTGGGCCAGGGCCAGCGCCCGCCCGGCATGGGCGCGGGTGGGCCGGGTTTGGGCGGCGGGCTGGGGACCACGGAGAATCCGATCTGGGTCGAGGCGGACATTACGTTCGAGGGCCAGGTCTGGACGCACGCCGGCATCCGCTTCAAGGGCAATTCCAGTCTGATGAGCACCTGGCGAGGGGGCAGCTACAAGCTGCCGTTCAGGCTGGATTTCGACGAGTTCGAGGACGCCTATCCTGAGATCGAGAACCAGCGCTTCTACGGCTTCAAGGAACTGAGCTTTTCCAGCAACTGGAGCGATCCCTCCCTGCTGCGTGAGAAGGTGGCCGCCGACATCTTCCGCGCGGCGGGGGTGCCCGCCCCCCAGACGGCTTTCTATGCCGTGTATGTGGATTACGGCGAGGGGCCGGTCTACTTCGGGCTGTATACCGCGGTGGAAATCGTGGACGACACCGTGATCGAAACCCAGTTCGACGACGATGGCGGCAATGTCTACAAGCCGGACGGCGCGGGGGCGACCTTCGCGGCGGGCAGCTTCGACGAGGCTTCGTTCGACAAGGAGACCCACCAGGCCGAGGCGGATTACAGCGACATCCTGGCCCTGTTCGAGGCCCTGCACGCCGGGACGCGCACCACGGACCCGGACGCCTGGCGCAGCGGCCTGGAAGCGGTCTTCGACGTGGAAGGGTTCGTGCGCTGGCTGGCGGTCAACAGCGTGATCCAGAACTGGGATTCCTACGGCCAGATGGCGCACAACTACTATCTTTACAACGATCCCACGACCGGCCGGCTGGCCTGGATTCCCTGGGACAACAACGAGGCGCTCAAGGCGGGCCGGGGCATGGGCGGCGGCCGGGGCGGCCCGGCCGAGCCGTCCCTGAGCCAGGACTCGGTGGGCAACGATTGGCCGCTGATCCGTTACCTGATGGACGATCCGGTGTATCACGCCCTGTACGTGGCGGACGTGGCCGAGACGATCGAGGGGCCGTTCGCGCCGGCCCGGATGGAGGCGATTTACCGGACTCTGCACGATCTGATCGCGCCCTACGTGGTCGGCGCGCAGGGCGAGCAGGCAGGCTACACCCTGCTCGATTCGCCCGAAGCCTTCGAAGCCTCGCTCGCCACGTTGATCGAGCACGTGAACCAGCGTCACGCGGCGGCTCAGGAGTACATCAACAGCCAGCGGGTGATGTAGGATAGATGGGGGCGCGGCGGCATCCGGCGCGCCCTACCCGACCCTGGGGGGCAGAACCATGACCAAGACCATTCTCATCGTTGACGACAAGCTCAACGTCCGGATTTTCCTCAAGGAGCTGTTGAGCGAGCAGGGCTTCCGGGTGGTGACGGCGGTCAACGGTCGCGACGCGCTCTTCGTGGCCCGCCACGAGAAACCCGACCTGATCCTGCTCGACGTCATGATGCCGGAGATGGACGGGCAGGAATTCATCCAGGTCTATCGCAAGGAGAGCGAGACGCCGATCATCCTGCTGACGGCGCTGCTGGAAGAGGACGACAAGGTGCTGGGCCTGGAGCTGGGGGCGGACGATTACATCACCAAGCCCTTTGCCCCGCGCGAGCTGCTGGCCCGGACGCGCGCCGTGCTGCGCCGGACGAACAAGGAGGTCGCGCCCGCGGATGTCCTGCGCGCGGCCGATATCGCCGTGGATCGCGGCTCACACCGGGTCTTCGTGGGCGAACACGAGGTCAAGCTGACCCTGTCCGAGTTCTGCCTGCTGGAGGCGCTGATCGCCGCACCTGGGCGGGCTTTCTCCCGCGCCGATCTGCTGGAGCTGCTGCAAGGCAATGCCTTCGAGGGCGTCGAGCGCACGGTCGACGTGCACATCCGCAACCTGCGCGCCAAGATCGAGCCGGATGCCGGCAAGCCGTACTACATCGAGACGGTCTTCGGCATCGGCTATCGCTTCCGGCCAGAGGATTAGGCATGCGCTCACTTCAGGTCAAGCTCACCCTGGCTCTGCTGATCACAGGGCTGGCGGGTGTCCTGCTCGTCACCGTGCTCGTCCAGCGCTTCACGACCTCGGAGTTCGATCACTTCGTCGTGGAGCAGGATCGGGCCAATTACGTCGCGGACATGGCCGCCTACTACGAGGTCTACGGCTCGTGGGACAACATCCAGATGGCGGGTGGGCGGCTGCCGGTTGCTCCGGCCGCGCCTGTCGCGTCCGGTTCATCCCAGGAGACGCCGCGCGATCCGCGTTCCTTCCCGACGCGCTTCATGCTGTTCGACCGGGAGGGGATCACCGTCATCCCTGGCCGGGACTATGGCCTGGGCGAGCCGATCTCCGAAGCCGACCGGCAGCGCGCGGAGCCGGTCGTGATCGACGGCGAGACCGTCGGATACGTGCTGCCCGACGATCCACGACCCGACCGGAACGCGCCCGAAGAAGCCTACCTGGGCCGGATCAACCAGCTTTTGGTGATCGCGGCGGGGGGCGCGGTGGCGTTCGCGCTCGTGCTCAGCTTCGTGTTCGGCCGGTCGCTTTCCCGCCCGCTGCGGGAGATCGCGGCCGCGATCCAGTCCATGTCGCGCGGGAACCTGGAGCAGCAGGTGCCGGTACGCAGCCAGGACGAGGTCGGGCAGGTGGCGGCGGCCTTCAACCAGATGAGCGCTGGTCTGGCCCGCGCCAATACCCTGCGCCGCCAGATGACGGCCGACATCGCCCACGAGCTGCGCACGCCGCTATCGGTCGTGGTGGGCTATCTGTCCTCCCTCAGCGAGGGATTGCTCAAGCCCACCCCGGAGCGCTTCAAGATCATGCACGACGAGGCCCAGCACTTGCAGCGCCTGGTGGAAGACCTGCGCCTGCTTTCGCTGGCCGACGCGGGCGAGCTGCCGCTGCACGTGTTGGATGTGGCTCCCGGCGAGCTGATCGACCTGGCGGCGGCGACCTTCAGCCACCAGGCCGAGCAGCGCCAGATCGCGCTGTCGGTCGAGATCGATCCGGACACGCCGCCCCTCCACGCCGATCCCGACCGCATCCTGCAAGTCCTGGGGAACCTGATCAGCAATGCGCTGCGCTACACCCCGGAGCAGGGGCAGATCGTGCTGGCCGCGCGCGCCGGGGACGGGCGGATCGTCCTGAGCGTGCGGGACAGCGGATCGGGCATCGATCCGGAGCACCTGCCCCACATCTTCGAGCGCTTCTACCGGGCCGATTCGTCGCGCCACCAGCAGGCGGCCGAATCGGGCCTGGGACTGGCGATCGCCAAATCCCTGGTGGAGGCGCACGGCGGCCGGATTGCCGCCACGAGCACGCCCGGCGAAGGCACTACGGTTTCGATCGAGTTCCCGATTGGGCAGGGGTAGACCGGGCGCTGTGCCGGGCATGCTTGACACAGCGATCTGGCGGGCGTGGGGAAATTGATCCGGTGAAGGGCAGGCATCCTTCCCCACCCTCCACCGGGCCGACTCGGAGTCGCGGGACTTACACTAGGCCCAGCCGCGCAGCCGGACCGCCTCGGCGACGCGCTCGACGGCGACGCAGTAGGCGGCGATCCGGTTGTTCACGCCAAGTTCCTGGGCGCGGTTATGCACCGCGTGGAAGGCCGGCGTGATCTTGGCGTCCAGGCGGGCGTCCACGGTTTGCTCATCCCAGTAGTAGCTGTAGGCGTTCTGCACCATTTCGAAATAGGACGTGATCACGCCTCCAGAGTTGCACAGGAAGTCGGGGATCACGTAGATACCGTTGGCGTACAGGATCGCGTCGGCGTCGGGGGTGGTCGGCCCGTTGGCTAGCTCGGCGACGATCCGGGCCTTGATGTGGCCCGCGTTGGCGGCGGTAATCACGTTCTCCAGCGCGGCGGGGGCCAGGATATCGACGTCCAGCTCCAGCAAATCGGCGTTCGAGATGGGGCGAGCGCCGGTGATGGTGAAGTCCTTGACCGACCCGGTCTTTTGCTTGTGTTCGATCGCCCGGTAGGGATTGATGCCGTCCGGATCGTAGATCGCGCCCTGCGAGTCTGAGATCGCCACGATGGTCGCGCCCAGCATTTTCTGGCCCAGGATGGCGGCGTATTGCCCGGCGTTGCCGAACCCCTGGATCGCCATGGTGGCGTTCTGAGTATCCAGACCGAGCACCTTGGCGGCCGCGCGGATGCAGTACATGCCGCCGCGCGCGGTCGCATCCGAGCGCAGTTTGGAGCCGCCCAGGGCCAGCGGCTTGCCCGTGATCACGCCAAACTCATTGTGGCCCTGAAGAATGGAGTATTCATCGACCATCCAGGCCATGACCTGCGGGTTGGTGTACATATCCGGGGCGGGCACATCGACGTCCGGCCCCAGGATGCGCCCCACCGCCCGGATGTAGGCCCGGCTGACGCGCTCCAGCTCGCCTTGCGACATTTCCTTGGGGTTGCAGGCCACGCCGCCCTTGCCGCCACCAAGCGGGATATCGACGACCGCGCACTTCCAGGTCATCCAGGCGGCCAGGGCGCGGATTGTGTCGATGGTTTCCTTGGGATGAAAGCGCAGGCCGCCTTTGGTCGGGCCGCGCGAGTCGTTGTACTGGACGCGATACCCTTTGAAGACCTTGATGCTGCCATCATCCATGCGGACCGGCAGAGTGACGTGCATTTCGCGCATGGGTTCGCGCAGCACGGCGTGCAGGGCGGGATCGAGCTGGAGCACTTCCGCCGCCGCGTCGAGCTGCGCCTGAGTGATGGCGAACAGGTTCGGTTGGCCATCACCAATGGATACCGCTTGATCAGTCATGTGAATCCCCCCTAGACAGAGTATGTCTCGAACAAAACTGCCCACACGGAACGTGTGAACAGGCAGACCCAACGGATGTCCACAGTGAATTCTGGTGCGATGCTCGCAGCAAAAGGTCAGATCGCCCGGTTCTGGTCGCCGGAGGGAAGAGGCAATGGGATGCGACGAGTGGCCGTGGACGCAGCAGCGGGACAACAACCGAGACCTGTGCCGGGCCGAGTGGCTCATTGCACGCTCTGATCAGGCTCGTTAAGCCAGGTATCATGCGTAATTATGGGTGCGATAAGAACGCGACCTTGGATCCGCTGGAACCGGACCGCAGGGAGTTGGATGTTATGCAGATGATCGTCAAACCTGCCCTGAAGCTAAGTTTAGGGGCGAAAAGGGGGGCCGTCAACGGCTCGAGTCAAGCGTGGGCAGTCTGCTGAATCTTCTTGTGCGACGCATACGAGGCGCAGCCCGGATCACCCCATCGTGTTGGTCAGGCGGCCCAGGCCCTGGACTTCGATCGTGACCACGTCGCCGGCCTTGAGCCACGCTTCTTTGCCCCCCGGCCGGGGGACGCGCCCCGGCGTGCCGGTGGAGATGATGTCGCCCGGCTCCAGGGTGAAATAGCGGCTGATGTAGCTGATCAGGTAGGGCACCGGGAAGATCATCTGGGCGGTGGGGGCTTCCTGCCCCAACTCGCCGTTGACCCAGCCGCGCACCATCAGCGCCTGCGGGTCGGGCACCTCGTCGGTGGTGACCAGGTAGGGGCCAATCGGGAAAAACTTGTCGAGCGTCTTGCCCAGCATCCACTGGCTGGTGCGTTTTTGCAGTTCGCGGGCGCTCAGGTCGTTGGCGTTGCAGTAGCCAAAGACATATTCCAGGGCGCGATCTTCCGGTACGTCCTGCGTCCGGCGGCCGATGACTACCGCCAGCTCGGCCTCGTAGTCGTACTGCTCGGCCACGGTCGGCAGCGGGATCACCTCGCCGCAGGCGGCCAGGGTGTTGTTGTACTTGGCGAAGAGGATCGGGGATGGCTGCTGGCCCGGATCGACCGTGGCGGTATGGCCCTGGTAGTTCATGCCCAGGCAGACGATTTTGCCGGGGTTGGGCACGCACGGCCCGTAGACGATTCCGGCCTCGTCCAACAGGGGGATCGCCGGCGGTTCCGCCGCGAACGCGGTCAGCGCGGCCAGGGCGGCCGGGCCGCCGGCCAGCAATGCCTCCAGGCTGGCGCGGACCTCGCCCGCTTTCCCGCCGCGCTCGGCGGCGGCTTTGACGTCCAGAATCCCGCCGGGCAGCTTGATCCCCAGGCGCAGTTCCCGCTCGTGCTGGAAGATGAGCAGTTTCATGAGCGAGCCTTTCGTGATCCCCGCCTGCCGGTTCGGGCAGGGCCGGGGGCATCAGACCACAAGCCAGCGCAGCAGTTCAGCGGAATGCAGGAAGTCGGTCACGATCAGGTCGGCCCCGGCGTCCAGCAGGCGCTCCCGCTTGCGCGGGGCCAGGCCCTGCCGCCGGACCTCGTCCGCCGCGACTCCCAGAGCCAGCGCGTCCCGGCTCTTGGCGTTGCGGATTTCCACCGGGCCGTCGCCGACGACGAGCAGCTCCTCCCCCTTCAGGTTGTGCTCGTCCATGATGCGCTGGATGATCTGTTCCTTGCTCTGGAACGTGGAGTCATCCCGCGCGCCGTAGATGTGCTCCCCAAAGTAGGCATCCACCCCCAGGGCGGCTGCTTCCTCCTGCACGTAGATGTGATCCGTGCCGCTGGCAAGGTACAGAGTCACGCCCCGGTCGCGCAGGCCCTCCAGGAAGCCGCGCGCCCCGGCGATCATCAGCGTGTCGTCCACGGCCTGGCCGCCGTCGATCCCGGCCATGCGCTGGCGCACCGGCCCCAGCAGGCGCTCGTTGTAGATGCGCTTGTACTCGCGCGCGCGCTGCGGATTCTTCGCCAGCCCGTGGCGGCGCACGGCCTCTTCCAGCCACTCCATCTGGAGGATGGTCAGGATGCCGGTGGAGCGATCCACATAGTCGGCGACCTCGGCTTCGAGGCCGGGCGGGACCGGCTGGCCGTCGCAGATCATCTCGACCATCAGCGGGATCATGATCGTCTCCCAGCCCTGGCGGATGACCGAGATCGTGCCGTCGAAATCGAACAGGGCGTGGCGGACGCGCCCCAGGCGCGCCTCCGGGTGGACGACTTCCAGCCAGGGAGTGGCGGGCAGATCGGCGGCGGTGAAGGCGGAACGGTCGCTCACGGGCGGGTCTCCAGGGTCAGGTCGTAGCGGGCCAGGATTTCGTCCGGGGACGCGCTGCCGGTCTGGTTCAGTTTTTCCATCACGACGGCGGCCGCCAGGGTCGCGGCGGCCCCGGCTTCCCAGGGCGTGGCTCCGGCGGCGAGGGCGGTCGCCAGGGTGGCGATGAACGCATCACCCGCGCCGACGGGGTCCAGCGGCGGGCGGACCGGCGCGGCAGGCTGGATGCGCTGCGTCCCTTGCGCGCAGATCAGGACGCCTTCCTCGCTGAGGGTGACGAAAGTCGGGCGGCCGGACTGGGCGTGCAGGGTCGCGGCGATCCGGCCCATCTCCTCGCCGGAGAGCGGCCCCGGCTTGCGGGCGGGATCGACAGCGCGCTGGGCTTCCAGGCGGTTGGGCTTGAGGACCATGTGCCGGAACAGTCCGATCCGCTGGCGCGAATCGACGACGAACACGGTCTCCGGGTGGCGCTCCGCCAGGGCGTTGAGGGCGTCGCGCACCCGGTCGGTGATCACGCCGTTGATCTCCATCTGGTCGGCGACCAGTAGCGCGTCCAGATGGGGGAGACGTCGCTCGACCGTTTCAATCAAGGCGTCTTCCAGGGCCGGAGTCAGGGGGGTGTCATTGTTGAAGTCCAACCGGGCGTCCTCCTGCTGGGAGTCGTAGCCCTGCAGGATCGGCTTGATATACGCATTGGTGCAGCGCTCCGGCGTGACAATCAGCGGAGTCACGTCCACCCCGGCGGCGGCCAACACACGGGCCAGGATCACGCCGCGCCAGTCGTCCCCCAGGACGGAAAAGGCCGCGACCTCGCCCACGCCCAACCGGGTCAGGTTATGGGCGACGTTGGCGCCCGCGCCGCCGGAGAACACCTCGCGCATGATCGGGCGCGGGAAATGCGGCGTCTCGCGGGAGAGCAGCGAGCGGGTCATGTCCGCGTACCAGTAGGCGTCCAGGGCCAGGTCGCCGATCACGCCGACGCGCAGCGTCCGACTCTGGGCCAGGATGGTTTGCAGACGTTCCCTGGAGAGCGGCGAGTCGACGGGCATCACCGGGCGTCCGATCTCGCGTCAGGGGCGAAAAAGGCGGTCTCCAGCATCTCGCACAGGGCGTGGTAGCACTGGATGTGCAATTCCTGGACGCGATCGGTGCGCTTCTCCGGCACGCGCAGGACCACGTCCGCCAGACCGGCCAGCGGGCCGCCGTCCTGCCCGGTGAAGGCGATCACCGGCAGGCCCAGGGCGCGGGCGGTCTGGGCCGCGTAGCGCACATTGCGGGCGCTGCCGCTGGTGCTGATCCCCAGCAGCACGTCGCCGGGATGGGCCAGGGCCAGCAGTTCCTGGGCCAGATTGACATCCCGATCGGGCATGTCGTTGGCGACCGCGCTGGCGAGGGTCGGATTGCTCCCCAACGTCACCGCGCGCAGGCCAGGCTCCAGGTTGCGGGCCAGCAGCTCGCCCTCCGGCTGGGCTTGCAAGCGGGTGGCGAGGCGATCCGGCAGGGCGCGGCGCGTGGCGTAGGACTTGAGCATCTCACCGGAGATGTGCAGGGCGTCGGACATGCTGCCCCCGTTGCCGCACAGGAACAGCGTCCCGCCGGTCTTGAAGCAGCGGCTCAGTTCCCGGAAGGCCCGCCACAGGTCGGGGACGACATCCGCCAGGGCCGGAGTGCGGGCGACCAGCGCGTCGACGATCGGGCGCACGTTGTGCGGCGGCTCCGGCGCTTCGGCGGGCGGGATGGCGGCCGAGTCCAGGGCGGCCAGCACGCGGTGATACAGGTTGGGGATGGTGACGACGTGATCGCCGCAGACGTGGTAGCCCTGTCCGCCCAGCGAGGTCGGGCGGTTGATGATGTTCTTGCGCGGGCGGTAGTAGTAGACGGGATTGTCGTACCCGGCCTTACCGTGGTAATCCTCCCCCAGCGAGATCAGGTCGAAGTTGGCGGTGGTGATGTGGGCGGTGGTGTGGCCCAGGTTGCGCACGATCGTCAGGGCCTTGAGGAAGACCTCCGGCCCGGTGACGGCGGAGCCGAAATTGAGGAAGACGCCGCCTTCCAACTGGCTGACCGAGGCCGCGAAGGTGCGGAAGTCCAGGCCGCTGGCCGCGCCGAGCGCGCCGAAATCGGCGGTGGGGTGCTGGTGGATGATGTCCGTGCCCAGCGTGATGTGCACGGTGGCCGGGATGCCCAGCGCGTAGGCGTTGTACATCACGTTCAGGTCGCGGTGCGGGAACAGGGCCGGGTTCTCGCTGATGAAGCGGCCAATCGACGCGCCGTAGCCCAGCCCATCGCGCACGCCCTGCTGGATGGCCCGGTTCATCCAGCGTCCGGTCTCGTCCGCCATGCCGAAGGTGCCGTCCTCCAGGCTGGTCGCCACGTCCTCGCTGGTCTCGCCGATGATCGCCAGTTCGAAATCATGGATCGACACGGCCCCGTTCCCGGCAACATGGGTCACGATCCCGCGCCGCATCAGGTCGATCAGCAGGCGGGACAGGCCGGACTTGATCACGTGCCCGCCCATCATCCAGATCACCGGGCGGCCGGCCTTGCGGGCCGCGACGACGCGCTCCACGACCGCGTCCAGCTCCGGGCTGTCGAAGGGCGGCGGGGGGCTGTCCAGGGTCAGCAGGTTGTCCAGATGGACGAGGTTGGGTCGCTGGCCGAGCGGATAGGTTCTGATATTGGTCAGGTCAATGGGTCTCATGGGTTTCCTTCACCTCCGCGACTCGACGCGAGCCACCCGGCGGGGTGGCGGTCGCCCGAAATCTCACGAGCTTGCCCCCAAGGGCGGGGGCAAGCTCGGCGATGGCATGGCAGGGTTGAACCGCGACTGCGTGTGGGCGGCAGAAATCGTCCGGCCCTGGGTCAGGCGTCGACCCGGTTGTCGTCGAGCGCCCCGACCATGTACTGCACGATCTCCTGGCTGTCCGTCTCGGAGGTCTTCTTGTCCGTGACCTTGCGGCCGCGATGCATGACCACGATCCGGTCGGTGACGGCGAACACGTCCGGCAGGGTGTGGCTGATCAGGATGACCGGGACGCCCTGCGACTTCAGCTCGCGGACCAGATCCAGCACCTGGCGCTGCTCGACCACGCCCAGGTTGTTGGTCGGCTCGTCCATGATCATCAGCTTGGCTTTCCAGTAGACCGCGCGCGCGATGGCGACGGCCTGGCGCTGCCCGCCGGACAGAGTCTCGATCTCCTGGGTGAAATCCGGGATGTGGATTTTGAGCTGCTCCAGCAGTTTTCTGGATTCCTGCAGCATGAACTCTTCGTCGAGGACCTTGACCAGGCCGCCCAGGAAAGGCTTCTTGATCTCACGCCCCATGAAGATGTTCGCGCCGACGTTGAGGTTGCCCGCCAGGGCGAGGTCCTGGTAAATGGTCTCGATGTGGGCGTCGCGCGCTTCGATGGGGTGGGAGAAATGAACGCGCCTGCCCTCGAAGTAAATCTCGCCTTCCTCGGGCTGGTGCACGCCGGCGATGCACTTGATCAACGTGGACTTGCCGGCGGCGTTGTCGCCCACCAGGCCGACTACTTCGCCGGGGTAGACATCCATGTCCACCTTGTTGACGGCGGTCAGGCCGCCGAAACGCTTGACCAACTGGCGCACGCTGAGCATCGGTTCGCGCGATAGCACGTTGCCTTCGGATGTCATCGCTGTCTGTTCCATGACTTGCCTATGCTCCCGATCTCATCCGGCTCACGATCAGGTCGCGCGACTGGTCGATCAGGACCGCCACGATGATCACGATGCCGATGACAATGAACTGCCAGAAGGCCTGGACGTTGAGCATGACGAGGCCGGTGGTCAGCACCGCGACGATGAGCGCGCCGATGACCGTGCCGATGATGCTCCCCGCGCCACCCGCCAGACTCACCCCGCCGATGATCACGGCGGCGATGGATGACATCAGGAGGGGATCGCCGATGACCGCCGATCCGGCGGTGAAGCGCAGGGTGGACAGGAAGCCCGCGACGGCCGCTGTGCTGGCCGACAGCATGTAAAGCTGGATCAGGTGGCGATCCACCGGGATACCGGCGCGCAAGGCGGCTTCCTGATTGCCGCCGATGGCGTAGGTGTGCCGCCCGAAGGCGGTCCGCCTGAGGAGAAAGGCCATGAGGATGACCACGATCGCGGCGATGATGACCGGGTAGGGCAGGATGCGGTCCATGCTGCGCACCAGCTCGCCGGACACTTCCGGGCGGTTGAAGAAGTACAGGCCGCCGCTGTCACCTGGGATGAAATACATCAGCGACTCATTGCCGTAGTCGCGCACGCCGGGGGGCAGCCCGATCACGGTGGAATTATCGGACATCAACAGGGCCACGCCGCGCAGGACGAACCCGCCGCCCAGCGTGACGATGAAGGCCGGGACTTTGAGCCGGGCGATGATCGATCCCTGAAGAAAACCGACGAGCGCGGCGGTGGCCAGGGCGGCCAGCAACCCGATGGCGACCGCGGGGAACAGCGGCACCCCGGCATTGAAGACTTCTCGAAGGACCAGGGCCGAGACGACCGAGGCCAGGCTCATCATGTGGCCGACCGACAGATCGATGCCGGCCGTGATGATCACAAAAGTTTGTCCCAGGCCCAGCAGCAGCACGGAGACGATCGCCATCAGGATGTTCTGGGAGTTGCGAACCGTGAGGAAATTGACGGACCCGTTGCTGGACAAAGGGACGGTAATCACGAAGAACGCGATCAGCAGGCCCAGGAAGGCCCAGGCCCACACCCGGCTCAGGGTGAGCACCAGTTGTCTTCGCCGGTCTCCGCGTTTGCTCGGTTCTCCGCTCTGGGGTGCGCTGCCTTTGGCAACGGCCATCGATCACCTCCCAACATATTGAATTGAAGCCGGGGATGTTGCAGGCAGCATCCCCGGCTTGCGGTTAAACCCTCATGGGTTGACTAGGGGACCTGGTAGATGAAGCGAGCGATTGCCGGATCGTCGACATTGTTGATGTCGATGATGGCGAACCCGGTCTGGACACGCTTCGGCAGGCTGGTCACGCCGGCCGCATGGGCGACCGCGAACTGGACGGCCATGTAACCCATGTCGAAGGGCTTCTGGGCCAGCACCAGCGAAACCACGCCCGCGCGCAGGTTCTCGATCGCGAGCTGGGTGGCGTCGTAGGCGACGACCTGAACCTGCCCACCCAGACCGGCCTGGATGACGGCCTGGCCTGCACCCTGGGCGCTGAACACGTTGGTCCCGAACACACCGGCCAGATCGGGCTCGCGCGCGATCACGGCCGCGGTCTGCTCGGTGGCTCTCGCCGGGTCGTCCAGGTTGAAGTCCAGCCCGACGACTTCGATGTCAGGATACTCGTTGGCCATGACTTCGTTGAAGCCAACCGCGCGGCCTTCGACCGAGCTGACGTTGGGGTTGGTCGAGTTGATGTAGACCTTGCCCGTCCCGCCGATGGCGGCGGCGAGGCCGCGGGCCGCGATGCGCCCACCCTCGACATTGTCGGAGCCGATGTAGCTGATCGGGAAGGTGACCGGGCCGTTGACGTAGTCGCCATCACCGAGGAAGGTGTCGACGGTGATGACCTGGATGCCGGCATCGAGGGCGGCTTCCAGCGGGCCAATCATCTGATCTTTGTCGGTCGGGGCGATGATGAGGTAATCCAGGTCGCCGCGAGCGATCATGGCGTCCAGGATCGGGGTCTGAACTTCGACGCCCCAGGTCTGCGGGATCTGGGTGATGATCTGGACGCCCATGTCCTCGGCGGCCGCGTTGACGCCGAGTTCCATGACCTGATAGAAGGGGTCCACCACACCGGGCAGGAACCCAATCACGATCGGGTCGCCCTGCGCGCTCAGCGTGGCGGGCGCGAGCGAGAGGATCATCACGATGCTGACCAGAATCAACAAAGACTTCTTGAACATGACTTTCTCCTCCCAACTGACCGAACCAATCGACGAAGAAAAAAGGGATTGTGCTGTTGGCCTCCTTGTCTGAACCGGCGGCGCGCCCAGGACCTCGCGCGTTTTTCCGGTGAGTCAGTCAGTGCT
This sequence comes from Aggregatilineales bacterium, assembly GCA_029976005.1. GTDB lineage: Bacteria > Chloroflexota > Anaerolineae > Aggregatilineales > Ch27 > JARKOQ01. The sequence continues at coordinate 21,364 of JARKOQ010000115.1, read as the reverse complement.
AGCCCTGGATGGCCATCGAAGAGTGCGGGAAATGCAAATCCAGACCCTGTGCGTGTTGAAACTCGGTGCAGCAGACTGCGTAGGGGGTCGCGGTTGAGGATCGTGCGCGTGCCCCGTGGACAGACTCCCCGTGAAAGGGCTGCGCCGTGTCCACCGTTCCATGCGCTTTGTTTGTATTATACAACCCGGCGCGAATCCCGATGGCGGGATGTGCCCGAAAAAACACGGATTGCCGCGTTGGGGTCGCCTGGAGGCTCATGATTCGTCGCGCTGCCGAAGTTCTGCATTTGGACGCTTTGCATGAAATCGTTTTCCAGTCTAAACGTTCCCAGGCGAATTGTCAAACAACCTGTGTGTTCTGGGGAGGAAGATTCATAGCCGGTGCTGCGAATCGGAATGATGGACAATTGGTAGTGCCAAGGATTTTGTGTAGGCGGTTTTCCATCAAATAGGCAAATGGTCTTCAAAGCGGATCGCCAACGGGTTGAGGATGCTGGGCCAGTTGGCCACCGAGTACGTGATCGACCTGATCGAGCGGCCGGGCACGCCGGTCTACCCGCGCGTGCTGCCGCCCAAGCTGATCGTGCGCGAGAGCACCCGGCGGCTCAAGAAGTAGCGGTCAGCGATCAGCCAGAGCCAAAAACAGCGGCTTGGATGCCGCCGGCGCGATGGCAAACAAAAAGCCTGCCCGATCGGATCGGGGCAGGCTTTTCTAACAGGGACTGGTCTGGCGGTTATCCCAGGATCGCGGTCACCAGGGCCAGCAGGATGCCGCCGGCCATCACGCTGCCGAGCTGGCCGGCCGTGTTGGCCCCCATCGCGTGCATCAGGATGAAGTTCTCGAAGTCCTCTTCCTGGGCGACCTTGGCGGCCAGGCGGCCCGCCATCGGGAAGGCGCTGATCCCGGCAGCGCCAATCAGCGGGTTGATCTTGCCGCCGCTCAGGCGCGCCATCAGCTTGCCAAAGAGCAGCCCTGCCACCGTATCCAGCGCGAAGGCCAGCAGGCCCAGGATCAAGACCTGGATGGTGGCCAGGTTCAGGAAGCTGTCGGCGGTCATCGTCGCGCCAATCGCCAGCCCCAGGAACAGGGTGGCGATGTTCACGATCTCGTTCTCGGCCGCCATGCGCAGGCGATCGACCACGCGGCTTTCACGGAGCAGATTGCCCAGCATCAGCATACTGATCAGCGGAGTCGCTTCCGGTACCAGCAGGCCGACCGTCAGCGTGACCACGATCGGGAACAGCACCAGCGCGCGGCGCGAAACCGGGCGCGGGGCGTATTCCATCCGGATCATGCGCTCCTCGCGGGTGGTCAGCAGGCGCATCAGCGGCGGCTGGATGATCGGCACCAGCGACATGTATGAATAGGCCGCCACGGCGATCGGAGCGAGCAGCTCCGGGGCGAGCTTCTGCGCGACGTAGATCGAGGTCGGCCCGTCGATCGCGCCGATGATGCCAATTGACGCCGCCTGGTTCAGCGGGAAGCGGAGCAGGGTCGCCAGGATCAGCGTGCCAAAAATGCCGAACTGCCCGGCCGCGCCGAGCAGCACCATGCGCGGCTGGGAAAGCAGCGGGCTGAAGTCGATCATCGCCCCCACGCCGACGAAGATCAGCAGCGGGAACAGCTCGTTACCGATCCCGGCGTTGTAGAGCACGCGGAACAGGCCGCCTTCATCCCACATGCCGGTAATGGGGATGTTCGCCAGGATGCAGCCGAAGGCGATCGGCAGGAGCAGCACCGGCTCGTATTCCTTGATCACGGCCAGCCCGACCAGCACCAGCCCGACCAGGATCATCACGGCGTTGCCCAACGTGAAGTTGGACAGGCCCTTGGTGAGTTCCGGAAGTAGTTGCGAGAAATCCATGCGGGTCCCTGTCGCCTCAGTCCGCGTATTCGAACAGGAGATCGTGGTGCTGGACGTGCTGGCCCACCGAGACCGGCACGGCCCCGATCTGCCCGGCGCGCGGCGCGCGGATCGAGTTCTTCATCTTCATCGCTTCCAGGACGCACAGCTCCTGCCCGACTTCGACCTGATCCCCCGGCTTGACGGCCACCGAGATGATCACGCCCGGAATAGGGGCGTGCACGGCCTTGGCATCATTGCGCGCGGCCGGGGCGGTGGGGGCCGCAGGCATCACCGCCCGGTTGGCGGCGCGCGGCGCGGCCAGGGGGCGCGTCCCCTTCAGGGGCTGGCTGATCGCCGCCGTGGGGCCTTCCTCCGGCCAGACCTCGAACCGTTCGCCCTCGACCAGCGCGATGATCGGGCGGGCGCGCAGGTCGGCGACATCCACTTCATAGGTGCCGTCGTCAATTCGGACCGTGATTTTCATCGTTTGGGACCTTTTTCGCTGAGCAGACGCCCGCGCTGCACGGCCTGCCAGGCCGTGACGATCGCCGTCGGCGGCAGGGGGAAGGGATGCGGCTGGTCGCGGTCCTGATCGCGCGCCAGCGCCACCGCGACTGCCGCGGCCGCCGCCCGGCGCTTGCGATCGCGCTCGCTCACGGCGGTCGTCTCCTCGACTTCGGGATGGTCGGCGGTCAGGCGCATCAGGAGCAGCATCACCAGCCACAACAGGATGATCGTGGCGAAGACCAGCGCCATGCCTACCAGGGTAATGTTCAGGGCGGTTGTGAGATCGTTCATGGGTTCGCCGCCTGTCAGACCGGGATATTGCCGTGCTTGCGCGGCGGGGCGGGAGCGTATTTGTCGCGCAGCGCGGCCAGGGACGCGCAAATCTTAGCCCGTGTCTCGCGCGGCTCGATCACGTCGTCGACGTACCCGGCGCTGGCGGCATGGTAGGGATTGTTGAAGCGCTGGCGATACTGTTCGGTCAGACGGGCGTGCTCGGCCTTGGGATCGGTCGCCTGGCTGATTTCTTTCTTGAACATAATGTTGACCGCGCCTTCCGCGCCCATCACGGCGATTTCGGCGCTCGGCCAGGCGTAGTTGACGTCCGTGCCCAGGTACTTGCTGCTCATCACGACATACGCGCCGCCGTAGGCCTTGCGCGTGATCACGCTGATCTTGGGCACCGTCGCCTCGGAATAGGCATACAGCACCTTGGCCCCGTGGCGGATGATGCCGCTGTGCTCCTGCTTGACGCCGGGCAGGAAGCCGGGCGAATCGACGAAGGTCACCAGCGGGACGTTGAAGCAGTCGCACATGCGCACGAAACGGGTGATCTTGTCGGCGGCGTCGATGTCGATCACGCCGGCCATCATGCTCGGCTCCTGGGCCACGATCCCGGCGCTGTGCCCGCCGATGCGGGCCAGGCCGATGATCGCGTTGCGCGCCCATTCCGGCTGCAACTCCAGGAACGAGCCTTGATCGACCACGTGGGCGATGACGTCGTGCATGCTGTACGGCTGCGAGGGATCGATCGGGACGATCGTGTTCAGCTCCTCGTCCATGCGCAGCGGATCGTCGGTCGGCGGGATGTACAGCGGGTTTTCGACGTTGTTGGAGGGCAGGTAGCTCAGGGCCTGGCGGCACAGGGCCAGCGCCTCTTCCTCGGTATCCGTGACCAGGTGGGTGGTGCCGCTGATCGCGGCGTGCACGTCCGCGCCGCCCAGTTCTTCGGTGTCCACGTCCTCGCCGGTCACGGTCTTGATCACCTGCGGGCCGGTCAGGAACATGAACGACTTCTTGCGCACCATGATGATCAGGTCGGTCAGGGCGGGGGAATAGGCCGCGCCGCCCGCGCACGGGCCGAGCATGACGCTGATCTGCGGGATCACGCCCGAATACTGGGCGTTGCGGCGGAAGATTTCCGCGTAGCCGCCCAGGCTCCGCACGCCTTCCTGAATGCGCGCGCCGCCCGAATCGATCAGGCCGATGATGGGCGCGCCATTGCGCAGGGCCAGGTCCATCACGCGGCAGATCTTGTGGCTCTGCATCTCGCTGAGCGTGCCGCCGTAGACGGTGAAGTCCTGCGAATAGACGTAGACGGTGCGCCCGTCGATCTGGCCGTAGCCGGTGACGACGCCCTCGCCCATGTAGGTCTGGGTGGCCAGGCCCATTTCGTCGTCGCTCTGGTGGGTGATGAACGGCTCCAACTCGTTGAACGTGCCCGGATCGAGCAGCAGGTTGAGACGCTCGCGGGCGGTCAGCTTGCCTTTGGCGTGCTGCGCGGCGATCCGTTCATCGCCGCCGCCCTGGCGCGCCAGCTCGCGGATGCGCCGCAGTTCGAGAATACGGGGATCTTCTTGAGTCATCCTTTAGTCCTTGCCAAATCTGGTGTTGGCCGGGTGACCTGTCCTTCATCCATCCTGATTTTAAGTATACTGTGCTCGGAACGCATTGTGACGGCCGATTGTCATCTTTCACATGCGCGGATGGCACGATTGCCAGCGGCGCGACCAGGATGGGGGGCGCATGGCCAGATATCCACGGGTTCAGTTTGTGGTGACGTGTCGCACGTGCGAGGAAACGATCACCTTCAGCATCTATTTCAGTTGGAGCACGATCTGGAACGATCGAGATGGCGGGAAAATGGGGCGCTGGCAGGCCCATGTGGCCGCCGGGCACGACGTCAGCGTGACGCATACGTTCTTTCCGGGCTGGGGATGGAATCCCGACCAGGGCAAGTAAAGGCATCCCTCGGCTTTTCTCTATGACTTTCCCTGGCGCCCTTGGCGTTTTGGCGGTTCAAATCGTTTTTTTTCGCAGTTGCCCTGCTGGAACGCGCGGGAACCCTGGCAGGGGCGCGGGGCGGTGCTATGATCGGGGCGGAGGTTGGAACAGGGCGGGATGAGACTGAAAGCGCTGCGGCCCTACGGATTGTCGCTGGTCATCGTGATGGCGATGACGATGGGGTTATGGCTCCTGCGGGACTTCCTGACGCTGGCCAATTTCACGACGCTGTTTCTATTTGCCGTGCTGGTGATTGCCATTTGGCAGGGCATCGGGCCGGCCCTGGTCAGCGCGTTCGTCAGCTTCGTCAGCATTAACTTTTTCCTGGTGCGCCCGCTGTATACCCTGATCGTCGCCGATCCGCGCGATCTGCTCGATCTGGTGGTCTTTCTGGTGGTGGCCGTGGTGGGCGGGCAGCTCGCGGCCCAGGCCCAGCGCCAGGCAGCGGATGCGCGCCAGCGCGCCTTCGAGCAGGAAATCCTGTACCGCCTGACGCGCGACCTTAACCAGTCGATGACCGCCGGGGAAGTGCACACGATTCTGACCGACACGCTGTGGCGGGACCTGTCGGCGCGCCAGGTGCAGATTTTGCCCGAAGCCGGCGGCTCGATTGAAGGAAGCGAGGCGGTCCATTACGTCCTGCTCCAGGTGGGGGAGACGGTGTATGGCACGCTGTGCACGGCCTTCCTGGAACCCCTGTCGGCCGGGCAGCAGCAGTTGTTGAACGCCTGCGCCTCCCAGGCGGCGATGGCCCTCCACCGGATCGAGCTGAACGAGCGCGCCCTGCGCACCCACCAGCTCGAACAGGCCGACCGGCTCAAGACCGCCATTCTGCGCGCGGTCTCCCACGACCTCCGCACGCCGATCACGGTCATCAAGACCTCGGCCAGCAACCTGCGCCAGTTGCTCCAGCAGCTTTCGCCGGACCAGCAGCTTGAGATCGCGGCGACCATCGAGAACGAGGCGGACATCCTCAACGACCTGGTCGGCAACCTGCTTGACCTGTCGCGCCTCCAGGCCGGGGCGGTGCAGCTCAACCGGGCGGCCAATTCCCTGGAGGAACTGGCCGGGGACGCCGCCGCGCGCGTCTGGCAGCGCACCGGCCAGGAACGGGTGCGGCTTGTCTTTCCGGAGGATTTGCCCCTGGTCGAATTCGATTACGGGCTGGCGCTGCAAGCGCTGTCCAACCTGGTCGAGAATGCGCTGCGTTACGAAGCCCCCGACTCCGCGATCGAGCTGCGCGGCGAGATCGGCGGCGACGAGGCCCGGCTGGCGGTGATCAACCACGGGCCGAACCTGACGCCGGAGGAGCGCGCCCGGATCACCGAGCCGTTCTTCCACGGCAAGCAGGGCAAGACCGGCCTGGGTCTGGCGATCGCCAAGGGCATCGTCGAGGCCCACCATGGGCGGCTGCAAATCGACGATACGCCGGGCGGCGGCGTCACGTTTGTCATCGTCCTGCCGTTCAATCGGAAGGAAGAAGCCCAGCATGAAGCTCAAAATCCTGGTGGTGGATGACGAGCCGCAAATTCGCCGCCAACTGGAGATCGCCCTGGCGGGCTACGGGTATGATGTGGTATGGGCGACGAACGGCGACGAGGCCATTCGCAAGACAGCCCAGCTCAGCCCGGACCTGATCGTGCTCGACATCTCGCTGGGGTCGGAGCCGGACGGGATCGAGGTCTGCCGGTCCCTGCGCGAGTGGTCCAAGATTCCGGTGATCATGCTTTCGGTGCACGGCGAGGACCAGACCAAGATCAAGGCGCTGCAAATCGGCGCGGACGACTATGTCACGAAGCCATTCAACGTCCAGGAACTGGAGGCGCGCATCCAGGCGGTGCTGCGCCGGACGTCCACGGAGGCTGCGGCCAATCCCAAAGCGGAAGTCCGGGTGGGCGACCTGTACATTGACCTCGCCAACCGGATTGTCAGGGTCGCCGGGGAAGAAATCCACCTGACGCCGACCGAATACAACCTGCTGCGCGTGCTGGCGACTCATCCGGGCAAGGTCCTGACTCACCGCGCCATTCTCAACGCGGTCTGGGGGCCGGAGTACGGGGAGATGGATCAGTACGTGCGGGTTTTCGTCAACCAGCTCCGCAAGAAGCTGCGCGAGAACCCGGCGCGGGACGTGCGTTATATCCTGAACGAGCCTGGGGTCGGCTACCGCTTCGTCAACATCACCTGACCTGCGGCGAGAGCGCCCCCTCCCGCCGGCCCAATGGGGGATGGGCGGGGCGGGAGAGGGCAAGGGCATCGCTTATCGCTCGCCCGGCCCGGCGAACGACAGTGCGCGCTGCCGGTCTCCTTCGGCCTGATGATCCTTCACGTGCTCGAAGGTGACTTTGAAGTCGGGGGGCAGCGGCAGCGAGTCGAGGTCGATCTGCTTGACGTTCAGCGAGACGTCGTCCGATTCCAGCAGCGCGTCGCGCAGGAAAAGGTCGGTCGACATGTGCAGGTAGTTGAACGGGAAGCGCGTCCGCAATGCGCCGATGTAGACCTGGAAATAGATGTTCGGGTACTCGTCGCGCAGTGATTTCAGGGCCTTGGCGACACTCTGGTAGAGGTCGCGGTAGGGTTCCTCGATGGAACTGATGATCCCGTCGTCCCAGCCGTTCAGCTCGCAGATTTCCTGGCTGCGCTTGAGGAACGCCTCGGTGCGTTTGGGGTCCACGTCGATGTGGATGATCTTGATGGGCAGCCCGCGCTTCAGGATGCGGTCCACCACGATGACCGCCAGCTTCGACCAGGTATCGCAGAAGTAGATCGCCAGCTCCTTGTGCTGGGCCGGATCGAAGACGACCGGTTTGTGCTCGAAGACGGGCGTGTCCTGCACCTTGAGCCGGGCCGCCGTCTCCTTGTAGTGGCGATGAATTCGGAAGAATGTCCAGACCAGGGTGGGGATGAGCATGACGATGACCCACGCCCCACTGGTGAACTTGGTGATGACGAATACGATCATCACCAGGAACGTGATCGTGGCCCCGGTGGCGGAGACGAGCAGTTTGATCTGCCAGCGGGGATCGTAGACGATCTTCGTTTCCAGCCCCCAGGTGAACTCGCCCGGCTTGACGTGCCCCGCTCGCCAGAAGCGGCGGGCCATCCCCGTCTGGCTGATGGTGAAGCCCAGGAAGACGCCAATGGCATACAGGGGGATCAGGTTGGTCACCACGGCCCCGGTCACGATCACCAGGAAGATCGCGGCGGCGGAGAGCACGTAGATGCCCCAGGTGAAAACCAGCCGGCGGCCGCGATAGGTGAGCTGGCGCGGCAGGAAACCGTCGCTGCTGTGCAGGGCGGCGAGCTGCGGAAAGTCCGCGAAGGGGGTGTTGGCGGCCATGAACAGCACCGCGAACGCGCCGATGATGGTCAGGACGTAGGCCACGTAGCCCAGGCCTTCGTTGCCGAAGACGGTGCGCGCGAGCTGGCTGATCACGGTCTCGTCGTGGGATGGCACCGCGTGGATGGCATTCGACAGGACGGTGATGCTCAGGAACAGGGTGATCAGGATGATGCTCATCGCCACCAGCGTCCTGGCCGCGTTGCGGGCGCGCGGCTGGCGGAAGAGCTGGGTATCGTTGGAGATCGCCTCGATCCCGGTCAGAGCCGTGCAGCCGGACGAGAAGGCGCGCAGCAGGAGCAGGAGCGTGACCGGCTCCAGCACCTCGTGGTGGATCGCCTCGACTCCGGTGACGGTCCCCAGCGTGCCGGTCGCCATTTTCACGAAGCCGACGATCAGCGTCAGGCCGATCGTGACCAGGAAGAAGTAGGTCGGGATCGAAAACAGGCGGGCGCTTTCCTTCACGCCGCGCAGGTTGATCACGGTCATGAACAGGATGATGCCAACCGTCAGCCAGACGCGGTAAGGCAGCAGGGCGGGAACAACGCTGATGACGTTGGCGACCCCGGCGCTGATGCTGACGGCCACGGTCAGGATGTAATCGGTCAACAGGGCCGCGCCGGTCACCTGGGCCAGCTCCTCGCCCAGGTTCTCCTTGGCGACGCGGTACCCGCCGCCGCCGGCCGGATTGGAGAAGATCGTCTGGCGGTACGAGATCGAGACGATGGCGATCAGCAGGGCGATGGCGAGGGCGACCGGGATCGAGACGGCGTTGCCTTGCAGGCCGAACAGGACAAAAGACCCGACCGCCGCCGTGTTCAGGATGATCAGGATTTCCTCGGTGGCGTAGGCCACGGAAGACAGGGCGTCGCTGGCCAGCACCGCCAGAGCGATCGGGTTGGGGGCGGTCTGGTGCGAAATATCCCTGGTTTGCAGGCGTTCCCCAATCACGAGATTGGCGACGCGTTCAGTGACTTCATGAGCTGACATAGGTTTCCTCGATGGTTGCGAGTGGTGAGTGAAAGAGTCCGGAATCGGATGCAGGCCAGTCACCCAGGCCGCGCGGGTGTGCGCCTTATTTGTGCGCCGCGACGGGCGCGGGCTTGATCGTGATGGCGGCCGGCTGATCCACGCCGGAAACCGGCTTGTCGAGCGTGAAGAGCTGCCGGCGGCCGGTGGACAGGCGGCGCTCCAGACTCCAGATCTGGTAGCGGCGCCAGTAGGGGATGCGGCTGGGGGGCACGTGGGCAAACACGATCTCGCTGCCGGTCTGTTCGGCCGCGTCGGCGACCGCGTTCAGCGCGGTCACGCACTGCATCTCGCGGAGCGCCAGGCTGACGCCGTAGTCCTCGGCCGTCGCGCCGTAGTCCGCGAGGTCGGCCGCTTCCTGCCGGGTCGGTGAGGCGTATCCGAACTCGGTTCCGAGGTAGCTCGGATGGCGCACCTGCATCAGCCGGAGCAGGATGACTTCCGCTTCCGTATTGCGGGCCAGCGCGCAGGCGAGGTGAAGCGCCTGCATCGTCCAGGGTCTGGCTGAGAGTTGAACGAGGATGGTTTTCATGGCGGGCGTCCTTCCTGGCACGCGGATCGGTCTCTACCCTCACTGTATCCCGCGACCTATAAGGATTTGTGCAAGGGAAAAGACGCCCGTATCAATATCGTGTAAAGGTCGGGGCTAACCGCGAGGAAACAATCGCGATAAGCCGGGCAGCCTGGAAGCGGCTGGCCGCGCCGTACGGCGGCGCGGTTGGATCAGGCCCGGCGCAGGCGGTAGAGCTTCGCGCCGTGCGAAGGGACCGGCTGGCGCAGCGCGCCGCTCACACGGCCCGCGTCCGCCCCGGCCCACAGATCGCGGACTTCGTAACGCTCGCCCCCCGCCAGGGCCGCGAGATCGACCTCGATCTCGGCCGAGGGAGCCTCCCCCAGGTAGAACAGGGCCAGATAGCGATCCTCGGAATCGCGGTCGCGGGCCGTCCAGACCACCTGATCGCCGCGCCGCCAGAGTTCGTCATTGTCGCGGCTGGCCTGGTTGACCCGCAGCACCTCGTCGTTGGTCAGCAGGCTCAGAGTGAAGGCGTCGTTGCTGGGCAGGTCGCCGCCGAACATCAGCGGCGAGCGGCTGATCGACCAGAGGGTCATCAGCGCGATCTGCTCGTCGTGGGTGAGCAGGGATTGGCGGTCAATCCCCCGCTCGGCCCGGATGCCGATCCGGCCCAGGGGCAGCATGTCGGCGTCGGCCCAGCAGCCCGGCCCGGTGCAGGGGGCCCAGGTTTTGCAGAGGTCGAACTGGGCTTTGAGATCGTCCCAGCGATCCCAGAAATCGGCCGAGATGCGGAACAATTCGCAGTGCTGGCGGAGGTGCTCGGCGTGGTCCGTGGTGAGGCCCATGCCGGGGGAGAGGCTCAGCACGATGGGCCGCCCGGTGGCCTCTATGGCGCGGCTGATGCCTTCGATCTCCTGGGCGTGGTACGGGTAGAGCATGTCGTCGGCCTTGAGGTAATCGATCTCCCAACTCGCGTAGAGCGCGGCGACGGAGTCGTAGTAGGCCTGTGCGCCGGGCTTCGCCATGTCGATCCCGGCCATGTCGTCGTTCCAGGGGCAGAGCCGGGTCATGTCGGCGATGTCCCCCGCCCGGTAGGCGCTGCCCAGGATCGGCAGGTTGGCCCGGACGGCGTGGCGGGGAATCCCGCGCATCATGTGGATGCCGAACTTCAGCCCCAGGCCGTGGACATAGTCGGCCAGTGGCTTGAAGCCCGCGCCGTTCGCGGCGGAAGGAAAGCGGTTCAGGGCGGGCATCAGGCGGCCGTACCCGTCCATGATCAGGTCGGCGTTGGGGCGGTAGCCGCCCGCCTGGGCCGCCGGCTCGTACCACTGGATGTCGACCACGATCGTGTCCCAGCCGTGGCGGGCCAGGTGCGCGGCCATATAGTCCGCGTTGGCTCTGACCTCGTCCTCGCGCACGGTCGGGCCGTAACAATCCCAGCTATTCCAGCCCATCGGTGGTGTCTGGGCCAGAGTGTTGTGTATGCTCATGCCAGTTTCCTTTGGCGGTGTCGGTTCGTAACCTGAGTCTATCACCTTCCCCCGGCGCATACCGCTCGAAAACGGCAGCCGGCGCGCACCTCTCTGACCTGGACGATGCGCGGAACGAAAACGCGCGATTCCGCGTATTGAAGAGTGATCCCTGGATGAATGGAGGCAAAACCGATGGACAACTTCACCCATCGCTGGCTGTATCGCGGGCAGCGCCCCAACTGGCTGGCGCGCATCCTCAACCGCTTGTGGGCCGCGATTCACTCGTCGGGCATCGCGCCCAATTATCTGGTCACGCTGGAGGTGACCGGGCGAAAATCGGGCAAGATCATCGCGCTGCCCGTCGTCGTGGCGCTGGTAGAGGGAGAGCGCTACCTGGTGTCCATGCTTGGCGACGACGCGCAATGGGTTCAAAATGTACGGGCCGCTCACGGCCGGGCCTTCATCCGCAGTGGAGGCCGCAGCGAGGTCCGGCTGGAGGAAGTCCCCGCAGACCGGCGCGCGCCGATCCTGAAGGCGTACCTGCACCGCGCGCCGGGAGCGCGGCCCCACGTGCCGGTGGACAAGGACGCCCCGCTGTCCGCCTTCGAGGCGGTGGCTGCGTCCTATCCGGTTTTCCGGATCGTCCCGGTCGGGGCGGGGTGAAGGTCTTCCGGGGCGGATGTGCGCCAATGATGCAAGCGAACGCGGAAAGCGAGCCATGATCCCACGACTGAGTTTGAGCACGGCCCTGCGCAGCCTGATCCGGATCGTGCGCGGCAGGCCGAGGGTTCCCCCTTCCCTGGCCGACAACGCCCTGCTCCAGGTGATCCTCAACCGGCGCAGCGTGCGGTCGTTCACCGCCCAGGCCATCCCGGAGGACGTTTTCGCGGCGATTCTGGAGGCCGGACGGCTGGCCCCTTCGACGGTCAACCTGCAATCCTGGGCATTCGCCGCCTTCGACGCCGACCTGTGGCGGCAGACCTTTGGGCAGTCCATCCCCTTTCGCGGCAACCGGGCGGTGATCGTCGTCGCCGATACCTACCGCGACCGCCAGGTGCTGGATGCTTTCCCCCACAGCCCGCTGGTTGAATACACCATCGCGGTGACCAACGCCTCGCTGGCCGCCATGAACATGAACATCGCGGCCGAGGCGCTGGGAGTCTCGTCGGTCATGCTCTCGGAGACGGGGCGCAGCGGCCTGCTGGACGCCAAGTACCTCCAGGAGCGTCTGGGTCTGCCGGAAGGCACCGTGCCGCTGATGACGATCGTCTTCGGGTACGCGCGCGGGCCGTATCCGCCCATGCCGCCCAAGCTGCCCCCTGAGCAAATCATCTTCCAGGGGCGCTACACGCCCCCCGACCGCGCGACGATGGACGACTGGCTGGCGCAGATGATCGCCGGGTACAAGGCCAGCCATATCCGCTCGTCCTTCGAAAGCCAGCTCGACATCTACCGGACCAAGATCGGGCAGGCCGAGGCCGACCTGCGTGAGATGGTTTTCTACCGCGACCGGCAGGAATAGGGCCGGGATCGGCCGCCGTTGGGAAGCAAGAGGGATGGACAGGGCGAAAGCCCTGTTTTTTTGCGTCCGGGGCGGGGCGGGATTGGCGGGCTTTCCTGGCTGCTTGTTCCTGGGCAAAGCAAACTTCAAGTACCTCTAACGCGATCTGAACAACTTCTGAAAATCCGGGGAGTATGCTTCCGATCATGAGCAGATACCTACCGGTCGATCGATCGTTTTGGCCCCTGGCCAGACGTTGGGAACTCTTGTCGAGGAGAACGATGAACAAGCGAAGAATCACATCCTGGCTGGCTTATCCGCTGGCGCTGTCCATGCTGTTCGCGTGTGGGAGCGCCCCGCAGCCGGCCCAGTCGAGCGAGCCGCTGGCCGGATCGAGCCACCCGCAGGCCAGCGCGGAAATCTGCACCTGGGATGGCGGCACGGCGACGTCGATCGCGTTGAATGGGGAAGCGATCAGCGTGGAAGGCAGCGGCGCGGTTGCGGCGGGCAGCTCCGTCACGATCAACGCGGCGGGCGTCTATCTGCTGAGCGGCAGTCTGACCGACGGGCAGATCGTCGTGGACACCGAATCCGAGGAGCCTGTGCGCCTGGTCCTGAACGGGGTCGACCTCGCCAGCACGTCGAGCGCGCCGATCAGCATCGTCAATGCCGATGATGCCGTGATCATCCTGGCGGAGGGGACCGAGAACCGCGTCTCGGACGGCACGACCTACGTCTTCGCCACGGCGGAGGAGGACGAACCCAACGCCGCGATCTTCAGCAGGAGCGACCTGACGATCTGCGGCCCCGGCACCCTGAGCGTCTCCGGCAACTACAACGACGGGATCGCCAGCAAGGACGGCCTTGTTATCGCGGGTGGGACGATCTTCGTGGGTGCGGTCGATGACGGCATCCGGGGCAAGGACTATCTGGTGATTCAGGATGGCGTCATCACCGTGACGGCCCAGGGCGACGGCCTGAAATCTGATAACGCCGAAGATACCACGCTGGGCTACGTCGCCATCGACGCCGGGACGATCAACGTCACCTCCGGCGGGGATGCCATCCAGGCCGAAAGCTCGGTCACGATCGCGGGCGGCGTCATCAGTCTGGCGGCGGGCGGCGGGAGCCGCGGCGCGTCCGGCGGTTGGACGACGGGGAGCACGGAAGCGGCCAAGGGTATCCAGGCGACGGTTGGCATCCAGATCGACGGCGGGACGCTCACCATCGACGCGACGGATGACGCGCTCAACGCCAACAGCAGTCTGGTGGTGAACGGCGGCACGCTGACCCTCTCCAGCGGGGATGACGGCATGCACGCCGATACGACCCTGACGATCAACGGCGGCGACATCCGCATTACCCGGTCGTATGAAGGCATCGAAAGCGCTGCGATCACGATCAACGGCGGCACGATCCACGTCGTCGCCAGCGACGACGGCCTGAACGCGGCCGGCGGGATCGCTGGCTCCGGCATGCTGATGGGCGGGCCGGGACGCGGCGGGCGGGGGCAGGGTGGGCCGGGCCAGGATATGTTCGCCGCTTCCGGCGACTACCACCTGATCATCAACGGCGGGTATCTCGCGGTCGACGCGGGCGGGGATGGGCTTGATTCGAACGGCTCGTTCGAGATGACCGGCGGAATCGCCCTGGTGAACGGCCCGACCGAGAACATGAACGGCGCGCTGGACGCAGGCTCGTTCACGATCAGCGGCGGGTTGCTGGTGGCGGCGGGCAGCGCCGGCATGGCCGAGGCTCCCGGTGATGCTTCCACCCAGTATTCCGTGCTGGTCAACTTCAGCTCGCCCTTGCAGGCCGGCAGTCTGGTACAGTTCCGGGCCGGCGACGGCAGCGCCGTGCTAACCTTCGCGCCGAGCAAGACCTACCAGTCGATCGTGTTCTCGTCACCGGAACTGGTTGCCGGGGCGACCTACGAGGTCTACGTGGGCGGCAGCGTCAGCGGCACGGCCACCGACAGCCTGATTTCGGATGGGGCCTATACCTCCGGCGAGCTGTACACCAGCTTCACCGTGTCCCAGGTCACCACCTGGATTGGCAGCGCGGCCCGCTGGTAAAGAGGGCAGTCAGCAGACGGGAGCGGCCGCGCGGCCGCTCCCGTTTTTTTCGCGTCAATCAGGGCCAGGCGACCAGCGGCAGGCCGCTGCAATCCCCCATGACCTGCCCCGCCGTGCCGGGGGCGTTCAGCCACCACGCTCCGGCGTAATTCGTCTTCCACCAGGACGGGTTGTTCTGCCAGCGTCCGACCGGGATCAGCTCGCCGCCCGCCGGAATCTCATCCTGGATGTAGGATGGACTGACCTCCGGCTGGGTATAGACCAGCTCGTCGGCGCTGAAGACCACGTGGCAGGGCCCGGACGGCTGGGTGGGGGGCGGCGGCAGCGTCGGGGCCGGCAGGGGCGTCGCCGTGGGCGGGATGGGCGTCGATGGCAGCGCCGGCGGCGCGATCACCGCCAGCGAGCCGCACTCACCGCCGAGCGTCACCGCGACCGCGGCGACCCAGCCCGTCCAGTTCCCGTAGACGGCGTTGTAGAAAGTCCCGTCCGGGGAGATTCCGCTGACCAGCGCGCTGTCGCCCGCCGGGATCGCGACCACGATCGGGGCGTTGACGTTGGCCGTCTGGCGCAGATTCGCGCCGTTGGCGTTGTTGGGCGTCACGCGGCAGGCCGTGTCTCCCTGAGGCTGGACGGCCGGGGTGGGCGGCGGCGCGGCGTTCCCCGGCTGGCAGCTCCCCAGGCTGGCGGGCACGTAACACAGGCTGAACGGCTGCGCGCCATCTGGACTGCCGTGGGCAATCTCCAGCCGGTACTTCTCGCTCCCAACCGGGATCGTGAGGCGCGCACCGGCCAGCCGCGCGGCGATGGTCGCCGCCTCGGCCCCGGTTTCGGCGTCCACCAGGCGGGCGTCGACGCCCTGGCCTGGCAGGCCGCCCTCGACGAACAGGTAAGCCGGCTCGTCCAGCGCGTTCAGGCTGAACAACGCCAGGGGGGATTCGGGACTGACCGCGCCGGCCAGGCTCTGCCCGGACAGAAGCGGCGTAACCGCGACCGGCGTCTCGGTCTGCACCAGCAGGACGATCGTCCCGGCGGCCGAATCGCGCGTGCTCGCTTCGACCGTATAGGCGCCGGCGTCCAGGAACGTTTCCAGAAGCACCGTCGCCTGGGCCGCGTCGTTGGGCTGGGAGGCCACCGGCGCGCCGTCGCGCAGGACGCTCAGGACCGGCCGCGCGCTGTCGCTCATGGCCTGAAAAGCGACCAGGCTAGGCTGGGCCAGGTTGTACGGGTAGCGGGCCGCGCCCCCCGGCTCGACCTGGGCGATGACCGGCTGGCCGGGGGTCAGGGCGAGCGTCCCGTCCCCCTGGGCGCTGACGACGCCAGACACGCTCAACAACACGAGTCCCACAAGGATAAACCAGCGTTTCGTAAGGTTCATCTTTCTAAACATCCATTCCTTTTCGTAAGCTGAAGCCCACACGATGCACAATGCGCCGGGGGGCGGGCCGTGGCCCGCTCGCCCCGGCGCGAAAAGCCGCGTCAATCGCTATTTTAGATACAAAATATCCTTATATATGCTGATCATAGCGAAAACAGACGATTTTCACAAGCGCGGCGGTCAGGATGGGTGTATTCCGAATTGGGGGCAAGGACGGAAAAACAGGAATAGGACACGGATTTACACGGAAAAGGCACGGAAAAACACGGATTCAAAGCAAAACTGGTGAAAATCCGTGTCCAAAGTTTTATGACTGCCCCCAATCTGAAACACACCCGGTCAGGATGGCCGCATCAAACCGAAAAATCCTCCCAGGCCCGGCAGCGTGTCCTTTGCCGCGCGCGGTTTCCACGGCCTGCTTTTCTCCGTTTTTTCTGGCGTCCCTGGCGTTTTGGCGGTGCCGATTGCTTTGGGTGTGATCGCCCCGGCATGGCTGTGCAAACTGCTTGACAAAAATCCGGGAATCGTGACATCATGGAATCGAAACGCTTCGACTATGCGTTTCGATGACTGGCTTCGATACATCCGGCCTGCCCCCGGCAACCAGGTAGAGGCCCATCCCATGCCCACCATGTCCGACGTCGCCAGGCGCGCCGGCGTCGCCCTGAGCACCGTTTCCTATGCCCTGAACGGCACGCGGCCGATCTCCGCGGAAACCCGCGAGCGCATCTTCGCCGCGATGGAGGAGCTGGGCTACAAGCCGCACGCCCTGGCGCGCGGCTTGGCCAGCAAGCGCAGCCGGATCATCGCCCTGCTCTTCCCGACCCCGGAGCGCGGGCTGGGCTTCACGGAGCTGGAATTCGTCACCAGCGCCGCCAACGCCGCCCGGAACTGCGGCTACAACCTGGTGCTGTGGTCCTCCGAAATCCACAACCCGGACGAGATGCGCCAGCTTACCCAGCAAGGGCTGGTGGACGGCGTGATCGTCATGGAAGTCCGCCTGGAAGACGACCGCATCCGGCTGCTGCGCGAGCTGGAATTCCCCTTCAGCATGATCGGGCGCTGCTCCGACTGCGATGGCATCCCCCACGTGGACATCGACTTTCACGAGACCGTCGTGGAGGCCGTCGCCTACCTGATGCAGCTCGGCCACACCCGGATCGGTTTCCTGAACCAGTCCCAATCCACCTATACCGCCGGTTACGGGCCGGCCGTGCGCACCCAGGCCGCCTTCGAAGCGGTCATGCAGCGGGCCAAGTTGCAGGGTGTTTCGCGCTTTTGCCGGGCCGCGCCAAAGGCCGGGTATGAAGCGTTTGGCGCGCTGCTGGCCGAGCATCCCGACCTGACCGCGCTGGTCATCATGAACGAGCGCGCCGTGCCGGGCGTGATGCAGGCCATCGCCGACCGGGGCTGGAGCATCCCGGATGATTTTTCGATCGTCTCGGTCGTGTCCTCCGCCGCTGCCGCCGAGATGATGATCCCGCCGCTGACGGCGGCCGAGGCGATGACCGCCGAAATGGGCCGCCTGGGCGTGGAACTGCTGGTCCGGCAGCTCGAAGGGCAGCCGCAGGACGAATCCGGCGTGCTGCTGCCGTGCAAGCTGGTCGTGCGGGGCAGCGCCGGGCCTCGCCGCCAGACGTACTGAGCCAGCCCGATCCGTGGGATGGCATCCACGACCGCGAAACGTTGGGCGCAGCGTCATCGAAAGGGGGAATCTATCGACCAAGTCTCGCGTGCTTCCCATCTGTTCAGGTCACAATTACCCTGGAGGAGAACAAAAATGAATCGCAAGTCATCCAAACTGATGCTGATTGTGCTGGTGGTCGCGGTGCTGATCATCGTCCAGCTTCCGCTGGCCGCCGCGCAGGAAGGGCGCGTCCTGCGCCTGTGGCACTATGAGTCGGCCAACGGCGCGATGGGCATGGCCTGGGCCGCCGCCATCGAGCAGTTCGAGGCGACGCACCCCGGCGTCACCGTGGAGTTCGAGGAGCGCGGCTTCGAGGAAATCCGCCAGACGGCCCCGATGATCCTGAACTCGGACGAAGCCCCCGACATCATGGAATACAACAAGGGCAACGCCACGGCCGGCTTCCTGTCGCAGCAAGGCCTGCTGACCGACCTGACCGAGGTCGCCGTCGAGCGCGGCTGGGATCAAATCCTCAGCCCCGGCCTCCAGACGACCTGCCGCTACGAGAACGGCATCATGGGCTCCGGCGCGTGGTACGGCGTGACCAACTACGGCGAGTACGTGATGTGGTACTACAACGTGGACATGTTCAAGGAATACGGCGTCGAAGTGCCGACCACCCTGGAAGAGCTGGAAGCCGTCTTCCAGACGTTCGTCGACGCGGGCATCACCCCGATCGCCCTGGGCGCCTCCGAATACCCGGCCCAGCACATCTTCTACGAGCTGGTCCTCAGCCAGGCCGACCGTGATTGGGTCAACGCCTTCGAGCTGTACCAGGGCGACGTGGACTTCCACGGGCCGGAGTTCACCTTCGGGGCCGAGCGGATGGCCGAGTGGGTCGCCAAGGGCTACATCGATGAAAACGCGACCGGCATCCCCGCCGAGGACATGGGCGTCGCCTTCGAATCCGGCGATGCGCCGCTGATGATGTCCGGCAGCTGGTGGTACGGCCGCTTCATGAACGAGATCGAAGGCTTCGAGTGGAGCACCTTCCTGATGCCCGGCAATACGCTCAACGCCGGCTCCGGCGGCAACATCTGGGTTGTCCCGGCCAACTCCGAGAACAAGGACCTGGCCTACGACTTCATCGACATCACCATGTCCCCGGAAATCCAGAGCATCCTGGGCAACGCGGGCGGCATCCCGGTCAACGCCGACCTGGAGCTGATCACCGATCCCAAGATCTCCGAGCTGATCGAGAACTTCAACACGATCATCGCCGATGACGGCTTCGCTTTCTACCCGGACTGGCCCGCCCCAGGCTACTACGACATCCTGGTGTCGGGCGTGCAGGAGCTGATCGCGGGCACGATGACCCCGACCGAGACCCTGGACTTCCTGGCCGCGCCGTACTTCGAGTACCGCGCCACGGTCACCGGGGAGTAAGACCGACGCTTTCAAGCCGCGTACCGGCTGAAATGGCAGTGCCCCGTTGCCTCCGGGGCACTGCCCTCCTGGCCACAGGAGCGCGGCAAGAGACAAGAGGCAGAGAGTCAAGAAAAAACGGGGGTATCCCGATCAGGTTGTTTTTGCTTTTGGCCGACCGCTGATCGCTGACCGCTTTTTTCCTGAGGAGCGCTTCATGAACATTACCCGCACGGCGCCCAACAGGGGGTACTGGGCTTTCCTGCTGCCCGGCGCGATCGCCCTGTTTCTGATCATCGTCCTGCCGTTCCTGGTCAACGTCGGCGTCAGCTTCACCAACTGGAACGGCGTCAGCTCGCCGGTCTGGATCGGCCTCGGCAACTACGAGAAGGCCCTGAACGACGCCACCTTCTGGGCTTCGTTCAAGAACAACCTGTACATCATCGTGGCGATGGTGATCATCCCGACCATCGTCGGGCTGCTGCTGGCCGCCTTCCTGTACGATTACGTGAGCAGCAAGCTCGGCAAGGGTCTCGCCAGCTTCTTCCGGGCGGGCTACTACCTGCCCCAGATTCTTCCGGTGGCGATCGCCGGGGTGGTGTGGCGCTGGATCATGCAGCCCAACTGGGGCGTGCTGAACTGGATGCTCAACGCGGTCGGGCTGGAATCGCAGAACTGGCTGGGCGACGCCGACCTCGCGATCTATTCGGTCATGGCGATCATGGTCTGGTTCCAGATCGGCTACCCCCTGGTGATCTTCATGGCGGCCTTGCAGCGCGTCGATCCGGACCTTTATGAAGCGGCCTCGGTGGACGGCGCGACCTGGTTCGACAAGTTCTTTTACATCACCATCCACCAGATCCGGCCGGAGATTTTCGTCGTGGTGCTCACGACCCTGATTCACTCGCTCAAGGTCTTCGCCCAGATTTTCGTCCTCACCCGGGGTGGGCCGGGCCGGGCGACGATCGTGCCCTCCTATTTCGCCTACCAGAACTTCTTCGAGAAATCCAGCGTCGGCTACGGGGCGACCATCGCCACGATCATGACCGCAATCATCATCATCCTGACGGTCATCTTCATCAACGTCCAGTCCGGCCAGGAACTCAAGGAAGGGTACTAACATGATCAGGACGCGCTCCGCGAACCTTCAGGGGAACCCGCTCCGGCTCGACCGCGCCCAGGTGGGCAAGGTCGTGGCCCTGGTCGGGCTGACCGTGCTGCTGATCGTCATGCTCTTTCCGTTCCTGATCGTGTTCATCAACGCCATCAAATCCCCGGCGGAATACGCCAACAACGGCCCGATGAGCCTGCCGCAGGGCATTTACGTCCAGGGGCTGATCGACTTCTGGAACCGGGTGGATTTCACCAACAAGCTGATCAACAGCCTGGTCATCAGCCTGACGGTGGCGATCTTTGGGGTGGCCCTCTCCCTGTTCAATGCCTTCGCCCTGGGTATCGGCCGGGTGCGCGGGCGGGTGTGGTTCCTGGTCTTTTTCCTGATGGCCAATACGCTGCCCCAGGAATCGCTGGCCTACCCGCTGTATTATTTCGCCAAGTTCTTCGGCATCTACAACTCGCAGATCGCCGTGATCCTGGTCTTTACGGTCATCCAGAGCGCTTTCGGCACCTACCTGCTGACCTCGGTTTTCAGCGCCTTCCCGCGCGAGATCAACGAGGCGGCCATGATCGACGGCTGCACCAAGCTCCAGCTTCTGCTCCGGATCGTGATGCCGATCAGCATGCCGACCCTGTCGGTGCTGTTCGTGTTCTTCTTCATCTGGACCTGGAACGAGTTCTTCCTGCCGATGGTCCTGCTCGTCTCGACCTCGAAGCAGACCGTGCCGCTGGCGATCGCCGTCTTGCAGGGCCAGCACAACATGGACGCCACCACGTCGAGCGCCTCGGCGCTGCTGGGGCTGCTGCCCTGCCTGGTGTTCTTCGTCCTGTTCCAGCGCACGCTGACCAAGGGCATCACCGCCGGGAGTATCAAGTAGGCCGGGCAAGGTCAAAGCAAAAAACAGCGAACCGCAAAGACGCCAAGAATGCCAAGAAAAGCAGGGAAAAAAGAGTCATATCACATCTTTTTTCTGTGTTCTCCGCGTCCTCCGCGGTGAGATGTCTTTGATGCTTCTGCCCGGCCCGCGTGGGATATAATGGCGGCCTGCGCCGCGCGCCGGCCTGAACCGGGGAATTCCGTCCACACGGACGCTACGCTTACTTCGAAGGGGGAACTTCATGAAATTCAATTATGGCTACTGGAACATGCTGCCGGGGGTGGAGGCTGTTTTCCCGACGACGATCGTCGATGTGGCGCTGGAGAAGGACGCGCTGACCGTCTACGGCTACGACCGCCCGGTGCACGCCCGCTATGA